>JASHRV010000272.1 GCA_030037175.1 Acetobacteraceae bacterium
GTGACCTCCGCGGAGAGCGGGAAATAGGGCACGAGCGTCACGCGGCCGAGGAAGGCGGCCTTGAAATACTCGAGCAGCTCCGGACGCAGCGCTTCGGCGAGGGCGGGGGCATCGGGCACGGTTTCGGCATTGGCGAAGAGGCGCGTGATGAGATCGGTTCCGGCGTTCGAGGTCATGATGATGACGGTGTTCTTGAAGTCGATGTCGCGGCCTTCGCCGTCCTTCATCATTCCCTTGTCGAACACCTGGAAAAATATGTCCTGCACGCCCGGATGCGCTTTCTCCATCTCGTCGAGGAGGATGACGGAATAGGGCCGGCGGCGCACGGCCTCGGTCAGCACGCCGCCTTCGCCGTAGCCGACATAGCCGGGCGGGCTGCCCATGAGCAGGCTGACCTTATGCTCCTCCTTGAACTCGCTCATGTTGATGGTGGTGAGATTCTGTTCTCCGCCATAGAGAATGTCCGCGAGGGTGAGCGCGGTTTCGGTCTTGCCGGTGCCGGAGGTGCCGACCATGAGGAAGACGCCGATCGGCTTGCGCGGATCGGTGAGGCGCGCGCGCGAGGTGCGGATTGCCTGCGCCACCGCTTCGAGCGCGTGCGGCTGGCCGATGACGCGGTGCTCCATCGCCTCGCGGAGATTGAGCACGGTGCGGATCTCGTCCGAGCGCATGCGCCCGGCCGGGATTCCGGTCCAGTTCTCGACGATTTCGGCGACCGCCTGGCCATCGACGACGGGGAAGATGAGCGGCTGCTCGCCCTGGAGCGCCGCGAGTGCCGCGGCATGCTCGGCGAGCTTCGCGCGCAGCTCGGATTTGTCCGCCGTTGACGCCGGGTCCTCGATGGCGGCGCGGGTTGCCGCGATGGCGGCGGCGAGGGTTTTTTCCTGTTCCCAGCGCGATTCGAGCGATGCCAGCTCCTGCTCCGCCTGGCTTCGCTCTTCGGCGAGCTCGGCGATGCGCGCGGCATGATCCGCGCCGGCCGCCATCTCGCGTTCGAGGATGTTGCGCTCGGTGTCGATGAGGGAAATCCGGCGCTGGCGGTCTTCGATCGGGGCCGGGACCGCGGACTGGCTCATCGCCACGCGCGAGCAGGCCGTGTCGATCAGCGAGACCGCCTTGTCGGGCAGTTGCCGGCTCGGAATGAAGCGGGCCGAGAGGCGGACCGCCTCGCTCACCGCTTCGTCGAGGATGCGCACCTTGTGGTGGGATTCGAGCGTGGCCACGAGCCCGCGGATCATCGCGATGGCGATGGGCTCCGCCGGCTCCTCGATCTTGACGACCTGGAAGCGGCGGGTGAGGGCGGCGTCTTTCTCGAAGTATTTCTTGTATTCGGCCCAGGTCGTGGCGGCGATGGTGCGGAGCTCCCCGCGCGCGAGGGCGGGCTTGAGCAGGTTCGCGGCATCGCCCTGCCCGGCCTGGCCGCCGGCGCCGATCAGCGTGTGCGCCTCGTCGATGAAGAGGATGATCGGCTGGGGGCTCGCCCTGGTTTCCTCGATCACGGATTTGAGCCGGTTCTCGAACTCGCCTTTGACGCCGGCGCCGGCCTGGAGCAGGCCGAGATCGAGCGTGCGCACGACGACGTTGCGGAGCGCGGGGGGCACATCGCCCGCGACGATGCGCGCGGCGAAGCCTTCCACCACCGCGGTCTTGCCGACGCCCGCCTCCCCGGTGAGGATGGGATTGTTCTGGCGCCGGCGCGTGAGGATATCGATCATCTGGCGGATTTCCGCGTCGCGGCCGAGGATCGGGTCGATCTTGCCGGCTTTCGCGCGCTGGGTGAGATCGATGGTGAATTGCTCGAGCGCGCCGCCGCCGCCGGGGCGCGCCGCGCCGGGGGCGGAGGCGGGCGTGGCCTCCGACGCGTCCGCCGCGGTTACGGCCTCGCTCGTGCCCTCGGTGATGGCGAGGAAATCGCGCTTGAGGAGATCGGGGGAAATCTTCGCGAGCTCATTTGATGCGGCGCGCGCACGCTGGGCGAGCGTTTCCTCCGCGAGCAGCGCCCAGAGGAGATGGCCGGAGCGGATGAGCCGGGCACCCTGCTCGAGCGATCCGAGCAGCCAGGCCTGCTTGGCGAGCGCGACGATTTCGGGCGAGAGGCTCGGGGCGCGCGCATTGCCGGTCTTCAGCTTGTCGAGCGCGCGATTGAGATCCGCGCCGAGGCGGCCGGGATCGATCTCGAAACGAAGCAGGATGGAAGCGGCGTCCGTGTCCGTGCCCTCGATCAGCTTGAGCAGCCAGTGCTCGATTTCGATATTGTAATGGCTGCGCGAGAGCGTGAGGCCGGCGGCGGCTTCGAGCGCGCGGCGGCAGGTTTCATCGAGCCGCGCCACCAGCGATTTGAGATCGATAGAAGCCATTCCTCTGCTCCTTGCGGGCGTGACCGATGGTCCGGGGGGTTTGGTGTGAAGCGGCTCAGCCGCCGCCGGGCGCGGTGCCGTCGTTCATGGTGATGGTGATGCCGCTCGCGGTGGAGATGACGTTGGCCGTGCGGTTGCGCTGGGTGACGACGCTTTTCTGCCCGGCGTCGTAGAGCGGGCCGACGATGATGGGGCGGTCCGGATCGCCGTTCTGGAAGGCGATCATCACCTGGGTTCTGGCGCGGAGCGGGAAATGGAACCCTTCGCTCGGGCCGCCGTAGGGGGTGACGAGGCGGACCGGAGACGAGGAGCGGCCCGGCGCGCGCTTCACGGCGTCGAACGGGAACTTGATGCGATAGCAGCCGAGCGCATCGATATTCGCGCGCGCATCGTCCACGCCGTCGATGACGGCGCGCATCAGGCCGGGGATGTGCGGCCGGGGCGTGAGCCGCGCCGGACGATAGGGCGTCGCGCGCGGGATGGCCGTGAACCGGTTCCAGTATCCCGCGCCCTTGGGGCCGGGGCCCGGCAGTTGCGCGATGCCTTCCGCCGATTCCCAGGCGCTGTGCTCGGCGGAGACGACGATGTAGGCGCCGTCGAGGCGCGAGGCGGGATGGTGCGCGAGCGTGAAGACGGTGCCGGCCGCGAGGGCGACGCTGTCCGATTCGCCGCTGAGGACGAGGCGGTTGACGGATGCCTCCTGGGCGCGGATATCGGCGAGCGCCTGGCCCCAGCCCGCCTCGTGGTAGAATTCCGTTTCGTCCGAGGAAAGAAGACCCACGCCGGAGGAATCGGCGGCGGAGACGACGTTGAGGACGATCTCGGGACGCGCGTAATAGCGCTCGTTGAGCTTCACGCTGTTGGGGACGAGGCGCCTTTCGGCCGAGGCGGCGCGGATGGCGGGAGCGCGATCGGCGATGCCGGTGCTCGGCCGGTAGGCGAGCGTGGACGCGGCGGAACTTCCGCCGAGCCATGGCAGGATCTCGTTGCGGTCGCCGAAGACGACCCGCTCCGATTCCTCGCCCTCCTCGAAGAAATAGAAGATGCCGGCGTTTTCGGCCAGGCGCGAGAGAAAGGCGAGATCGCTCTCCCGGTACTGGACCACCATGTCGCGTTGCGGATAGGCGGTGGATTGCAGGCGCATGGCATGGTCGGCCGCGCCGAACTGCACGCCTTCCGCCTTGTCCAGCACCTCCGTGATGACGGTGCCGACGGGCGCGGGCTGATCGGTGCAGAAGACGCGGCTGCGCGTGGTGAGATCGAGCAGTTCGAGGCGCGGAACGAGGACGAGGCGATACCAGACCTCGCCCGCGGGAAGCACGCCGGCGAGCGCCATTTCGGAGACGATTCCGGTGATTTTCCTGCGCCGCGGCGCGCCGGCGGAGACGGGCTCGAGCGTGACGCTCGCCTTGCGGTTCAGCGCTTCGGAAAGATCGAGATCCGCCCCGGCGGCGAAGAGATCGAGCGTGAGCGCGTAGCAGCGGGAGAGCGCCTCGGAGAAAGTCGCGCGCACGGGCACGACTTTCGAAGCCCAGCCCGCCTTGGATTCGAAGTTGATCACTTCAGTGCGCCCCCGGAATATGTCGGATGCGATGATGAGGTGGCGAAAGGATTGAAGCGAAGGAGGGGGAGAAATTTCTTTTCTTCTTTTTCTGAAGAAAAAGAAGCAAAAAGACTTTTTTCCGTTTTCCGCGGGCGGGCGGCGGCCGGGGACTCCGAACGGAAAACGGGAAAAAGTTTTCTGGTTCTCTTTTTCAAAAGAGAACGATCTTCATGACTCATCGCGGGAGGGACCTCGGAGTCATGCCGGCCCGGTGGGGCAGCGGCGGAGGGTGTCGGGCGCTTCCTGAAAGGTGGTCCAGCCGAGGCGGCCGTCGCCGAGCGCGAAGCCGGCCGGCGCGTCTTTTTCCAGGACGAGATCGACGGAGAATGCGAGCGGCTCGCGGACCACGAGCCTGAGCAGGGCGGCGAGGCTTCGCCGCGCCGCGCCGCCGGGCAGGAACGCCTCGAACGCCGGGAGGGAAAGCGGGCCGAGCACGATCGTGACGGCGCCGGCCACGTCCGGGACCGCCTCGCCGAGGACGGTGCTGTGGCCGAGGGAAAGTGCGGGGTCGCCGAGGCGGAATTGCTGATCCTCCGGGATCGGCGCCATGCGCGGCACCCATTCCTCGATTGCCGCCGGGATGGCGAAGTATTCCGCGATGGCGCGGCGGAGCACCTCGGCCGAGCGCGCATGCTGGGCGAGCAGGCCCGAGAGCGGCAGCAGGCGCATGGGGTCGAGATCGGGATCGCGCGCGCCCTCTTCCACGACAACCCCGGCAAGGGCGAGCGCGGCGCGGCTGCCGGGGTCCGTCGCCCGCGGATCGAAGCGCAGATCGAGCCGGTGGTGGCGCCAGATGCGGAAGGCGAGCGCGACGAGGGGATGGCCGAAAAGATCGAGCAGGTCGCGGAGATTCTCCGCGCCTTCTTCCTCCATGACGATCCGCTCGGTCCATGCGGGCGGCAGCGGCGAGGCCGGCCCGTAAAGCCCGAGGAATGTCACCTCCATCTCCGCCGCCGGCCAGGAGGCGGCTTTGGCTTCCGCGGGGAAACGGATCGCGGCGACATCGCTTGGCGGAAAGCCGAGCGAAGGTTGCGCGCGGAAGAGGATTTTTTCGTCGGCGGCTTTTCCGCCCGCCCCGACCGGGCTGGGCGCGCCGAGGCGCTGCGCGAGCCGGGTGACCGCCTCGGCGAACGCGATCGTGCCGGCCCCTGCCGCGAGCGCGGAGAGATCTTCGGCGCGGCTCACAGGGCGGGCACCCGGCCGCCGCGGATCGGCCAGCGGAATTCCCGCTTGCCTTCGCTGCCATGGACGATCGCCTGGTAGCTCGTGTTGAGCCCCGCATAGAGGCCGAGAAACGCATCGAGCACGGCGCCGAAGAGATAGAGCCCTTCCGGCCCGCCGAAGCCGCTCTCGCTCGCGGTGAGCAGAATGCGGCGCCCGCGGGCGGGAATGCCGTCGATGATCGTTTCCAGAGGCTGGATCTCGAGATCCTGAAGGCTCGCCAGCATCAGCTCGAGCCGGCGGGCCGCCTGGGCGTCCTCCGCGGCGCGGAAATCGTAGGATGCGATGAGCCTTCCGAGCGAGGCGACATCGTCGAGCGGGCGCAGGCTCCGGGCGAGGCCGGCGATCAGCCGCCAGAGCGTATCGCCGGCGAGCGGCGGCGAGACCTCCGGCACCACCGGCGTGATGTTGCTGAACGCCATGGCGGCGGGACTGCCGGCCGCGACCTGGTCGATGCCGCCGATCGGCACCGCTTCGGCGAGCTCGCCGTCCGTGCAGGTGAGCATGGCCGAGATCGTGTCCGCGCCAAGGTCGGCGTGAGGGGCGGCGCTCCGCTGCGCGCCGTCGGCGAAGCTCAGCCAGACCTCGCTGCCGCGGCCGACCACCGAGGGACGGAGATGCACGCGGAAGAAGCGCCCTGCGCCGCCGGCGAGCGCATGACGGAAGGATTCGAACGGCTCGTAGACGACGCGCTCCGGCCGGCCCTGGGTCGTTCCCTGGACCTGATCCACGGAATAGATCCGCGCGAAGCGGCTGGCGGGCCGCTCGGGCTGAAGCCGATACTCGACATGGCGCGCATCGCGCGTGATCGGCGATGCCTCCGCCTCGTAAAGATTGATCACCGGCACGGAGTTCAGCCGGAAATTCTCCGCCGACAGGCCCGGGGGCAGATCCGGGCGGCGGGCGATGCGGAAGGTGAAGGCGATCTCCCCGCCGCCGAGCCCGGCATCCGCCGGCAGGGCGGGGAGATCGACGAAGAGAAATCGCTCCGGGAAGACGAGATATTCCTGGATCAGCCGATAGCCCGGAAAGCCGTTGCGCGGCCATGGCAGCACCGCTTCCGCCTCCGCGAATGCGGCATGCGAGATGCCGCTTCCGGGCAGCTCGGCGCGGCCGGCGCCCGCGCGCACCTCGACCGCGGCGACCGAGGTGAGGAGCAGGTGAAGAAGCTGCGCGCCGAGCCGCGGCGAACGCCCGCCATGGAGGAAGAGACGCAGCCTCCGCCCGGCGAGCAGCGCGACATCGGTTCCCGGCGCGGCCGCGAGGCTGAGCGTGAGAAGCGCGGAGGCGGCATGCTCCTCGAGCCGCGCCTCGACGACGCGCAACGGAAAGAGTGCCAGATCGAAGCAGGTGCGGAAGCGGCAGGCGGTGCCCTCGATCGGGCGGGCGGCGAGCGCGGCGCCGCCCGGGATGATCGTGACGGCGCCCGATTCGGGCGGGGCGAAGGCGACGATCGAGAGGGCCGGGATCGGGCGCAGATAATGCGGCCAGAGCAGCGCCAGCATTCCGTGCGAAAGCTCGGGCAATTCCTCGTCGAGCCGCTGGCGCAGCCTTCCGGTGAGAAAGGCGAAGCCCTCCATCAGCCGCTCGACATCGGGGTCTGTCGCGCGCTGCGAGAGAAGCCCCGCGATCGCGGGATTGGCCTTGCTGAACAGGTCCCCGAGCTCGCGCAGATAGGCGAGCTCGTCTTCGTAGTAGCGGCCGAAATTCACGCCCGCGCCTTCGCGGGCCGGAACCCGCTCATGAGGCGACCCGCACCAGCCCGTCGCTGCCGACCTCGGTCTCCATCGTCACCCGCCCGGCGCCCGCGACGAGGAGGGAAGCGGTGATCCGGAAGACGAGGCTCAGCGGCCGGTCCGGAGAGGGAACGTGGCGCACCGCCACTTCGCTGAGCCGGGGCTCGAACTTCTCGAGCTGGTGGCGGATCTCCGTGCGCAGGATCTCGATCGCGTCCGGAAATTCGTGCACCACGTCGTTGATGTCCGGCATGCCGTAATCGGGCCGGATCGGAACGCTGCCCTGCCGGACATTGAAGAGCTCGCGGAGATGGCCGAGCACGTCCTCGAGCAGAACGGAAGGATCGAGCCCCACCGCGCCCGTTTCCGTCCCTCTCGTGATGCGTTCGGAGAGGCGCCGCTCGCGCATGCATTCGGGCTCCGCCGTGGCCGCGACTTTTCTCCGGCCCTCGTCAAGAAAGTGATAACGACGCGGGCGAATTCTTCAAGTGGGCAGGATTCCGCATAGGAGTGTGAAGAATCCTGCGCAGATGGCCGCTTCGATCTGCCGCGCGGGCGGCGTTTCTCCTCGGCTTCGCGGCTGGCACGCGGCTTGCTGAGCCTGCATGACGCTGACGATCCGCGTGATCGACCGGTGCATTCATTGCGGCCGCGACGGACCCGCCGGCCGGGAAGAGCAGACAGAGCAAGGAACGAAAATCATGTCGCAGCCAGCCTATCTCACGATCTCCGGCACCACGCAGGGGAATATCAGCCAGGGTGCCTTCACCGCGCAGAGTGTGGGCAACATCTATCAGGAGGGGCATGCGGACGAAGTGTTCTGCCAGAGCTTCTCCTATCACGTCACCATCCCGCGCGATCCGCAGAGCGGCGCGCCCACCGGCCAGCGCGTCCATCAGCCGGCGAGCTTCATCAAGTACGTGGACAAATCCTCCCCGCTTCTGCTCCAGGCCATCGCCTCGGGCGAGATTCTCCAGATCACGGCGAATTTTTACCGGACCTCGACCGCCGGCAAGCAGGAGAAATACTACACGCTCCAGTTCACGGACGCGCTGCTGATCGATTTCAAGCAGTACACGCCGATCGCGCTCGATCCGGCGAACAACCCCTATCGGGACATGGAGGAGATCCACTTCACCTACCGCAAGATCGAGGCCACCCACGAGGTTGCGGGCACCTCGGGCAGCGACGACTGGCGCGCCCCGAAATCGTAGGCGGATCTCTCGCGCGCGCCGGCGTTCGTGAAGCGCGTTTTCGCCGGCCGGCCCCGACGGCAGGAGGGCGGGCGTTGCCCATCGCGTGATGACCGGAGGCGGGATCGCCGGAGGTCTGAATCACGCGATCAGAGAAAAAGCGAGAGCGGGATGGATGAGCGCAAGCGAGCGCATCCTGCTCGAGCCCGCAGCGCCCGCCCCGCGGGGCATTGGAAAAGGACGCGGCATGGCTGAGCTCCTGACCACCGGCGCGATGCTCACCTGCTCCTTCGGCAGCGCGCCGATGGCGTTCACCGCGACGCCGATGCCGGGCAAGCCCGTGGTGATGGGCTCGCTCTCCACCGCGACGATCCAGGAGATCGTTCCGATGGCGAACATTCCCTCCTTCGGGATGTGCCGCAGCCTGCAGAACCCGCAGGTTCTCGCCGCGACCACGGCGGCGCAGGGAACGCTGACGCCCCAGCCCTGCGTGCCGGCAACGACGGTGCCCTGGGCGCCGCCCTCGCCGATCCATAGCTACAACGGAACGCCGCTCGCGACCGTGAGCAGCAAATGCGCGTGCACATGGACCGGGCAGATCTCGGTCTCCCAGCCCGGGCAGATGCTGGTCAAGGAACAGTGAAAGCCGCGATGCGGGAGCGGAAAAACCAGAGCGGGGCGGCGCGATGAGCGGGACCACGAACGGGGGCGACGGAGGCTCCGCGCAGAACGGCTCCGGCCAGAGCGCACCGGG
>JASHRV010000028.1 GCA_030037175.1 Acetobacteraceae bacterium
TCTCCTACTATCACCCGCCCGATTTCATCCGCGCCATGGCCGCCGCCTACGAGCGCGAGGAATCGCCCGCCGCCAAGGACGCCATCGCCCAGATCCTCATCAATGCGCGCATGGCGGCACTCGGCCACCGCCCGATCTGCCAGGACACCGGCATCGTCACCGTCTTCCTCGAGATCGGCATGGACCTCCGCTGGGAAGGCGCCACCATGGGCCTCGAGGAGATGGTGAACGAGGGCGTCCGCCGCGCGTACATGGACACCGAGAATCCGCTCCGGGAATCGATCGTCACCGACCCCGCCGGCGCGCGCCGCAACAGCGGGGACAATACCCCCGCCGTCATCCATCACCGCGTCGTGCCGGGCGATCGGCTCCGCATCCACGTGCTCGCCAAGGGCGGGGGAGGGGAGGCGAAGGCGCATTTCGTCATGCTCACGCCTTCGGATTCCATCGTCGAGTGGGTGCTGCGCACGGTCCCCGAAATGGGCGCCGGCTGGTGCCCGCCCGGCATTCTCGGCATCGGCATCGGCGGCACGCCCGAAAAAACGATGGTGCTGGCGAAGGAAGCGCTCACCGAGCCGCTCGACATCCAGGACCTCAAGGCTCGCGGCCCGAAAAGCCGGATCGAGGAATTGCGGCTGGAGCTCTACGAAAAGGTGAACGCGCTCGGCATCGGCGCGCAGGGCCTCGGCGGCCTCGCCACGGTGCTGGACGTGAAGATCAGGGACTATCCCTCCCATGCCGCCCTCCTGCCCGTCGCCGTCATCCCCAACTGCGCGGCCACGCGCCATATCGGCTTCACGCTGGACGGCTCCGGCCCGGCCGAGCTTCCCTTGCCCGATCTGAAGGACTGGCCTCAGCTTTCCGCGGACCTCGGCGCGGGCAAGCGCCGCGTCTTCCTCGACAACATCACCAAGGAAGAGATCGCGGACTGGAAGGCGGGGGAGGGGCTTCTGCTCAACGGAAAAATCCTCACCGGCCGCGATGCCGCGCACAAGCGCATCGCGGAGATGATGGAGCGCGGCGAGACGCTTCCCGTCGATTTCACCAACCGCTTTCTCTATTATGTCGGCCCGGTCCCCGCCGTGCACGGGGAGGCGGTCGGCCCCGCCGGCCCCACCACCGCCACGCGCATGGACAAGTTCACCCGCGCGATGATCGAGCGCGCCGGCCTCATCGGCATGATCGGCAAGGCCGAGCGCGGGCCCGAGGCCATCGCCGCCATCCGCGACAACAAGGTCGTCTATCTCATGGCGGTGGGGGGCGCGGCCTATCTCGTCGCCAAGGCGATCACCAAGGCGCGCGTGCTCGCCTTCGAGGATCTCGGGATGGAGGCGATCTACGAGTTCGAGGTCACGGACATGCCCGTGACCGTCGCCGTCGATTCCACCGGCAACTCCGTCCACCGCAGCGGCCCGCTCATGTGGTGCGCGAAAATCGGCAAGCTCCCCCTGAAATTTCTCGAACCCGCCGGCTGACCCGGCCTCGCCCGGCCGCATCGCAGGCTCGCCCTTGAACCGGGGCCGAAAGAGCGCATATAGCAAACCGGCCGGAGGATCGGAAATTTCTCCGTCGCCATCGTCACTTTCAGCCATCGTCCCATAAAGCCAGGCTCAATCGGCCAATCCGCGGAGGATCGAGGCCGGAGCGTCACGCTCCAGGCCAATACCGCCGATGCCCCGCCAACGCCCATTCGAAGGAGAGAGAGCGATGATCTTCCTGAAAACCCCCATGGACCGCCCGCGTCCGCCGGTTCGCGATGCAGCACCGAACCGCGCCACGCCGCGCCGCCTGCGGCTCGTCGCAAGCTGGCGGCAGGACACCACGGGCCGGCTTTCCTGCCGCTGGAGAGCCATGAGCGAGCCCGCGCGCGGGCCGGGATAGGCCCCCCGCGCCCCGGCTTAGAGCCCGTTTGAGAATGCGCTGTGGCGAGTCGGAGGCGCCGCAGGCGCCGGCCGGCGCGGCTTTCGAGAACCGGAGCGGAGCGGCCGTAGAAGGCCGTGAGCACCGGAAGCGCAGAAAGACGCGTCGGACGACCACCACAGTAGCATTGTCAAACAGGCTCTCACGGGCTCCTGAAGAATCTCAGATAGAAAGCCGCGAACAGCAGGACGATGCCGATATTCGCCATCAGCCGTTCCCAGAACCTGTTTCTGAAGACCAGCACATCCACGCCGACGATGACGGCGATCAGCACCACAATGTAGATCACGACAGGCATGGTCCGTGTCATGTCATCACCAGCCCAATGGCACCAGCCCAATGGATAGTCCCCGGAGGATCGGGCCGTTCCGGGACTCCGTCCCCGATTGTAACCCAGCTTTCTCGCACCAGGGCAAGCCGCCGGCCTATAAGGCCCGCGCGGAAGGTTCCATTCCTGCGACCGGCCGCTCTCGTTCGTAATGTTTCACATACAATGAGGAGACAGCCGTGGCTGACCATCAGGGCGCGAAGCATCACGAGCAGGCTGCACACCATCACGAGGAAGCCGCGAAGCACCACATGGAAGCGGCCAAGCACCACGAATCCGGGGATCACGAATCGGCCGCCCACCACGCGCACGCGGCGCATGGCCACGCCGTTCAGGCCGAGGAGCATTCCCACGAGGCGGCGAAGCATCACGCGGAAAACCACGCCTCCGCCTGAGACAAGCACGGCGCCAGGCAAGGAATTCAGTTCTTTTCTGTTCTCTTTTGAAAAAGAGAACCAGAAAACTTTTTTCCGTTTTCCGGACCAGGCCTCATCCCGGGACTCCGAACGACCTGGCGGAGTCGCACCGCCGGACAGGTTCGCCGTTCGGAGTCCCGGGATGGGGCGGGGTCCGGGATAACGGGGAAAAGTCTTTTTGCTTCTTTTTCTTCAGAAAAAGAAGTTTTTTCCTTCCATTCCCATTACCTCATCGGGGCGAAGCCCCTTTGTGTTTCACGTGCTCGATGAACGCGCGCAGCTTGGGCAGGACCTGCCGCCGCCCCGGGTGGTACAGAAAAACCCCCGGCACGGTCACGGAGAACTGTGTCAGCAGCGCCTGCAGCCTGCCCTCGGAGATAGCAGCCTTGGCGAGCGGGCCGGGCAGCTGCGCCAGTCCCGCGCCCTGGATCGCCGCGCCGAGAAGCGTGGGGTAGTCGTGCGCGATGAGCGGCCCCGAAACGATCGCCTCGACCGTCTTGTTGCCGGCCACAAAGGGCCAGGGCGCGAGCGAGCCGTCCGAGCGGCGCATGCGCAGGCACGCGTGCGCGCGCAGATCGTCGATGCGTTCCGGCCGCTTCCGCCCGCGCAGGTAGGCGGGGCTGCCGACGACCATCAGCGGGAAGGGTGGCGTGAGCCGCACCGCGACCATGTCCGCGGCGACGAGCTGGCCGAGCCGGATGCCGGCATCGAACCCCTCGGCCGCGATATCGACCAGCTTCTCGCTCGCATTGATCTCCAGCTCGACATCGGGATAGTCCCGGCAGAAGGACGCGATCAGCGGCTCGAGCAGCAGCGGCACCACCGCCCTCGGCACGGAGAGGCGCAGCAATCCGGCCGGCCGCTCGCCAAGCTCCCGCGCGGCCTCGCTCGCGGCGATGAGCTCCTCGAAGGCGGGCTTCGCGCGCGCAAGGAAGCGCTCCCCGGCCTCGGTCAGCCCGACGCTGCGCGTCGTGCGGATGAAGAGCGCGGCGCCCACGCGCGTCTCGAGCGCGCGCACCGCCTGGCTCACGGCTGAGGGCGTCACCCCGAGCGAAGCGGCCGCCTTGCGGAAGCTGCGGTGCCCCGCAACGCTCAGGAACGCCTCCACCCCGTCGAGCGCGCCCTGTCTCACTGTGAAGCTCTGCTTCATGGCCTGTCAACATTATCGCGGATACTCGCTCGCCGGAAGCTTCCGTATATCTCGCCGGTAACCCCCCGGGGACCATCGAGAAGGAGCCGATCATGGCCAGGCCGCGGATCATCGTGACCGGCGCGAGCGGAAAGACAGGCCGCGTCGTTGTCGGCGAATTGCTGAAGGCGGGCTATCCCGTCCGCGCGATGGTGCACCGGGAGGATGCCCGCAGCGCGCGGCTGAAGGCGCAAGGGGCCGAGATCACCGTCGCCGACATGATCGATGCCGGGCAGGTCTTCGCCGCGCTGAAGGACGTCCAGCGCGCCTATTACTGTCCGCCATACGATCCGTACATGATCCAGGGCGCGGTTGCTTTTGCGACCGCCGCGAAGGAAGCGCGGCTCGAGCACATTGTCGGTCTGAGCCAATGGCTGGCGAGCCCCGCGCACCCCTCGCTCATGACCCGCCAGCAGTGGCTGGTCGATCGGCTGTTCTCGATGACGCCGGGCGTGGCGCACACCATCGTCGCGCCGGGCTGGTTCGCCGACAATTACCTGATGCCGATCGGGATTTCCGCCCATCTCGGCATGTTTCCCTGGCTCTTCGGCAACAGCCGCAACGCGCCGCCTTCCAACGAGGATATCGCGCGCGTCGGCGTCGCGGCGCTGATGGATCCTTCGCGGCACGCCGGCAAGCGCTATCGCCCCACGGGCCCCGAGCTTCTCGGTGCGGAGGACATGGCCAGGGCGATCGGGCGGGCCGTCGGGCGATCGGTCAAACCCGTGCCGGCGCCGGTCTGGCTGTTCATGAGGACCGCCCGGCTGGCCGGCGTGCCGGTCGATGTGATCGGCAACCTTCGGTACTATATCGAGGAGCACAGGCGCGGCGCGTTCGAGCTCGGCGCGCCGACCACGGACGTGCTTGATGTGACCGGCCGGCAGCCCGAGGATTTCGAGACGATCGCCCGGCGTTATGCGGCCGCGCCTCACCTGCGGCCGACGCTCGGCAACCGGCTTCGCCAGATCATGCAGTCCATCAGGGCTCCGCTCAGCCGTGGCTTCGATCTCGAACGCTATGATCGCGAGCTCCGCCGTCCGTTTCCATCGGAGCCGGAATTCGCTCCCGATTCCAGGGTTTGGCGGCGCGAGCATGGAATTGCCGAAAGCGCGGCACCTCTTTCATCACCGGGCCCTGGGCCGGGCCTTGGCGGTCTGTCGCCTATGGGGCTGAACGCGGCGAGCCGCGCGAGCGGCACCGGCAGCTTCGCCCCCGCGCGAACAACCATCATCTGAAGCGCAAAGGAATCGTGCAGTGACCGACATGCTTGACGATGTGCGCGCGCATTATGGCGCGGTGGGCCTGACCGAGCGGCTGAAGGCGGCGCTCGCGCTCATCGCGCCGCCGGATCGGCCTCTCGCGCCCGAGCAGATCGCCACCCTCGATCAGTTCCACACCCGCGGCCTCGCCGCCACCGCCGAGCTTGCCGAGCTCGCCGGCATCACCGCCGCCATGTCGGTCCTCGATGTCGGGTCGGGCGTCGGCGGGCCGGCGCGCTTCCTCGCCGCGACCCATGGCTGCCGCGTCACCGGCCTCGATCTCAGCGCGCCCTTCGTCGATGCCGCGCGCTATCTGACCGGGCGCACGGGACAGGGCGAAAAAGTCTCATTTGAGACAGGCTCGGCGCTCGCCCTTCCCTTCGCGGCCGCAAGCTTCGATGCCGTGCTGCTTCAGCACGTGGCGATGAACATCGCCGACCGCGCGCTCCTCTACAGGGAAATCCGCCGCGTGCTGAAGCCGGGCGGAAAATTCGCGACCTACGACGTCGTCGCGAAAAGCGGCGCGCCGCATTGTCCCGTTCATTATCCCGTTCCTTGGGCGCGCACCCCGGCCACGAGCTTTCTCCTCACCGGGGAAGCGACGCGCGCGGCGATCGAGCCGGCCGGCTTCCGCACGCTCGCCTGGCGGGACGACACCGAGGCCGCGAAGACCTGGTTCGCCCGCCAGCGCGAGTCCGGCCCGCCCCCTTCGCCAAATCTCGGTACCGTGATGGGCCCCGATTTCGCGGAGCTCGCCGCCAATCTCGGGCGGAATGTCATGGAAGGCCGGCTCGGCATCCTGAGCGCGGTCTTCGAAGCCGTGCCAACCAACACCTGACGGGAAAGAAAATGTCCCCCGCAACCATCTTCCAGATCCATCTCCTCCTCGGCTACGTCCCGTGGCTGCTCTGCTTCGGCACCTATCTCTGGCCGCGGCTGAGAGCGATGGATCATGCCGAGGCGCAGCGCGCCATCGCCACGCTGCACAGCTTCCGCTTCTTCGGCCTGGTCTTCATCCTTCCGGGCGTCGTCGGCGCGGACCTGCCCGCAAGCTTCGCCAGCTTCGCCGCCTATGGCGACTTCACGACCGGCCTGCTCGCGATGCTCGCACTCCTGACGTTCAGGACACGCCCGGCCTTCTGGTTCTTCACCGTCGCGTTCAATCTCGCGGGCACGATCGACATCCTCGTCGATTACTATCACGGCAACCAGCTCGGCCTGCCCGCGCTCGCCGGCCAGCTCGGCGCGGCGTACGCGATCCCGATCATCTATGTGCCGCTTCTGATGATCACGCACTGCGCCGCGTTCTATCTGCTGATCCGGCATGCGCGGCCCCGCGCCGTCGGAGAGCTCCGAACGAACGGATGAGCGCGGACACCATCCTTATGCGCGAAAACCCCCCATTGGATCAAGAAAACTCCCTCTTTCCGCGGGAGGGGCAATTTTCGCGCCAACGATTGAATCCCGCTATTTCAATCGCTTGCCTTTTCGCGCTGTCCAAGCGTTGGACAGTCCCTTTGCGAAAATCATAAGCCACGCCAGCAGCTTATTGGAAACGCGCCGGTCCGCGAAACTCCCCCCGTCGTGTCCAATCGTCCATGCAAAAAAATGGCCGGCGGATTTTTTTCATCCGCCGGCCGGAATTTGGAAAGCAACGCGCCGCTCAGTTCTCCGTCAGTGCGTGATCGACGTCTCGGCCGAGCCATCGCCGTTCGATCCGGCGGTGGTGGCACTCGGCGTCACGCTGCCGAACGCGTTTTGGTGGGCATTGGCAAGCGTCGTCACCGAACCGGTGCCGGTGCCGAAGGCGCTGCTGCTGCCCGTCCCGGTGGCGCCGAGCGGCGCGCCGCCCGTCCCCGGAACCGAGCCGTTGGCTGCGCTCATCGCGGAGATGGTCGCGACCGGGCTCGGCGGGCTGCCGGCGGAAAGGCTGCCAGCCGCGCTGCCATTGGCGTTATAGGCGCCCATCCCGCTGCCCGAGGCCGATACCGTCCCGAGCGAGCGCGAATAGCCACGCAGGCTCGTCGTGCCCATGCTGGTCCCGACGCTCGCGCCGGAGCCATTGCCGGCAGAGGCGGTGACGCTCCCCAGACCGTTGACCGAGCCGTTCGTGCCGCTCGACGAATTCGCCGAAAGCGGGCCTGCGCCGATCGGCGTGGAGAAAGTCCCCGTTCCCGTGGCGGTGCCGTCATTGCTGAACGAGCCCACGCCATTGCCGGTGGCGGAGAGCGCGCCGAGGCTATGCGTCGCCGTGGTCACCGCGTTCGCCGTGAGGCTCCCCATGGCGTTGGAGGCCGAACGGCCGGTGACGGAGCCGTTGCCGGCGACCGAGCCATTCAGCGCCTCCTTGGCCGCCGCGTTGAGCCCCGAGATGGCGGCGGTCGCGCTCCCGTCACTCGAGATCGCGCCATTGGCAAAGCCGGATCCGCTGGTCTTGCCGGTCATGCTGCCGGTGCCGAGCGCATTGGCCGCCACACTGCCGGAACCTGAGATCGCGCCCACTTGGGCGACCGCGTTGCCGGACATGGACGCGCTTCCGGTGCCGGAGCTGCCGATCGAGCCCTGGCTGCTCGAGTTCGCATACCCGGAAAGCCCGCCGATCGATGCCGTGGCGGTGCCATTGGCGCCGTAGCTGGCGCCTCCATTGCCGGTGGAGTGGGCGCTGCCGGAGGCGACGTTGCTCGCGCCGATGCTGCCCGGGCTCGCCGACGCGGTCGCGTGGTCGTTCGACGTGGCGCCCGCCGTGCCGCCACCGGAGCTATTGGCGCTCGCGTTGGTGCTGGCGACCGAGGTCGTCCCGCGGCCGCTCGAAGGCGAGGCGGACGCCGCGGCGGTGCCAGCACCGGCACCGGACGCCGAGGCGTTTCCGGTCGAGCTTGCGCTCACGCCGGAATGGCTGCTCGCGGACGTCGTGCCGGTGTTGCTGGCGGCCGATGTTCCGTTGGCAGCGGCCGAGGTGCTCGCCGTGCCCCCACCGACGCTTGCCGCGGCGGCGCCCGTCGCAGCACTCGCGGTATTGGCGCGGCCGTTTCCGGCCGAGGCGCTCGCGCCCATGCCACCGGCAACGCCCACCGCGGCGCCTCTGCCGGAAGAGGTGGCACCAGCAGTGGAGTGCGAGGACGCGCCGGCGGTGCCCGCACCGGCCGAGGCGCTGTTGCTCGATGATTCGTGGCTGCCGGCGCTGCCGGCGCCGCTCGCGCTTGCCGTTCCGCCCGAGCTGGACGAGGCGGAGGCTGTGGCGGCAACGGCCTTGGTGACGCGAAGGCCGAGCGGGTTCAGACCCATCGTCAGCGGAATGCATGTCGCTGCCGCCAACGTCATCGTGCTGATTGTCGCGAGGAGCATGAACCGCGATCGCGATCTCTGCGTTTGCATTGCGTGCTACTCCTTTTCCTTCGGTTTCCCTTCGGTTCGGTGCGGCGGCCCGGAATCGCTCGTCCGTCCAACGGCTGCGACGCGAAGAGTACGCCGGTCGCTGCATTCGACCGCTTGCCGATCTGCGTGATCTGCGCGGTCTAGGGACCCCTAGCTAAGTTGGAAGCGCAGCATGGGCGAGGCTCAAATTTTCTTCGATGCCACGTTTTTGCGAAGCGAGCTCTCTTTGTCACCGCTGATGAATACGAAGATTTTTTGAAGTTCGTATCCTCGACACTATTACATTGCTGGTGTGGATGCATTTTTCACTCTTCGACGCCGGCTGCGAGCGTTCCGTTTTTCCAGTCTGTGACGGACCACGCGTGAGTCGTCTCGGGATCGTCCGAAATTTGACTCGAACCCCGTCCCAGGCGGAACCCGAAACGATCCCTCCCCTGCCGTCGTTCGGCCAAGATTTCGTTGGTATTTGCATTGGTTTGCAAAAGAACGTGATCGAGAATCGAGATGGTTGGGTTGCAATGAAGGGGTGGGGTTGCGCTCGACCGTCACGATGCCACCTCGACATGCGGCGACGAGCGAATCTCGCCGCCTACACGATCAACATTGCTTCAGGAGAACGCGATGCAAGGAATGGATGGTTTTCCGCTCGGCGCAGTTCTCGCGTGTGCGCTTCTTATCTCTTTCGCACAAAGTGCGAGGGCACAATCGAATATGGGAGCACAAGCAGGGACACCGATGATGCAAGCGGCTGTGACAACTTCGGCAAATGCCCAGGCTTCGGCGAGTGCCTCTGCCACCGCGTCCGGCGGGGCTGCGGGCGGCGGCGGATCATGCAGCGCCGAATCCTCGGCCGAGGCTCAAGCGGTGATCGGCAATCAGACGGTGCAGAAAAGCGCGCATAAGCGCGCCTCGCAATCCGGCCAGGGATGCAACGCGACCGCGCAGTCCTCCGCCTCCGTTCATCCGGACTCGCAGGGCGATACGTCCTCATCCGCGTCGGGACAGTGATTTCCCGCGCCCGGCGCGGTGCTGTCAGGCCGTGGGGGAGACGCGCACGCGCGCCGCGCCCGGCGCCGGGTTCGTGACATTGATGCGAAAATCATAGACGCCGCCCGGTTCGAGCGATTGCTCGGGCAGGGTCATCGCGGGCAGCACCTGCACCACCTGATTCTGGTCGTCGAGCAGGGAGGTCGAGAGCGCCGGTAGAATCTCGCTCACGGTCGAGGTATTGACGAGCTCGCCCTCGATCACGAGCGCTGGCGCGCCGCCATTGTTGGTAACGGCGGAACGAAGCGCCCGGACGGCAAAGCTCTCTCGCGTGGCGCTGCAAGGTTGGAAGCCCGCCGGCAGCTGCTCGACGCAATATTCCGAGGCGTATTGCTGCGGCGACACGCTCGACCAGGCAACACCGAAGCGGGAGTTCCAACTGTCGGCGCCGCGGAGCTTGAGAGAATAGAGACCCGGCGTAAGCGGTGCCACGGGTGCTGCGATGATCATATCGGAGTGATCGGAGACGGGTTCGAACTGAAGCGGGATCTCGTAACCGGGCAGATTTGGCGCGGCCCAGGTGTCGGGGGTGGGAATGACAGTGCCGTCCACGGCGCGCACATCCTGCACCTTGGCCACACGTTCAAGAACGAGAGCGGAATCAAGCGGCTCGTTGGCGGTTGCAAGGTCGCGGCTATAGACAAGGAATTCCGTGTTCGGTCCAAGATCCTGCTGGCTCGCCCAGTTCTGCAGTTCAAGTCCCGCGCTCCCGCCGATGCGCACAAGCGTGCCCTGATCCACGGCGTAGAGTCCATAATATTGCGGCAGAGGAATCTGCTGTGGCTGAGCCATGCTTGTGGACGTATCGGTCCCGGCATCCTGCGGGAGTGTGCAGGCCGACAAGGCGAGCACCGTCGTAAGGCCGGACAAGGGGATCATGAAATTGCGCGTGTTCATGGGAGACCTCGCTCTTTTCTCCTGGTGATGTCGGCGCGGTTGGAGAAGCGGGCTTGCGACATGACGAGTTTCGGATGCGGAAACGATCGATACGCATCGAACTTCGATGAACGCCAATACTGGGACACGCAAGGACTGTGTCGCGGGCATGAGAGCATCGCGTCGCAATGGAACGCTCGCCTTCCGAACCGTCGACGTTATAAGGTGAATTGGAACGCGACCATTATGGCAAGAAACAGGTGGCAAAACCGAAATTTTGAAGTCACAAAATAGCCACAGGATGGCCCTTGCCACGACATGGGTCAACCGTACGATCTTCCATGTGGAGAACGCCATGACCGGGAGCGGGGATGGCGGGCAGGAGAGTTGCACGCCGCCTTTGGCATGGAGCCTGAGGCAGCGATCCCAAAGCGCCGGGTTTCCGGCACCATCCGCATCGTTGCTGCATCGCCATGCAGGGTGACAGCGTAAATCTTCAAAAATGAAAAGCGGCGCAGCGCCGCCCTATCGCATCGACCCGATGAGACGACGGCCGATTGGGAGAGGAGCATGTGCATGGATGAGTGGGCTGTTTCTTCCGAGACTCGGTTCGCACCTCCGGCGCGAGTCCTCTTGCTGAGCAGAACGAAAAAGCGGCATGACGCATTGCTCCGCGCGTTCGCGGATGCCGGCGCCGTCGTCGAGGAAGTGGGAGAGTTTCCCGCGTTGCTTGAGCGGATGAACCGCGATCCGCGCCCTGATCTTGTGGTGCTCGGTTGTGAAAGTGCCGCCGGGGATTCAGAAACGCCGATGCTCTCTCTTGCGATACGGTCAATTGCGGCCGGCGAAGGTGAGGCGACGATTCCGCCTGCGGCGGAGAAAGCCGCAGATAAGCTTGGTTTTTTGCAGCTTCTGCGGTCGGTCGAGATGCTTATCGCCGGGGCGAATGCGGAGCCGCAGGACGCGACGACACGAAATAACACACCCGCCACGGAGAATCTTGATCTTCGTCTCGAGGCGAGCCGGGTGCTATGGAAAGGAAAGCGCGTCGATCTCAGCCTGACCGAGTTCCGTATCGTCTGCCACCTTGCGCGGCCATGCGGCCGCGATGTCGGCCATCGGGAGCTCTACGACATCATCAAGGGTGACGGATTCGTCTCGGGCCAGGGAAAGGACGGCTATCGCTGCAACGTGCGTGCCGCGATCAAGCGCATCCGGCAGAAGTTCCGCCTGGTCGATCCGGAATTTGCGGCGATCCGAAGCTATCACGGCTTCGGTTATCGCTGGGACGACGAGGCGAACGGGGCGGACGCACCGGAGGGAGATGGCTGAGGTGGCTCGGTCATCGTCCGAGCTCTGCGCCCGGCCTCACTCCGGGCGCACCAGCCGGTGGTGCTTGCGGCCGGCCGAGAGCTTGATCGCGCCATCCTGGAGGTCGCCGAGCGTCAGCGTCAGGGTCTCGTCGGAAACGGGCGCATCATTGATGCGGGCACCGCCGGCGCGGATCAGGCGCCGGGCCTCGCCGTTGCTGCCGCTGAGGCCGGCAAGGGTGAAGAGGCGGAAGGCGGGCAGGCCGGCGGCAAGGTCCTCGCGGGGCACCAGAACCGTGGGCAGGTCGGCCGCCTCGCCAGCCTCGAAGAGGCGACGGGCGGCCTCGGCCGCCTGGGCGGCAGCCTCGATACCGTGAGCGAGTCCGGTTGCTTCGGTGGCCAGGACCTTCTTTGCTTCGTTGACGTCGCCCTTTTCGACGGCGGCGATTTCCTCGAGAGGAAGATCGGTGAAAAGCCGCAGAAAACGACCGACATCCGCGTCCTCGGTGTTGCGCCAGAACTGCCAGTAATCGAAGGGCGCGAGCCGATCTTCCGTCAGCCAGACGGCGCCGGCGGCTGTCTTGCCCATCTTCGCGCCCGAGGCGGTCGTGATCAGCGGCGTCGTCAGCCCGAAGACCTGGGCGCCCTCGGTGCGGCGGACGAGCTCGGCGCCGGAGACGATATTGCCCCACTGGTCCGAGCCGCCCATCTGCAGGCGCACGTTGCGGCGGCGGAAGAGCTCGCGAAAATCGTAGCTCTGCAGGATCATGTAGTTGAATTCCAGGAAGGTCAGCGGCTGCTCGCGATCGAGGCGAAGCTTCACGGAATCGAAGGTGAGCATGCGGTTGACGGTGAAGTGCCGGCCGACATCGCGCAAAAGCGGAATATAGCCAAGCAGGTCGAGCCAGTCGGCGTTGTTGGCGGTGATGGCATCGGACGGGTCGGCGCCGAAGCGTAGGAAGGGTTCGAAGACGCGGCGGATGCCCGCCATGTTGGCCGCAATCTCCTCGTCGGTGAGGAGCTGGCGGGTCTCGTCGCGGCCGGATGGATCGCCGATGCGTGTCGTGCCGCCACCCATCAGCACGACCGGCTGGTGGCCATGGCGCTGAAAGAGCCGGAGCAGCATGATCTGCACCAGGCTGCCGACATGCAGGCTCGGCGCGGTGCAGTCGAAGCCGATATAGCCGGACACGAGCCCGGTGCGCAGAAGCGTGTCGAGCCCTTCGGGGTCCGTGCACTGGAAGACGAAGCCGCGCGCGGTGGCCTCGGAGAGGAAATCGCTGGATGGCATGTGCGGGCAGCTAGCATGAGGGCGGGACAAGGGGAATGTGGCGCGCGATCGGGCTGATGAGCGGCACCTCGCTCGATGGCGTGGATGCTGCCTGGATCGAGACGGACGGGGTGCGGGTTGCGCATCTGGGGGCACGGGTGACGCTGCCTTACACGGACGGGCTGCGCCGGAGATTGCGCGCGATCCTCGACCGGGCGGAGCAGCTCGCGGCAGACGATCCGGAGCTTGCGGAGGTGGAGGCCCTGCTTACGGGGCGCCACGCCGAAGCGGTCGCCGCGATCGGCGAGCCGGCCGACGTGATCGGCATGCACGGGCAGACGATTCTCCATCGGCCCGAGGCTCGAAAAACCTGGCAGATCGGCGATGCAGCGCTTCTGGCGCGGCGCACGGGGCTGCCGGTGGTGCACGATTTTCGCGCCACGGATGTCGCGGCGGGCGGGGAGGGGGCACCGCTTGCACCCGTGTTTCATGCCGCGCTGGCCGCGGCGCTCCCGCTGCCGCTCGCGGTGCTGAATATCGGCGGCGTCGCCAACGTCACCTGGATCGGTGAGGAACGTCGCCTTGTTGCCTTCGATACCGGGCCGGGCAACGGTCCATTGGACGACTGGGCACGGCGCACAACGGGCCGAAGCCGTGACGAGGACGGGGCGCTCGCGCGGGCAGGGCGCGTTTCCCCCGCCGTATTGGAAAGGCTGCTCGCCGATCCCTATTTTGCCCGCCCTGGACCCAAATCGCTCGACCGGCTCGCCTTCTCGGCGCGTGTCGCGGAAAGCGGCCTCGCCGCGCTCTCGCCGGAGGACGGCGCGGCCACGCTGGCCGCCTTCACGGCCGGCGCGGTAGCGATCGCCAAGCTGCCGGCGCCGCCTGCGCGCTGGCTGGTGGCCGGCGGCGGGAGGCGCAACCCTGCCCTGATGGCAGCGCTGGCGGCGGCGCTCCCGGCCCCGGTCGATCCCGTGGAAGCCGTCGGCTGGGACGGAGACGCGCTGGAGGCACAGTGCTTTGGCTTCCTCGCCGCGCGCAGCCTGGCCGGCCTTCCGCTCAGCTTTCCCGGCACGACGGGCGTGCCGCACCCGCTCACGGGAGGG
>JASHRV010000273.1 GCA_030037175.1 Acetobacteraceae bacterium
GAGATAGGGGTGGGCGGCGAACCAGGGATCCTTGCCCGAGCCGATGTCCTGGGAGGTTTTCAGCGCGGTGATGAGCTCGAAATAGGGCGGGATCAGGAAGCCGATCGCAAAGAAAACGAGCGCGATATAGCTTCCCCAGAGCGCCCAGCGCCGCTCGCGCGCGATGCTCGGCTTGAGCCAGCGGCGGCGGTGTCCGAACGTGTCGGCCGTGATGGCGGCACTGCTCATGCTCACACCCCTTCCCTGGCGCGGCGGCCGACGCCGCGAAGGATGAAGATCGAGAAGATCGCGAGGATCGGGAAGATGAAGAGGCTCACCGCGGCGCCGAGCGAGATATTGCCGCCCTGGATGCCGAGCTGGAACGCGTAGGTGGCGAAGACGTGCGTCGTGTCGGCCGGGGCGCCGGTGGTCAGGATCTGGACGATGTCGAAATTGGCGAAGGTCACGATCAGGCTGAAGAGGACCGTGATGCTGATGATGTTGCGCAGCATCGGCAGCGAGATATAGCGGATCTTCTGCATCCAGGTCGCTCCGTCGATCGCCGCCGCCTCGTAAAGCTGCTCGGGCACCGACTTCAGCGTCGCCAGATACATGATCATGAAGAAGGGCGTGCCGAACCAGACATTGACGGCAACGACCCAGATCCGCGCCGTCCAGGTGTTTGCCAGCCAGGCCACCCCATGGATGCCGAACTGCGCGAGGATCCAGTTCACGGCTGAGTAATTGCCCGAGAGCATCCACCAGAAGCCGAGGGTGGAGAGCGCGGGCGGGATCACCCAGGGGACCAGCAGCAATCCGCGCCAGATCCGCTGATCCCGCCCCGAGATGTTGTGCATGACATGGGCGAGGATGAAGCCGATCAGCGCCTTGAAGAAAACCGCCGTGATGGCGAAGAAGCAGCTCTGGAAGATGACGAGGTTGAAGGTGTCGCTGTTGAGGAGGTAGCGATAGTTGAAGAGGCCGATGAACCGCGTCGCCGCGCGGTTCAGCATCGAGAGATAGATCGAGTAGAAGAACGGATAGACGACCAGGCCCGCGATGAGCGCGATGAGGGGCAGGCACATCACGACCGCGACGGTCGAGCGCCGGTTCGCGAAGCGCCTGAGCCCGCTCCGCCGCAGGGGCGGGGCGAATCCTCTCAGTGCCGGCGCGGAAACGCTGCCCGTTCCGTCAGCCATCTCTTCCTCCCCACCGCTTCTCGCGAAGCCGCATCATTGGCGGACCCGGCCGGCGCATTTCTCGCGCCGGCCGCCCTCACGCTTTCATTCTACATGTTGATGTAGCCGTTGATCTCGTTCTCGGCCCAGTCGAGCACGTTCTTCATGCTCTCCCCGTTCTTGGCGAGCTTCACGATCATCACGTTGAAGGTCGCGTTGTTGTAGAGCTGCACGGCGATGTGCGGCGGCGCCGGCCAGCCGGCCATGCTGGTCTGCGTATCGTGCCAGGGCCGGATCGGATAGTTGTAGACCGTCCCGAGCGGCGGCTCGACCGTCGACCATATCTTGAAGTCGTGCATGCTGGCGAAGGGCGGAATATCGTAGCCGTAGGAGGCGTTGCAGAGCGTCTCGACCTGCGAGCGCTGCTGCAGCCAGGTGATCAGATCCTTGGCCGCGGTCTTGTTCGGGCTGAAGGACCACACGCCCCAGAAGAACGGCAGATAGGGATTGAACCGTCCCGCGGTTCCGGCCGGGCTCGGGAAGGTCCAGCAATCCTCCGCCACCTTGATCGCGTCGCGCCGCGCCACCCACCACGCCGAGGGCGGATTGAAGATCAGCGCGGATTGGCCGGCGATCAGGATCTTGTTGTTCGAGGCATCATCGTAGGTGACGGTGTCCGCCGGCAGATAGGGATAGAGCTTCTGCATGTACTCGAGCACCTGCTGCACCGGATCGGAGCGGAGCTGCATGTTGCCCTTCTCGTCCACCAGAACCGCGCCATGGGCGCGCAACGCGGCGCCCGTCCAGTCGACGCTGTCCGTCGTCAGGCCGAGCCCGAGACCGAAGGGAAGCCCCGCCTGCTTCGCGCCCGGAGCCATCTTGAGCATCGTCTCGTACGTCCAGTCCGTGGCGGTCTTCGCATTGCCCGGCGCGTTCGGATACCATTTCTGGACGTCGTAGCCGCCCTTCTTGAAGTAGCTGATGCGGGCGCAGGAGGGTTTGTACTGGCTGCCGACGCTGGTGGGCAGGCCCATCCAGTGGCCGTCCGCCTTGCCGAGATACTGGGCCACAGGATCGATCGCGCCGTACTGCTTGATGAGCCCGCCCATCACATCGTCGATGGGCTCGAGGTGCTGATGGTATTGCTGCACGCCCCAGGCCTGGAAGGTCATGATGTCGTGGCCGGTGCCGGCCAGGGATTCGGCTGCCGGGGCCAGAAGCAGCTTGGCATTGGCCGTGCCGGAGCTGAGCAGGTCCACCGAGACGTCGACGTGGTTCTTGGCGCCCCACTCGGCGATCAGCTTTTCCATCACCGGGTTGGCCGCCGGCACCCAGTGATCCCACAACGCGACCTTCAGGGTTCCGGCCGCATGCGCCGTCTGCATATGGACGAGCGGAAGCGCCGCCCCGGCAGCGGCAATCTTGAGCGCATCACGACGCGAAACAGGACGTAACTTCTTCATATGGTCCCCTCCCTAACGGCTTTCTCCGCCCCTTCTGCGAAGGAATTCACAGGAGGGATCGGCTCTGCCGGCCAATCGCCTGCTGTTCAGCGGCTTGCCCCCTCGTCCCGCGAGCGGGCAAGGTATTGCCTGTCTCATGCCATAGTCCGGGACGCACCACAATCGCGGAGTGCCAAAAGTGCCGGAATCCCGGGGCCCGGCAGTGTTTTCCCGCGGATTTTCCGGCCTATTCCGGCCCCAGCCGGCGCAGCAACGCTTCGATGCGCCGCAACAGAAGCAATGCCGCGTCCATCCGCGGATCTTCAACCGCTTCCATCGCGGGCGCAGGCGGCAGGGTTTCGCCCTTGTATTCGCCCGTCAGCAGCCGCGCCCGGGCCGCGACCCGCGCGCTCATCGCCGCGATCGCCTCCGTCGCTGCATTTGCCCGTTCCGCAATCGCGGCCTCATCGGCAAGACGCACGAGATCCCGCACCCGGTAATGACACGAAGTCACAATCCACATCCGCCGCCGCGGCCGGTCGTGCGCGCCCGCGAGCAGGCCGAGCGTTTTCGGCCGCGCCGCACTGCCGAGATTGACGAAGCGGTCCTCGAGCGAAAGCGAGAGCGAAAGCAGGGCCGGATCGCGCGCGCCGCTCGCGAGGCACCGCCCCGCCGCCTCGACCACGGAGGCCAGGGTCGTGAAATAGCTGCGCTCGGCAAGTGCGACGACGTTGCTGGTCGGGGTCACCCAGACGACCGCCGCGACCGCCACCCCGGAGGCCGACCCGATCGCAGCCTCGATCAGCCGGGTGAGCAGGAGATCGGGCGCGAAATAGCCGAGCATGCCGAAGAGCAAGCCGAGGATGATGGTGATCCAGAACATCATCACCCCGTAGGCCGCCGTGCTCGCCTGAAACGCGAGCAGGACCGAGACGATGATTCCGGCGAGCGAAAGATAGGGATGACCGGAAAGCGCGGTCGCGATCAGCGTTCCCGCCACCACGCCCGCGATCGTTCCGACCATGAACTGAGACGCCTTGGCGATCGATTCGCCGCGGGAACGGGTTCCGAGGAAGACGACGAACGCCGCGAACGCCGCCCAGTACCACCGCCCGGGCAGGACGAGGCTGCCGAGCACGACCGCGATCCCGATCGCGAGCGCGGC
>JASHRV010000274.1 GCA_030037175.1 Acetobacteraceae bacterium
CCCGGTCGGGCGGCCTTCCAGTCGTTCTTTCTCTCTCCCATCATCCTGCCCGAACTCGCACTCGCAATCGGATTATTGGAGTATTTCAGCCGTCTTGGGTTCCTACACGGGGTTCTGGCCGTCGTACTGGCCCACAGTATCATCTGCACCCCCTATGCCCTGCGGACGATCATGGCGGCCGCCACCCGGCTCGACCTGGCCATGGAGGAAAGCGCGCTCAGCCTCGGGGCGCATCCTCTGCGGGTGCTACGCGATATCACCCTACCCATGCTGCGTCCGGGACTGCTCAGCGCAGGAATTATGGCGTTCGTCATTTCGTTCGATAACATTGTCATTTCTCTTTTTCTTTCCGCCCCTGGGGCAATCACGCTCCCGGCTCTTCTGTATAATCAGGCGGCGGAGACTGGCCTTAACACGACCCTGGCGGCAGTTTGCGCCCTGCTGGTGGTGTTCATGCTTGGCATGATGCTGTTGGTCGAACGCGTGGTCGGCCTGCAGCGCTTCTTCGAGAATGTTGCTGCGCCCCGGAACTGAAGGAACGAGTCAATGCCGTCTCAACTTGAGATTGTTTGCCAAAACATCGACCGATTGATAACGGTCGAGGCTCGCATCTCGGATTATTCGCGCGGTGTGATCGCGCAGCTCTACGAGGCCGCGTGCGAGGCGCAAGAAGGGGGGCCGCTTACACTTCGGGCCGCCCGGCTGATCCACGAGAGGGCGAAGCCCGGCCGCTTCGTACTGATGACCACCGGCGCGGGTGGGCCACCGTTCCTACCAGCCGGAGAGACCGATGGGCCGCCCGGCCTTGCTGCACTTTCACGCGCCATCCATCAGGCAACCGGCGCCATTCCCATCCTTCTCACGGAACCGGACTTCGTGGACAACCTTGCGGCAACCGCCCTCGCCGGCGGTCTCGGACTGCGCACCCCGGAAATGGCTCGTGAGGCTCCTTATTGCACAGCGGTACTTCCACTCAGCGGCGGAGAAGATGCGCCACGGCAGGCCGCCGAATATCTCGCGCGCTTCGCGCCTTGCCTCGTCGTTTCAGTCGAGAAGATCGGTCCGAACTCGCAGGGTATCGCGCATACTGCTTCGGGTAAGCCCACTCGCGGGCTGCGTGCACGCGCCGAGTGTCTGTTCGATCTTGCTGCCGCCGAGGGAATCGCCTCGATCGGTGTCGGAGACAATGGCAACGAGATCGGCTTCGGCTTGATTGAGCCCGCGGTCAAACAGTACAAGCCGGAGGGGACGCAGCTCGCGACCCGCGTATGTACCGACGTCCTCGTGGCGGCCAATACGTCGAATTGGGGCGCCTACGGCATCGTTGCGGCATTGGCCGCGGTGACAGAAAATCCGGATCTTCTGCATACGCCGGATGTTGAACGGCGAATGATAGAGGCCTGCGTTGCTGCGCAGGGAGGAGATGGCAGCACTGGCCGCAGCATTCTGGCGGTAGACGGCATGCCGCTGGAAATGCACTGCGCATTGGTCACGATGCTTGGGGTGATTGTCCGGAACGGACTCATACGGGGCTATCGACGGCCATTTTGAGACAAGCGTCCCCAACGATGGTCGCTCGGCTCGTCCTTGACTCGGTGAGTAAGCGATTCGGCCCCACCCTGGCAGTCGATTCGGTTAGCGCATCTGTAGAGGATGGAGAATTCGTCGCACTCCTCGGTCCCAGCGGCTGCGGGAAAACATCTTTACTCCGCTTGATTGCGGGCTTCCTAGTGCCCGATGCTGGTCGAATCATCAGTCGCGGTCGGGACATCACCGCGCTTCCATCGTATCGCCGGAGCTTCGGCGTGGTGTTCCAGAATTATGCACTTTTTCCGCACATGACCGTGCTGGAGAACGTGGGTTACGGCCTGAGGATACGTGGCCGCCCGAAGGCCGAAACCGCCGAGGTTGCACGCCGAGCACTCAAGCGCGTTGGCCTGCACGGTGTCGAAGACAGGTTCCCCAGCCAGATCTCAGGAGGGCAACAGCAGCGAGTGGCGCTAGCCCGCGCGATAGTGATTGAGCCGGATTTGCTTCTGCTGGATGAACCGCTATCGGCACTCGACAAGAGCCTGCGAGAGCAAATGCAGGTCGAGCTGCGGCAGCTGCAGCGTCGCATTGGTATCACGACCGTGTTTGTCACGCACGATCAGGAAGAGGCGCTAACCCTCTCTGACCGGATCGCAGTCATGCGCGCGGGCCAGATCCTTCAGATGGACGCGCCACAGACCGTGTATGATCGGCCAAATAGCGAATTCGTGGCGACCTTTCTCGGCACTACGAATCTCCTCTCCGGCCACATCCTGAGAATCACAGGCGATATTGCCGATATTTCGGTCGAAGGCATCGTGATGCAGGGGATGCGACACGGGCTGGGGTTCGGGTCCGGCGCGTTGGTCAGGTTGGCGGTGCGGCCGGAGAACGTCCGCGTCTCGGTCCGCGGTGAGGGGCTCGCGGTCACCGTGCGGGATATTCTCTTCCAAGGCCATCGGTTGATCGTGCTGCTCGAGACACAAAGCGGCTGTGAACTTCGTGCCTTCGCGGCACCTGCCGACTGGCAATTCCACAAGGGCAGCGCGGTTGTCGCATCCTGGGCGGCATCTGGCGCCAGTGTTTTTGCCCCGGATCCTACAATGGCATCGTGAAAGGTACTGATCATGGACGAGCTCACTTGTGATTCCATCGACCGCATCGTATCGGTGGAGGTAAGATACGGTGCCGGGCTGCCACGGGGGGTAATTCACCGCCTTCATGAAGCGGCGCGTGGCACCGGCAAGCCCCTTACTTGGCAGGCCGCCGATGCGTTGCGCAGCCGTGTGAAGGCGGGTGATCACGTCCTCGTCGTCACTGGTGCGGGCTCGCCGCCCTGGTTGCCGCAGGGCGAGACGGATGGTCCTCTCGGGGCCGCTGCAATCGCGCGTGCCATAGAAATAGGGTTAGGCGCCAAGCCTGTGCTCGTCACCGAGGAGCGTAACCTCGGCCCTCTCATAGCCACGGTCGAGGCGGCCGGCCTCGCCTGTGTGGATAATGAGACATTTGTAATTCGCGACGGGTGTGCGCTTGCAGTCGCGTTCCCTCTTGGAACGGAAGCTGGGTTGGCGAAAACCGAGGCGCTGCTGCGTGAGTACGCACCGGCAGCGGTGATATTCGTCGAGAAGGGGGGGCCAAATTCCGAGGGTATCTTCCACAGCATTCTGGGCACCGGCAGAGGACCGGAAATGATGGCGAACGCCCACCTACTGGCCGCGCAAGCACAGGAGGCAGGTGTGCTTACGATCGGCATCGGCGACGGTGGCAATGAAATCGGGTTCGGGCGCATCGCCGAAACGGTGCGCAAGCTCCAACCCTACGGACGAAAATGCCAATGCCCTTGCGGAGCCGGTGTGGCAACCGTGGCAGATTGTGACATCCTCGTCGTCGGCGGCGTCTCGAACTGGGCTGCCTATGGCGTCGCGGCTGCTCTCGCCGGCCTATTACGGAACCCGGACGTGCTTCATGACTCCGAGACGGAACGGCGCATGCTCGAGCGCTGTGTGGAGGCCGGGGCCATGGATGGCGCGATCGCTCGGCTCGTGCCCATGGTGGATGGAACCTCAGCCGAGTTTCAAACCAGCATGATCGCGATGCTCCGCGAAATTGTCGAGGTCTCCCTCAAAACAGTGCAGCGCGGATTTTAAGGCATACGAATATGATCGATATTGCAGCCGAGAACATCGACCGTCTGATCACTGTCGAAATCCGACGTCCTGGGGTTGTTCGGGGCTTCAAGAGCGCCCTCTATGATGTCGTTCGCGCCCAGTCCCAAGTGCCACTCGTTCTGGCCGCCGCGCGCGTGCTGGACCGACCCGCGGCGCAAATCGGCATCGTCACCGGTGCGGCGGTGCCTGACCACATGCCCGTTGGCGAAAACGACGGGCCATTTGGAAGCGTTGTTCTCGCGAGCGCTCTCGAACGCATCAACCATCGCGTTACGATCTTCACTGATCCTGAATGCATGCGGCCCATCCAGGCGCTCTGCAATCGTGTGCATCTTAAGGCAGGGCTGGTCGCGCTTAGGAATGCCGATATGGCGCAGCAGGAGGAGGCCGCTCGGCAGATGGACATTCTCATCGCGGTCGAACGTCTCGGCGGCAACGTGAACGGTGTCCTTTACGGCATGACCGGGATCAGCCGCGATCCTTTCCGCTGCAACGTGGATCACCTCTTTCGTACCCATCTCGCGTTGGGAAGGGATTCAGTTGGGATCGGAGACGGCGGTAACGAGATCGGTTTCGGGGCCTTTCGGGCGGCGTTGGCGGAAAAACTTCCTCAGATCAACCAGGCCGACAAGACGCCTTGTCATGGAGGCGTATTTTCTACCGTTCCCACCACGGTCACCGTGGTCGGTAGCACCTCGAACCTCGGCTCTTATGGCGTCTCAGCGGCGCTCGCGTTTCTTCGGCGTGACCTAGCCCTTTGCCACACACCCGAGGAGGAAGAGGCTCTGCATTATGTTGGCGTCGGTCTCGGTCTCGCGGACGGTGGCGGCGGCGGAATCATCGCGGCTTGCGACGGTATACCGGCTGTAGCGAACGCGGCAATGGTGCTGTTGTTGCGGACCATAATCGAGCGTGCGCTCCAGCCAGCCCGCGCCCGGAATTTCTGAGAGCGGAGCGGGCTCGTTTTCAGGGGCCGCATGTCAAGAAAACCATTGCGCCGTCGGTTCTGACAGATCCCAGAGTGCTGCTATCAAAAAAGGACGATGCCTAGGGTCCGCCGCGCCTCACCGGTACGGCGGACCCCGCTTAATCGTTCAGTTGCGGCTGCGTACTAGCCCCGTGGCAATTCAGCCCCGTATCAGGGGCCGTATTTCGGCATTCCACCGCGTAAGCCAAGCGTCCTGATGCGCGTTGATGAGCGCCCAATCCCAGGAATGGCTCTTTAGAACTTGATCGTAGCTAAGGAGTTGTCCCTTGAGATCCGGTGGAAGCATCGTGTTCCGGTTAGCAGGTATGTAGCCGTTCAAGCGCGCTAGAGCGACGCACGCCTGAGGATCGTAAAACTCCCCGATAAGCTTTTCGACAAGATCGAGCTTTTTCGTTCCTTTAACGGCTTGGAATGTTATAGGATAAATGAAGGCACCTTCTTCTGGGAATTGAAAGAGTAGATTCATGCCCCCATTGCGCAACCTCTGCGTCGTATAGCTGTACCACGTCGCAATCGAAGCAATTCCTTGCTCGAACTTTGATTGCGTATCCGAAGAGAGACCATAGAAAGCTGCAAGGTGCGGTGCCAACTCCTTAACCTTCTGGAAGGCCGCATCGATGTTCGCCTGTTTTCCGGTCCAGGCGTACGCAAACGCTGTGAGGTGGATCTGCCAATGGTAAATCCCCCCGATCATGATCTGGCCGTAATATTTTGGTTTCCAGAGTGACTTGAATGAGAGTGGTGGCGTCTTGATTGTATCGTGGTCGTACACGATACCCCATGCGCCAAAGTTCACGAAAGGTGCGAATCCATTGGGATCCTTAAGGAAGCCATAGATTTCGTTGATGTGAGGTATGTTCCCGTAATCGACCTTCTCAAAGACCCCTTGAGCTTGGCCGATCAACCAGCCACCTTGATAGGCAACGGTAACGTCCATGCTCGGGTGGGATTTTTCCGCAATGACGCGATTGAGGAGCGTCGCGCCGTCTGCGAACACCGGCACGATCTTCGCGTTGTACTTTTGTTCGAAGCGCTGATACACAGCCTTGTAGGTTACGTCGTATTCTTGCCCGCCGTTGGTTCCGAGGACCAGTTCGACGGGTTCGGCCCGGGCGATGTTGACCCGCGTGACCGTGGCAGCAAGGGCTGCGGTCCCTACCTCCAGCACACGCCGTCGCCGCAGCAAGCGTCTGGGTTTTGCACTCATTATCCGCGTCACATTGCGTCTCCCTGTCTCTCAGCCGATGACGGTCGGGACGCCATGTGTGTTGTTCCGTCTAATTCGCGGGTTTGTTGAAAACCACAGCAAATCGACAGGTGTCGGGGCGCCTCAGCCGCCTTAAGCCACGATCGCGCTCTCCGCCTCCGAGGACGGTTTCGAACGCGAATTTCCTAACGGACGTGTCCTCCGATTTTCGCTTCATTGAAATGCAGAGCATGTCCGAGTTTTTCATTGCCTATCCGCTCGCACAAGTAGAATAAATCGGGCAGAGAGATGCCGAGCCGGCATCGCAGGGTTGGTCTGCTAAGGCACGGAGGGAGAGGTGGCTGATAATTCGCTACGATACTTTGCCGCCGTCGCCGAGCATGGCTCCATCCGCAAGGCAGCCGAGCTTTTGCACGTGGCTCAGTCGGCCGTGAGCCGCCAAGTGATGAAGCTCGAAGACGAGTTCGGGATGCGGCTTCTCGAGCGTCTGCCGAGAGGCGTGCGCGTGACTTTCGCTGGTCAAATTATACTCCGCCATGCCCGTGATCATCTTGGGCAGATCGAACGCGTCCGCTCCGAGATCGCGGCGCTGAAGGGGCTTGTTCGCGGCGTCGTCCGCATATACGCAATCGAGGCTCTCACACACGAAGTGCTACCGAACGCTATCGCGCAGTTCTCTGAACGTTATCCAGGCGTGACCTTCAACGTCTCTATCGCCCGGACAGGCGAAATCCTCGATGCCGTGCGGGAGGTGCAGACGGACCTTGGCTTCGTCTTCTCCCCGCAGCTCGACGCCGCTTTGGTCTGTCGGTTTCGAATGCGCGCGCCGATTATGGCCCTGGTGTCGCCCGGGCATCCACTCGCCAAGGTGACGTCGGTGACCTTGGCGGAGCTCAGTGCATTTCCAATTGCTCTGTCCTCCGGGCCGTTGGGCAGCAGGGGCCTTATAGACGCCGCCTGCCGGCAAGGTGACATTCAACTCGCGCCGATCCTTGAGACGAATTCGATGCGTCTTATCACACAGCTGGTGAGGACGGTCGGAGGCGTCGCGCTCCTCCCGCGCTGGGCGGCAAGCATCTCCCTCCGGACCAATGGGCTGACCGCGATCCGCATCCGCAATCGCCTGCTCAATTCAGCAACGGTCGATGCCGTAGCGCTACGCTCTCGCCAGCTTTTGCCGGCTGTGGATCAGTTCCAGAATTTTGTGCGAGCCGAACTGGAGCGGCTCGGGGAATAGTCTCGGCTGGGCATTGTCACGGTAACACAACCTGGCATTGGCAGGGGGCCTTGAGGCGGGCGAGACAGACGGCATGAAGCCGTCACCGGATCCCGATTACCGCCATCGGTTCCCAGCTGAGGTCATCAGCTATGCTGTCTGGCTCTATCACGTGTTCAGCGTCAGCCTGCGGGATATTGAGCTGCTTCTGGCCGAGCGCGGTGTCACCGTCTCCTATGCGACGGTGCGACGGTGGTGCCAGAAGTTCGGTGAGAGCTTCGCTCACGCGATACGCCGACGGCAGCCCCGTCCGGGCGACAAGTGGCATATGGATGAGGGTTTCAGTCGGATCGAGAGCGTTCAGCATTACTTGTGGCGTGCCGTCGATCAGGATGGTGTCGTGCTCGACATCCTCGTTCAGCCACGGCGCGACGCCCGCGCTGCCAAGCGCTTCTTCAAAAAGTTGCTGAAGGGGTTGCAGTACGTGCCGCGGGTGATCGTCACCGACAAGCTGAAAAGCTACAGCGCGGCGCACCGAGGCCTGCTTCCCCAGGTGGAGCACCGGCAAAGCCGGTATCTCAACAACCGCGCCGAGAATTCACACTGGCCAACGCGACGACGAGAACGGCAGATGCAGCGGTTCAAATCACCAGCTCACGCGCAACATTTCCTCTCCGCCCACGCATTCATCAACGGCCACTTCCATCCGCGGCGCCACCTCATGGCTGCCACGGGTTACCGTGCAATCCGCTCCGAGGCCTTCGACGTCTGGCGGCAGGAGACGTGTGTCCGGTACGTGGCATAACCTGTGCAACACCATCCGCTCCAGCACCCTACTGCCCGACCAAGATTAACGTGACAATTCCGACAGTGACGCCCAAGTGGTGACGCAACTGCGCGCCGCTGGCGCCGTATTGCTAGGCAAGACGACCCTCGGTGCGCTTGCCTACGGCGACATTTGGTTGGCGGTAAAACTCGAAATCGTTGGAACCTCAACGAGGATTCCAGCGGCTCGAGCGCTGGGTCGGCCTCCGCCGTGGCCGCCGGGCTGTGCGGCTTTGCGATTGGAACCGAAACGCTGGGATCCATCACCTCGCCGTCACACCGCTGTGGCACGACAGGCCTCCGACCCACCTACGGCCGGGTCAGCCGCACAGGGGCGATGGCGCTCTGTTGGTCCCTCGACAAGATCGGCCCGATCTGCCGATCGGTGGAAGATTGCGCGCTCGTCCTGGCCGCAATCAACGGCGAGGATCCGTCCGACCGCGGCTCGATCGGCGCACCCTTCAATTATAATGCAGGGGCGAGCGTAGAAGGATTGCGCCTCGGCTACCTTCCTGAGGCATTTGAGGATCGTGATACAACGGAGGTGGATCACGCAGCGCTGAGAGCCGCTAAATCGCTTGCAAGTGGAGTCAAGGAGGTTCGCCTAGCGGATCTTCCTTATGCGTCCCTCATGGCGATACTTTACGCCGAAGCTGCGGCGGCCTTTGAGGAACTCACGCTGACGGACCGTGATGATGAGCTTGTCCGGCAGGACAAGGGGGCGTGGCCGAACGCCTTCCGAAAGGCACGGTTTCTTTCTGCCGTCGACCATGTGCAGGCGGATCGCCTGCGGTTCCGGGTCATGCAAGCGCTTGACGACCTGTTCCGCGAAGTTGACGTCCTGATCGGACCTTTCATGACGGGCCCAATGCTCGTCGCCAGCAACTTCACTGGGCACCCATGCCTGCACCTGCGTGCAGGTTTCCTCAGAACTGGTATCCGATCCGATCCATCCCTTGCCTATGGCCGGCTCGACATCGGCGTAGCCATTCAGGACGACCGGCGCTTTGAGGTACCGCATGGTATTTCGCTGTGGGGACGGCTGTTCGACGAAGGACTCCTCTGCAACTTTGGAACCGCGCTTGAATCCGTTCTCGGCGTCGCGACCCGCCGGCCAACGTTCGCGCGATGATGTGCGATTTGACGATGGTGGCGCGGCGGTACGGTCTAAACTCCAACATGCCGTTCACCTGGCGGCGCGAGATGGCAGCGGGCAAGGCGTAAGCGAGCGCCTTCAAAGTTGTGTCAGCCATGATCACTGCCGAGGTGCCGGCGTCAGCGTTGCCCACCCCACCGGAAATGCTGGGCCGCATCGAGATTGTGCTCGCAAGCGGTGATAAGGTGATCCTTGGCGCGGATGTGGATGCGGCGGCGCTAGCCTGGAACGTGAAGGCGCTGGGGCGGTAGGAGAGACGGACTCACACGACTTTGGCGGCAGGCTCAGGACCGGCGCGGTCACCGTGGAGGTGCTTGAGGTGTTGGAGAGGCAGCTTGCCGTGGCGAGGTGCGGGGGCGATGGAGTCTTGGCTCAGCAAGATCTAGCGAGCTCGGAGATCTGTCCCTGTATAGAACTCGGGATCGGAACCATTGAGCTTCCGACTCCGTCTGTCAGCGGCACCTCGAAGCCCGAAGCCGAATTCCCGAAAACCTCGACCGAGAACGCGCGAGCCTGACTGAAAGCGCTGAATACCTGGCCGGGCGAGATCAGTATGTTCCCCGTCACCTGCCCACCAACGCCCGAATAGAGCCGGAAGGCGTAGGAGGGCACCGCAATCGCCTTCATCGCCCCGGTGGGGTCGGTGAGATTGAGGACGACGCGCAGCGGCGGCGCGGGCATCGACGGAAAGTAGACCTCTAGGAAGAGCATGTGGTTCGCGTCGCATGAGAGGCCGACCTTGCCCAGCATGAAATCGCCGTTTTGGTCAATGACGGTGAGGGTCGGCGTCTGGGTGGCCTGATAATCTGTCGTCGCGGAGATGCGCTCAACCGTGACGACGTTGAGATCGAGCAGCTGCTGAGATGTGAGCGGCAGGATCGGGTCCTGCTCAGTGTGGCCCCCCTGGGCCATGTAATCCACGAATTGCGTGCTGATGCCCATGCTGCTCACGTAGTTTGCGATCATGGCCATCTGCTCTTCGCCAAAGTCCATGAAGGCACTTTTGGTGTTCTTGGGATCCTGGAAAACCGAAGAACCTTCTTCGAAGAAGGTGCGGTGAACCTCGAACTTGGAGCCATCCGAGACGCCGCGGGCGACGCCGCCGAGGAAGAGGAGCGTGCAGGAGCTTGCGCACTGGCTCGGGTAGACTCCCATGATCTCCGCATCGACTTGGTGGGAGGAGAGATCGGGCACATAGCCGAGAAGCCCATACGGGTCAGCGAGCCACCGCGGGATGGCCACCGCGGTCTGAAGTCCGAGCTGCCGGATCTTCTTGCCAAGGGCGAGCCCCGTATTCACGTCGCCGCCGCCGGAGAGGAGATAGACGACATCACCGGGCTTCGTCAGCTCGGGATGCTGCGCGACGAAATGTTCGAAGACACTCTGTGTGCCGCTGACGATTTGCCCAACGGCCAAGACGCCTTCGGTGACAGTCAATGCCGAGGCATTGAAAGTCACCGGAATGAACTGCATGGGCGCGTTAGGGTCGATGCCGTCGCTCCAGGCCGGCCGAACTGCGATGAGCAGGGAGGCGAGCAGGAGGAACAGGTACGCAGGAAGATTCAAGAGCAAGTGCCGAGCCCTAGGGTGGCTTAAGCGAGCCATATGGTCCCTCGACGCCGATCTGTGCCATGACCCGTGGCCGTGCACCGACCCGGTCGGCTTCATAAAACGATGCCGAGGCCGGGCGGCGGAAGCCCACAGTCGTGGGAGAATCGCCTTATCAAGAAATTTTGATCGCCGCCGGGATGCGGCAGAGTAGGGCCTTGATGGTTCTGGGGGCGCGACTGCAGGAGCGCAGCGGTGCTCCGCGCCCGATATTGCAAGGCAGCACAAGGCCAACCCGGCATCGCTCATTCTTTCGGCGGCGATGCGGCCAGATTGGCTCGCGTGGCGGCATGAGGCGGAGAATTTCGCGCGGGCGGCCCCGGTGATCGAGCGCGGGGTGGACGGAATGCCGGCGCAGCCCGAGACACGGATGCGCGGTCTCGGCAGCAAGCTCGGGACCAAGATATTCATCAATCACAATCGCCCGCCGCTGGCAGTTACGGATAAGTTGTGGGGCGTGATCGCGTCCGGGTGCGAAATCTACCGAGACGCCCCCTCGGCCGACAAACGCATCGAATTTGAACGTGAAGATTGCGGCCCTGGCTAGAGCTGGACAATCCCCGACGCGATGACCGCCGCGACCCCGCGATCAGCCGCCAGATGTGCATGCGGTGCCGCCTCAGCGATGCGGATCACCTCCGGCGCGTCGTCCCGCCGGCAACTTTTGCCCCGTCGCCTTCGGCCGCGCCCTGCCCCCGCGCCTTCCAAACGACGAGCGGCGAGACAAGGATCGAGGTCACGATCATAACGATGACAACATCGACGGCGGCATAGATCACCGCCGTCAAGATGGAGGGCGGGGTCGTGGTCCCGTTGGAACGAACGTAGCTCCACAACGCACCCTGGAAGTCGTAACGGATGAAAAGCCCGCTGCCGAAAATCTCTCCCAGGATACCGGAGGCCACCAGCGTCGCTACGGTTCCAACGGCGACGCCTTTCTCCGGCCACTCCGACCACGCCGAGAACCACAAATCCATCAGCGTCGTGCCGATAAGCGCTGATAAGATGAGGCCAATCAGCCAGGGCGCCGAAGTTCCGATTTCGCTGATCGAAACAAAGGCGGCAAAGATCACCGATGCGATGAAGCCGCTTTTGTACATGTCAGTTCTCCCCTTGCAAACTCGCTCCGCGATTGCAATCATGCCGTATCGCAAGAGACAGGGAAATAGCGTCGAGGACAGTGTTACCGGCCCGACGTGCGCTACCACTTGAAGCGCGAGTTGGTGCAGGAGACTGTCTACGAGAGCTCTGCTCGAGAACCGGTGCTATGTGTTGAATCTTAATAGGCTTGCGCGACGGCGGGTTGCGCAATAGCTGGACGAATTGTCGGGCATTTCCTCTAGTTCGGGGCACCCACGCATGGTCTGGTTATGCTCGGTTGCGCCCCCGCGATCTCGTGCTGGAAAGCGTATGCATCATGCGCCATCAAAGTCAGGCAGAGGCAAATGCGGATAAGAAGACTTGTAACGTCGTCAAGGCAGAGGTCGCAATTGCAGCCGTTGATGCGAACTTCGCGGGGCTATTCGAACTGTGGTACCGTGGAGCTATAGATTGTGGTCGTCATCGGAATCCCCCTTGGGAAATTCGGCGGGGCGAACATGGAACGAGTCCTTTGAAGGACCGCAGTTGGCAAGCGGTTCGTAAAGACGCTAGGGCAAGGTGTGCGCTTCGGTTCCGCCGGCTTCCAATGCCAGGGCAGCAGTTCGCGGATTGGCCTAGGCCGGTAATCGGCGACGCGGGTGAGCATGTCTCCGGTCGCAGATACGGCCGATTGGCGGAAACGGGGCCCGTTACTCGTCCTCGAAAGCATCGCAGGGAGACTGGTGTCGTAGGAGCATGGCAAGGCGTCTACCGCGTCAAGATTGACGAGAACGCTGCGATGGACGGAGCCTTCAGCGCAGGCATTACGGGCGCAGGCTATAGTGCCCGCCGACAAGGAGTGTCTGGTTGACGTTGATGCGGTCGAACTTGAACTCGTCAGGCCCCTTGCTTCGTCGTTGCGTGCCATCCCACATGGGGGATTGTTTCGGTTCCGCCTTGCGGGCTCAGTAGCTCTTCGCTACAATTCTACGGTTTGAATCGGCAGTACAGCGCAGCAATCGATGCCAACAAAAAAAATTCTTTGCCTGATCGTTTTCCTCCTCACCCTGAGCTGTCTGTTCAGTTTGTGTCGTTCTGAAGCCGGGCAAGGTGCCGAGATCATAGGTCCGCTGCCGAACACGCGGCCGATCAACTCTACCGACCATAATCCCTCAGCACAGGCGCTCATCGAGACTTGGCTGGCCCTTTACGACTGGCCTGTGAACAAACGCTTCGACCAGGAGCGTTACGAGGTCCTGAATTATGGAGTAAGCTGGGGGCATATCGGACGTGCGGTTCTCATGCTTCGGCTACTGCCCCTTGAGGGCGACGCTCTTAGCCTTGCCAGAAAGCGCTGTCCCGGGCGCACCATGCCCATCGACATCCAGATTTATTTCATTTGGAGCACCTACGTGAACCATTGGGTTGCAATTGACAGCCGTGGCGATCCGGGCTTCGAGTCCTGCCCGCAACCGACAATGCTCTGGACAAAGGAACAGCTCGCCGAGCTCCTGAATCCTCCCCCCTTGCCGGTTCCGCCAAAGGTCGCCCAACGGGATGTCGTGACGCCAGAGCCGGGCTCGCCTGATGGAGTCGCTCTGCTCAACGCTGTACGCCCGATCTATGAGAAGCTGTTCGGCAAACCGATCGTGTTTCACGTCGTCACCATGCGTGTTGCGGCCGACTACGCGTTCATTGCGGTCCATCCCGAGCGGCCGAATGGCGCGCCAATCGAGAAGCAGGTTTGGGAGGCGGCGATCGGAAGATGCATACTGATACCCACCACGGTAGAGCAGGAATATTGGATGAAAAAGGTGAACGGCGCCTGGACGATTGTGCTGAGGAACCAGTTCTGTGCCGACGATTCGATTGCTGGTGACGGGGATATCATTGGCGCGCCGCCCGAGCTTATGGGCGAAGCGCGGTGGGGGCCGCGGGACGAATATCCGGTGCAGGCGATCGCTACCGGAGTCGCTGAGCCTTACTAATCTGACGCCGGAACTCTACGTGCGCAAAGTACTAGTCTTTGGGCTTTTAGATATCTTATCGGCCAAACTAAGACGATGTCGCTCAAGCTAAAAGACATGGCCTCCTGGCTCGGCACCCTGACGAGCTATTGCCCAATCGCCGGAACTGCGCTCGGCACCTATTCGGGCGCCCAATGGTCGGTCTTGGTGGGGGCACTCACGATCGGCTTCGTCGCCGTAAATGTCGTCGGTGTGGTGCTTGACCTCCGCAAGAAAGGCGAAACTGCAGGCAGCCCGGTCAGAGCTGGATTCGGCTATGGGCTGATGGTCGGAGCTATCGTTGCCTCCGTTATCTGGTTCTACGCGCCTTAAGTAAGAGGCTGGGTATATAAAGTGCCCCCGGCATTTGCGTCGCATTGTCCGATTACCGCTCCAGCGTCACTTGAACTTCGGCTACACGTAGTCGTTGGCTTGAAACTCTTTAGCGAGGCCCAGGCTTCGATCAGTGTGCCGTCCACCGAGAAGTGCTCGCTCGACAACAGCCGTTTCAACCGCGGCTGCGCCAGAACAGAATCGAGGAACTTGGCGGCGACCTCTCCGCCCAGCAGCCGGTCGCGGCTCTTCGAAAAGGTCGAGTGATCCCACACCGCGTCATCGACGCCAAGGCCGACAAACCATTTGAACAGCAAATCGTATTCCAGCCGCTCTATCAGCAACCGCTCCGATCGAATAGAATGCCTGCAGCAGCATGGCCCGCAGCAACTGCTCTGGCGCGATCGACGGTCGGCCCATCCCAGAATACAGCGCCGCGAAGTCTCCCGACAGCGCTTGCAGCGCCGCATCGGTCAGCATCCGAATACTCCGCAAGGGATGATCCGACCGTACCCGCTTCTCAAGATCGACATACGAGAACAGCTCGCCAGACCGCTTATCCGCGCCTCGCATCTCTTCCCTCGACGAGCAACACCGATCCAGTGAATCACCCTGAAACAGCTCACGCTACCGGTTTTTCAACATCCTGCTAGTCTTACTGTGTCATAAAAATCTTGCCCGATTCGTGATGGATTTGTCAGGGATGGAGATTCACGCGCGCGGAGGGGAGTGTGGGTCTTTCATCGGGCAGGGCTGGGATCGAATCACGGTTCGAGCGCTATGTCGAGACGCTGAGCGCGGCCCTTGGGCACGCTGACCGGGTTGATCCGTTCCAAGATTACTGCCGCGGCTTGTTGCTGCCCGGCGCCCGCAAGAGCGTCGAGCCGATCGCGGCGCGGGTGGCGCCAAGCCGGGTCCAGGCGGCCCATCAGTCGCTGCATCACCTGGTCGCCAAGGCGGATTGGTCGGACGATGCGATGCTGGCGGCGGTGCGCAGGCAGGTGCTGCCGAAGATCGCGGCGCATGGTGCGATCCGCGCCTGGATCATCGACGACACTAGCTTTCCGAAGAAGGGCACGCATTCGGTCGGTGTCGCGCGCCAGTACTGCGGCCAGCTCGGCAAGCAGGATAATTGCCAGGTCGCGGTGAGCCTGTCGGTGGCCAACGATCATGCCAGTCTGCCGGTCGCGTACCTGCTGTATCTGCCGGAAGCCTGGACCGACGACATGGCACGACCCGCCTAGGCCAACGACAAGGGCAGAGAGCCCGGCCGGGCGAGAGGGGCGAGGACGGCGAGACAGTTTCTGGTCGGCTACCGGATCGGTCGAGGATGTCAGTTAACCACGGTGCCACGAGGACCACATTGTACCAAGAGTGAGTCAGACCCCAATATGCGACAATGTGGCACCAGCGACGTGACGTCGTGTTGCTGCAGGCTACAATCTCAATATCCTCGGACGCGGTCGTACAGATTGTCGGGAACCAATCCAGCCTCAAGCCTCGCAATTGCTAGAGCCACGCTCTCCGCTCGTGCCCGACGGGAGGCGTAGCCAGCCAGATGCGGAGTGATCAGCATTCGGGGGTGACGCCAAATCGGGCTGTCACTTGGTAGTGGCTCCGTTGCAAAGACATCCAGGACGACAAAACCGAGTTGGCAGGCGTCGAGGGCATCCAGAACGTCAGTTACACACAGCAACGTACCGCGCCCAGCGTTGATGAGGCCCGCCCCCCTTGGCAGCAGTGCAAGCCGTTCGGCATTCAGAAGGCGTCGCGTATCAGGCGTGTCGGGCAGGACGCCGACCAGGATGTCGCTGGAGGCCAAGAACGTATCCAGCTCCCCCATTCCTGCGAAACTCCTCACCCCGTTGGCTCGTTTCCGTGTCCGGCTCCAGCCCTGAACGAGAAAGCCGATACCGCGCAACATTTGGGCTGTGTACTGACCTATCGAACCGAGACCCAGTATTCCGACCCGTGTGTCGCGAGCCGTCCGCGGTGGCTCGAACGGGTCCCAGTTTCCGGCCTGATGAGCCGTAACCAAGCGTGGCGCATCGCGCAGGATCATTAGCGCCGCCATCGTTACATACTCGCCCACGGTTTGCGCCATCTCGTCCGCCCCCATGCGGACAATGGGTAGATGCGGAGGCAGGAAAGGATCCCGGGTGATGTGATCGACACCAGCAGCAGTGCTGAAGACCGCACGCAGGTTGGGAAACGTCGCAATGCGGCCGGGCTCGGGTTCCCAAACAAGAACCCATCTGACCTTTGCCGGGTCAACCTCGGAGTCGGCCCAGGCTCGGACCTCAATATCTGGGCGCACCGCGGCGAAAGCAGCCTGCCACTCAGGCAGAGCCGCGGCACCACCGGAACGGACCAGTAGGATAGGAGACGGCATGTTCATTCGGCTGCAGCTTTCCCGGCCTGGGCATAGCGATTCACGGCGGGCTTCAATCCGAGACTGCAGCGGAGCGTTGCTGCTTCGAACTCGCCTCGGAGCAGCCCGCAACAGCGCAGCTTCGGGATGACGAGCTCAACGCAACCCGACCCTGCGAGGGCTCCTTTCGGCATATCGTTCCGTCGGTTTCCGGCACCGTTAGCGAAGAAAATCATGTTCATCTTTGCGCGCTCGGCGATCTGGACGCTCCGGACATTGCGCTCGACGTACAAAGTGCCTCCTGCTGGAACGGCGGGACGACGCCAAGCTGCGCGGTGGTAGCCATAGCCGCGGATAAAGAGACCCAGCAAAGCCCGTTTTGTCATGCGCGGTCTCGTTCGTTCGCGATGGCAGTGCGACGCG
>JASHRV010000275.1 GCA_030037175.1 Acetobacteraceae bacterium
TCAAGCGCTACTTCTATGAGACGCACGACGACCTACGCACACATCTCAACGACTTCGTCTCAGCCTACAATTTCGCACGCCGGCTCAAGACCCTCAAAGGCCTCACCCCATACGAGTTCATCTGCAAAGCCTGGACAAAAGAACCACGCCGATTCATCCTCAACCCGCTCCATCAAATGCCGGGACTAAACATCTAGCGTCGCAGACAGATTGCTTGCCTGCGTGTCTATTTCTACAGCGACAGACGCTGTTTGATCCGCATCCAGCGCAGGCTTTATAGTACCCACGCCGCTCGGCGCTCCCAACTGGAAGACGAGGAACTCGGCCCGCCCTTGAATCCGATCCGGGTACCGCCAAAGCCGTTTAGGCTTGACCATGGTCAACCGATCGCAAACACAAAGGACGATCGAATGACGGGACAACGTGCTCGGCGGACGACAACGACCTGGGTGCTGCTTTCCCGCCCCCATCCGTTTTGTTGCAACACGCCCTGGCGCAGCGAGCGTCAACACCCGTCGGATGGCCGATCGCAGATAAGGTCAACTTATGATGCGAACTCGTACCGAATACCAAGCGGGTTACTGTCCCACCGTAATTCCTTTCTTCTTAACGACCGACAGGGAGTCCATTCCCTGGGGGAGCGGTGGGCGAGAACGCGAGCAGGACATCTTGGGTTGAAGCCAGTTCTCGAAGCATTACAATTGTAGCTATGTCGCTCCGGTACGACGTCAAAGCGTAACCGCGATCGCCGAATTTCCGCTTTGCGTGAGGTCAACTGCTGGTCCGATCCCCCGGGCACGGTAGCCTTCATTGTACTCCTTGACCGAAGAAAGCGAGACAATCCCATGAAAATTCTCATGGCTTCGACGCCGGCAACGGGCCACATCAATCCGATGCTTGCGATTGGACATGTGTTGATGGCCGCGGGCCACGAACTGGTCTTCCTGACGGGAAGCTGGGCGCGCGACCGCATCGAAGCGGCCGGGGCAAAGTTCCGCGCCCTTCCGCCGCCCGCGGATCTCGATCTACGAAACTTGCACGAGGCGATTCCGGAGCTCGCCGGTATCCCGCCCGGTCTCGAATGGCTGCGCGTCGCGCTGGAGCACGGGTTCATCGAGCGCATCGTCCCACAGTTCGATGGCCTGCGCGAAACTCTGCGGGAGTTCCCGGCCGACGTCATTGTCGGTGACGACATGATCTTCGGCGTGGTGCCGATGCTGCTCGGACCGCGCGCGGCTCGTCCCCCCGTCGTTCTTTGCGGCACGTCTTTCCTGCACTGGTGTCGGGAGGATGGCGCACCGAATTTCCTCGGCCTGCCGCCCGCGGTTATGCCGGCCGAGCGGGAGAAATACGCGACTATCACCGAAGAGTACGACCGAGTCGTCAATCAGCCGACAGCCCAACGGCTGAACCGGGTTCTCGCGGATTTGGGCCTCGGCCCATTGTCGTTGACGCTGTTCGATTCCGTTGTGGTGCTGGCGGATACGTATTTGCAGCTCTCGGTGCCGAGCTTCGAGTTTCCACGCGATATCCCACCAACTGTGCACTTCGTCGGCACGCCGCCGATCGTTTCTAAGCAGGCGCCACTTCCGCCATGGGCTGGTGATCTGGATGGCTCGCGCAAGGTCGTGCTCGTTACCCAGGGAACGGTGGCCAACCACGATTTCGGCCTGCTGGTCGCCCCGACCCTGGCGGCGCTCGCAAACGAGCGTGACGTGCTCGTGGTCGCCACCGCCGGCGGCCGCCCCATTGATGCTATCCCAGGGCCGATCCCCGCCAACGCGCGCATTGCGAGCTTCCTGCCATTCGAGTGGCTGCTGCCGCGGGTCGATGTGCTCGTGACCAACGGCGGCTATGGCAGTGTCAACCAAGCAATGAGTTCCGGCATTCCTCTGGTCACGGCCGGGCTGACCGAAGACAAGGCCGATGTGAATGTCCGGATCGGATGGTCCGGTGTCGGAATCAACCTTGCGACCAATGAGCCAACGCCGGCAGCGCTGCGGGCGGCCGTCCGGATTGTCCTCGACACGCCACGTTATCGCACCCGCGCCGCGGCGATGGCTGCGGAGTTTCGCAGCATCGACACATGTGCCGAAATCCTGCGGATTGTCGAGCAGGTCGTGAATGCTGCGGACGACGAGGTCGAACAATACAGCGTCGCGGATCGCAGAGCGGCGCTGCCGAATTCTCGCATAGACCGATTTGTCCAACCGGCCATCTCGTCCTCCTAACCGCCCCGCCGCCTGCTGCCAAACACCTATTGTCGAGTGTCGAGCGGTCAGGCGGCGGACCACCTTTGTTCCAATCAGAGGACATCGGACTCATGCGTATTTCCCCTGGTTCCGCGGTTTTTACCTTTCTGATGGGGTTCCTCGTGGCGCTGCCGTCCTTCGGTATCGATATGAGCCTGCCGGCGCTCACGGCCACTGGTGCCTCGCTTCGCGTCCCGCCGGCGCAGGCCGACCTGATGATGAGCCTGTTCATGCTGGGTTTCTCCATCGCGCCGCTACTGTACGGCCCGGCGTCAGACCGATATGGCCGCAAGCCTGTCGTGGTATTCGCGTGCGCGCTGTTCATCGTTGCCGGGATCGGCTGCGCGACCGCCCGGTCGCTGCCAGCGCTGCTTGCATGGCGCGTGATTCAGGGTGCCGGTGCTGGCGCGAGCATGACCATCGCGTTCGCCATCATCCGCGACCTGTTCGAGGGCCAGGCCGCCCGAACAAAGATCTCTTACATCGCAATGACGACAGTGATAGTCCCGACGATCGCGCCGACAGCGGGTGCGGCGTTGCTGGCCTTTGCAGGTTGGCGCGCCATCCACGCGTTGCTGGCCGGGGTTGGCAGCCTGTTACTGCTGGTGATGGTGCTGGGCTTTACGGAAAGCGCGACACTCGATCCCGCCAACCGGCTCGTCCCGTCGGTCGTCGCGCGTAACTACCTGCGTGTGCTCACGCACCCGTTCTGCCTCGGCTACATCCTGGTCAATGCCGCTGCCTTCGGGGCTCTGTTCGCCTATGTCAGCGGCTCGTCGCTGTTCCTGATCAACATCGTCGGGCTGCGACCGGCGCAATATGGTCTGGTGTTCGCGGCAACCTCATTTGGGATCATGGCCGGCGCGTTTCTCAACAGTCGGCTCAGCACCCGGGGTGTTCCGCCGAGCTATCCGTTGACGATCGGGCTCGCTCTGGCGAGCACCGCAGCGGCAGTGTTGTTGGGGATGACGCTGGTCGGCTGGATGAAGCTGCCGATCGTCATCCCTCTGATGATCTTGAGCTCCCTGGGATTCGGGCTGATCGCGCCGAATGCGATGGAGGGCGCGATGCAGCCCTTGCCGGAGATCGCGGGCGCAGCCGGCGCCGCAACGGGCTGCATCCAGATGGCCATGGGCGCCATCGCCAGCTCGCTGGTGGCGACGCTTTATGATGGGCGCTCGGCGCTGTCCATGACGGCGCTGATGGCCGTGTGTTCGTTGCTCGCCCTGTTCTCGTATTTTCTGCTCGCCCGCCCCGCCGAGCACGCCAACGCCCGGCTCTGATCGAATCGGGTGCCACCGCGCCGGTCTCGCCGTCCAAGCCCGGCGAGACCGGCGCAAGGCGCGCACAGGCATCGCGACGGATCCATCACTTGCAACCTGGGGTGCCGACCCAGGGCCGATCAGCCGCCCGATCGTGCCGGCAGCGCGATCAGGGCGGCGCCGGGTCTTCCGTAAGGTTGGTGAATGCTTTCCCGAAACTTGTGGGAGAAGCTCCTGAAATAGATCACAAAGTCGAGCTCGCTGCGTTCCCGAAGGCGGTCGGCACGTCAGAAGCGGCTGACCCGGCGAAACATTCGCGCGCACCGGCATTCTTCCCGATTGGGCCAGATCGCCCGCTGCCAACGTTACGGAAGATCCCAAAATCCGGAAGGAATCTGCCTGCCCGCCTGAGCGGAGGCCTACCGGCGGCTCTTGCAGACCGAGTTTGGCTCGCCCATCTTACGCCCCCCTGGGATCCGGAGGGCGGCAGCGCCGTCTGGCCATGAATTGCGGCAACGAACGCGGGAAGGAAGCAGCTATCGTATATGGAGCCGCCGCGAATGCTCGCAGCACTTCAACCCTCGATCGATCCTGCCTGGCGCGAAGGCAGGGAGGAGCTCGTGCTCGTGGTCGAGGACGACCCCGACTCGCAGCAGATGCTGGTGAATTACCTCAGGCAGGGCAATATGCGTGTTCTCTCCGCCGCGCGGCGGCAGGAGGCGACGCGCATGCTCGCCACGAACGAGCCGAGCCTCGTGATCCTCGATCTTCGCCTGGGGCAGGACGAGGGGCTCGATCTGTTGCGCGAGATCCGGACGCGATCGGATG
>JASHRV010000276.1 GCA_030037175.1 Acetobacteraceae bacterium
ACAACGCCGACCTCGTCGTCCTCGGCGCCTACAGCCACCCCCGCCTCGCCGAGCAGATCTTCGGCGGCACCACCCGCACGCTCCTCGCCCGCGCGCCGGCGCCGCTCTTCGTGTCCGTCTGATCGATGAAGGAAGGCTGATCTTTTCTGTTCTTTCTTGAAAGAAAGAACCAAAGAACTTTTTCCCGTTTTCCGGACCAGGCCGCACCTCGGGCCTCCGACCGCCCGTTCGGAGTCCCCGGCGGACACCCGCCCCCGGAGAACGGGAAAAAGTCTTTTTGCTTCTTTTTCTTCAGAAAAAGAAGAAAACCACGTTCTTCCTTTTGCCAAAACGAATCGCCGCGCCCGCCCCGTTCTTCGGGCGGGCGCGGCGCCGTCTGCCTTAGCTCTCGCTCCGCCCGATCAGCGGGTCGGTCAGGCTCGCCTCTCCGTTCTCGATATGCCCGGCATAGTGCCGCACGAAGCTCGGGTCGGACTCGACCGTCACCTGCACATCGTACCAGTTGCTCGTCCGCGCGAGCTCGAGCGCGATCGGGAAGCTCTCGCCCGCCTGCACGAACATCCGCCGCGTGTTGCCCGTGTAGTTGTCGGTGATGATCACCAGCGCCTGCGCGGCTCCTTCGTTGGTGACGATGGCGATCGCGCCCTCGCCCACATCGAATTCGGCCCGCACCACGAGATTGGCCGCGTTCGGCCCGAGGCCGCCCGCGAACCGCCGGTAGAACCCGTTCGGCCCATACACCGAAAGATCGTAGTTGCTGCCGCTCGTCGGCCGCCACGTGTCGGAAAGCGTCTTCCCCGCCTCGACCGTGTAGCCCCACGGGCCCGCGCCCATGCCGCCGTTCAGCGCGCCCTCAGCCGTGCGCACATGGAAGAACGCGCCCGCCGCGCCGTAATTCCCGAAATTGATCTTGACGTCCTGGTCCACCATGTCCGCCACGGCATCGGACTGGAGCTGATACGGCAGCGCGCGCGCCAGCCGCTGCCCCGGCTCCTGCGCCGGCATCACCGGGTTCGTCGGCACGGGGATCGAGAGCGTCTTCGCCGGCTGCTGGCCGGAAGCGATGATCGCCTGCGTCACCGGCAGCAGCGCGTCGCCCTCAACGTAGCTCACGAAGTTCGTGGTGTTCGGCAGCGGAACCTTCGCCGTGTTCGCGTGCTTGAAGTTCAGCGCCGCCGTCAGGTCCCCGCTCACCGCGCGCCGCCACGGCGTGATGTGCGGATTGATCACCCCGAACCGCCGCTCCATGAACTGGAGGACGGAGGTGTGGTCGAACACCTGCGAGCACACATACCCGCCCTTGCTCCACGGCGAGACGATCATGCACGGCACCCGCGCGCCGAGCCCGTAGGGCCCTTGGGGATATCCGGTCGCATCGTTCGGCACGCCCGGATAGATCTCGTTCACGTTGCTCGCCGTCGAAAGCCCCTGCGCGGCCGATATCGGCGCGGTCGGCGCCACGATGTGATCGAAGAACCCGTCATTCTCGTCGAAATTGATGATGAGGACGGTCGAGGCCCACACTTCCGGATTGCTCGTCAGCGCATCGAGCACGCTCGAGACGTACCACGCACCCCAGTTCGGCGGGAATGTCGGATGCTCGCAATAGGCCTGCGGCGCGACAACCCACGAAATCTCCGGCAGCGTGTTGTTCATCACGTCCTGCTGCAGGACCGAGAAGAACGAGCCGCCGTTATAGCCGCCATTGTTGTAGATATCGGTCCCCGTCCGCGCCTTCTGGTAAAGCGGGCTGCCCGGCGTCGCATTCTGGTATTGCAGGAAATAGAGAACCGAGGTGTCGCCGTAATTGCCGATATAGGGGTTCGAGGTCCAGCCTTCATAGCCGGCCGGATCGAGCCCGACCCCGATATCCTGGTAGATCTTCCAGGAAATCCCCGCCGCCTCGAGCTGCTCCGGATAGGTCAGCCAGTCATAGCCCTGCTCGTCATTGTTGACGACGGGCCCGCCCGGCAGCACGCCGTTCCCGGTGCTCGGCCCGACCGCGAGCGTGAACGTGCCCGGATTGGTCGCCTGGAACGGCGAGGCGACCGTATCCGTCGCCGTCCCGTTCTGCCCCACCCAGCCCGTCCACATGTAATAGCGGTTGGGATCGGTCGGCCCCATGATCGAGCAGTGGTAATTGTCGCAGATCGTGAACGCGTCGGCGAGCGCGTAGTGGAACGGAATGTCGGTCCGATCGACGAAGCACATCGTCTCCGTGCCCTTGGCCGCGATCCATCCGTCATTGTTGCCGTTGTTCCACGCCGCATGCGCATCGGACCAGCCATGCGGCAGATCACCGATGAACTGATAGCCCATCAGCGGCTCCGGCGGATGGTTCGGCAGCAGGGTGCCCGAGCCGTTCGGCTGCTGGAACACGGAATTTCCATTCGAAAGCATCACCGCGCGCGGATCGCCGAAGCCGCGCACGCCGCGCAGCGTGCCGAAATAATGATCGAACGAACGGTTTTCCTGCATCAGCACGACGATGTGCTTCACATCGTTGATCGTGCCGCTGACGATATTGGGCTCGACCGCGAGCGCACGCTTGATGGACTCGGGGAACGCCGCGCTGAGCGCGGCCGCGCCCAATCCGCGAAGGACTGTACGACGATCTGCTGTCGGCATGTTTGACGGTGCCTTCTCTGAATCGATTCGGTGAATCGAGAGGCCCGCGTGTCACATGGACATGTCGCGTTGGTCTATGTCGTTGCTTTGATGATTTCATTACAAGCAACGGAAAAAGAATGTTTTATTTCAGCCCCGAAAATTCCGTCGCAAATTTCCGCCCGCGCGCGCTCCCATGACTCGACTCAATGAAATTGAGAACAACCGCCCGCTCTCGCCCTCTACCTTCCCCTCGTCCGCGGTCGCCCTCTTCCTTCCCCTCTCCCGCGCGAGCGGGAGAGGGTGGCTCGCAAAGCGAGCCGGGTGAGGGTGCAACCCCGTTCCCTGTGTCATCGCGCGCCGCGCACGCCGCCAAATCTTTTCCCCACCCGATAACCATAAATGTATAGCCTGCAACCATAACACCACCGTGAGTTGCCCGCCCCGCCTTTTGCCGCTATGCCCCTTCCCGCGGGCGCTTTGAGCAAGCCGCGTCCCCGGCAGCGTTTTTCGCGCCCCGGCCGCGCGCCGCTCACCTCGCCCCGCAAGCGGGGGGAAAAACCATGGCCCAAGAAGATCAGCCGCAAGCCCAGCAGCAGACAGCGTCCGCCGCGCTGCTCCAGGCGCAGATCTACCCGATCGCGCAGCCGCCGCGCGGCCCCTACCCCGAGCAATCCATCCCCCGCTACAGCGCCGATCGCGGCCTCTGGGCCGCCTGCTTCTCCGGCGGCGGCCCGCGCTCCTTCGCCGCCTCGCTCGGCCAGATGCGCGGCCTCCACGCCGCCGGCGTGCTCCCCTTTTTCGGCGCCATTTCCTGCGTTTCAGGCGGAAGCTGGTTCGGCAGCCTCTTCTCCTTCGCCCCCGCCGCCTACACCGACGCGCAATTGCTCGGCCCCGCCGTCAAGCCCGAGGACATCACCGTCGCATCGCTCAACCAGATGCAATCCGGCAATCTCGGCAACGCGCTCCTCTCCCTCACCAACATCAATCTCGGCCTCTATTTCACCCGCTACCTCACCGACTACTACCTGGGCTATCTGCCGTTCGACAAAGTCTGGGCCCGCGTGCTCAATTCCACCCTCCTCCAGACTTTTCAGCTCGACGACACGGCCACGCTCCTCACGCTCAACGCGCAGACTCTCGCCGCCATCCGCGGCCGCAATCCCGGCCTCGACGCCGATTTCTTCACGCTGCGCGCGGATACTCCCTTCTTCGTCGCCGGCTCCACGCAGGTCTATCCGCTCGCCTCGCTCCAGCACCGCGACGCCATCGCGATCGGCCGCTCGCCCCGCATCCGCGCAACACTCGCCGCCGCGCCGGAGGCAACGGTGCAGAATCTCCCCGGCCAGATCTACCGCCATTTCGAATACACGCCCGGCTATACCGGCACCGCGCAATTCTTCCCCAACGCCGGCCCGGGCGGGGTCGATTTCGGCAACGGCTATGTCGAGAGCTTCGCGTTCGACACGCCCACCCCGCTCCGCCTCACCACCCCCAGCGTCGCCGCCGTTCCGTCCGGCAAGTTTCCGTTTCTGCTATCCGACGTGATCGGCAGCAGCAGCGCCGCCTTGGCCTCGCTCATGGATTGGTTCGGCTACTCGGGCGGATTTTCCTATTTCGACTATTGGCCCATCCGCAACATAAGCAAGGAGCCCGCCGTTACCTACAGCTTTGGCGACGGCGGCATTCTCGAAAATACCGGCATCGTTCCTCTGCTCCGCCGCGGCTACCGCGTGATCTTCGCTTTCGTCAACACGCCCTTTCCGGTCAACTCGGACGATCCCGGCTGCGTCTCGGGGATCGACGGCCAGATCAGCCGCCTCTTCGGCCTCATCCCCCAGGAGGATTACGGCAACAGCCAGAACACCCAGATTTTTGCTACCTCCCAGTTCGCCCCGCTTGCCGCCGGCCTCAAAGCCGCGCGCGCCGCCGGAAAAGCCGTCGTCTATTCTTCCCAGTTTCCAATCCTGCCCAACAATCCTTTCGATCTCGCCCCCTACACGCCCACCATCTTCTGGCTCTACAACGACCTCGACGCCTCCTGGTTCAACCGCCTGCCCATCTCCGTCCGCCAGCTCTTCGCCAACAGCCCGCCGCTCGACTATCTCGGCAATTTCCCCAACTATGCGACGGTCGGCCAGAACGAAAGCCTCGACGACTACGAATACGAGGTCCTCTACCTCACCCCACGCCAGATCAACCTTCTCGCCCACATGTGGTGCACCTCCGTCCAGGACGGTTTTCAATCCTTCTCAACCACCGGCCAGGCCTTCAACACCGCCGTGTCACCCCCTTAGGCACGCCCGCGATATCCCGGGCCGCCCCGCCTGCGAGCCTCTTTCATCGAACCCTTCACGACCAGCGCTCTACGGAAGGGTTGGATTCCGAAATCGAGATTTGAAAATAGACCCCTTGGAATCGATTAGTCACCATCCGGCTCAGATCTTAAATCCTCTCGAATGCCAAGGACGGCATGCTTCGCAGTCCGCATTTCGTGATCCCTCGGGTTACACAATAAACAGAACGCTATTTTCCCAAGCAAGTACTCAAGAAAATGAGCATTCGTGATATTCGTTTGGACCAAGTGAGCCTCGAGCCCTTTCGTAGTTAGATAGTAAACTTGCTGCCTAATCCATCTCCGTAAATCTCTCGGAGCAGCCAAGTGGTCATTGACTACAACGCCATTGACGATTTGCCGCATCCCCCTTCTCATCACCCGCGTTTTTTCGTGATTAATACGAAACTGAGTATTCCAAAAAAGGCCCGCTAAAAACGTCAGCACTGATTTCGGAGCGACGTCACCTGAAAACACCAAGTCATCTGCATATCTTGTATATATTATCCGATTCTCTTTGGCGTAATCGAATATTTTGATGTCGAATTGATAGAAAACGGCGTTTGATAACGCCGGGCTCGTAGGAGCCCCCTGAGGCAGCCCTTCATCGAGCGTCGTAAGAGCCGCTAGTAAGCCGCATACCTCCGACGAATAACCAATTCTCTTGAAAACGGCGTGAACATCTAGCTTTTTTATAGATGGAAAAAAATCTTTCAAATCTATTCTCATCACACATGATCGCCCCCTGTGGAAGCGAGCGGCATCACGGACTGAATAACCTACTCGGTACGCCTTGGCGGGAGCCGCTATCTCGACGCCCGCCAGAATCTTATCGAGAATCCATCTCTGTACGCTCTTCAGATCTGTCATGGGCTCAAGGATGAGCCGCTCGCCACCAGACGGCTTTGGAATTGAAAACCGCCGATAAAAATGTTTCGGAGAATTTGCCGCCGCGTACAGAAATTCCTTTGTATAGCCGACCTGATACGACAGGTGGAGCGAATCAAAGATTATCGGAACGCCCTTGTCTCGTAGTCGGTTGGCATAGTGGAGAAATTCTTCAAT
>JASHRV010000277.1 GCA_030037175.1 Acetobacteraceae bacterium
GCCTTACACGCGCCTGCCGCGCGCCCGACCGCGAAGCGCGGAAGCCTCGCGATTTCGCTGTCGCCGGGCGGCGTTTTCAGATCCCGCTCTCGCCCGGCCTGCCGTGAACGGGCGAAATCCCCGCCGGGCTATAACGCGCCGATCGCGATCCGAACCAGGAGAAGAGAGGCCATCAAGGCCAGCACGCGCAGCATGACCATCCACTCCAGCGCCGGCTCTACCGGCGCCTGCATCGCCGCGGCGCGGGACCGGAGGGAATGGCGTCTCGGATGGAGCGTGGCCATGCGTCCGCATAGCCAATGACGGTCCCAAATGATGTGATCCAGGTCATCCCGAATGAAGAACAGGGATGGGGCGGCTTGGCGCGCACCGCCGATCTCGCTTAGAGCGGGATGCGTTCGCTCGTGCTCACCCATCCCGCTCTCGCCTTTTGTTTCCCCGCGTGATCGAACGCCTTCGGTTCCCCCACCTCCGGCGATCACGCTTTAGGCGCTTGGGCTCTGCGCCGGCACCGCCTACCTATCCATGGCGCGATGATGCAGGAGAGACGTGCGATGGAGGTGCGAACGGCTGCGACAATTCCGACCCGGCGGGCATCGGCGGAGTATTTCACCGGCACCGTCTGGCTGGAAACGATCATCGAGGCCCCGCCGCCGGCGCGAATAAGGGCGGCGCGCGTCACATTCGAGCCTGGCGGGCGGACCTTCTGGCACACCCATCCGCTCGGCCAGACGCTCTACGTGGTTTCCGGCATCGGCCTCGTTCAAAGCTGGGGCGAGGCCGCGCAGGTGATCCGTCCGGGGGACGTCGTCTGGATCCCGCCGGGAGAGAAGCACTGGCACGGGGCGGGGCCGGACAAGGCCATGACCCATGTCGCGCTTCAGGAAGCATGCGACGGTCTCACGGTGGAATGGCTCGAGGCGGTTTCTGACGCTCAGTATGCCGAAACAGCGCGGACCCAAGCCTGAAGCCCATCCGCCGCCCTGGGGGCGGGTCCGGCCTCCCCCCCCTGACCTCCTCAGGGTTCCGCAGAATCCAGAAAATCACAGCCACTTTGCCGCTTCCCCGCGCCACGGCACATGGAAAACCAGGCGGAAAGCGAGCGATTGACCCGACTCGCTGCCAGCTGATTCAATTCGTACCCAACATAATTCCGGTCTGCTACTTTGGCCCGCTGCCCTCCCCCGGTGGCGGGCCTTTTTCATATCGGGCCTGTCCTGGACCTTTCACGACCACAGAGGAGAGCGACTCCGCGCACGCCCGAGCCCTATTCAACGTGAGGTCGCTCACATCGTTGCCAGATCGCTCGTGCAACAAACGCGGGGTGAGGCAGCCGAGACGCCCCGTCAGATGGCCCAGCACCCATCCCGGTACCGCTTCGGCAAGCGCGGCCCAACCTGTCACGGAAGCGCGTTCGATCCAAAGCGGCTTTTACGCCCGATCGGCGGAGGAACAGGACCATGGAGACCAACACTCTCTCCCGGCAGTCCCGTTTCGCGGACAGACCGATCTCCGGCGCCTTGGTTCGGGGGCTCCAGCTCGGCATGGCGCTCGCCCTGAAAATGATGCGATCGAGGATCTTCGCTCGCATCCGGGACTATATGCGCCACCAGCAGGAGAAATCGCGCCTTTACCGTCTGAGCGACCGGGACCTCTCTGACATGAGGCTGGCCCGCTCGGAAATCCAAGCGATCTACGAGCCCAACTTCGAACGGCGGCGCCGGAAGTAGGGTCCCCGACCTTCGCCGGGCGTGCCAAGGCCAGGGCGCACCCTCCAAGAAAGCGCCGGTGACCGAGCCGGATAGGCGCTCGAAAACCGGCTGATCGGTGGTCGATCCTCCCTGGGGATCGACCACCGATCGGTCTTCGCCCTTCGGCCCGGGCTTTGGATTACGGCAAGGCATATTGATGCAAATGAGCATTTCCTCTGCCTGTTGCCGTGATCTCGGCGCCCTTCCAGGCGTGCCGCGAGCCCCTGACCGGAGGCCCGCGGCCCAGATCCTCCCAGACCGATGCGGTACCCGCTCTTCGCAAAACGGGCCTCCTCGTATTCGGCCGGACGCCGGTTATTGCATCCCCGATCCAGCGACCACCTTGCCGTCAGGCTGGATGCCCTTGCCCGCTGGTGAGACGACGTACCACGAGCCGCCAAAGTGATTGATGCCCTCCCCGGCAGTCGAGCCGGCGGACTTGTCGCGGATGAAGCAATACAAAGGATGGCCGTCGTACGTGACCTGCTGCGCACTGCCGTTCGTGATGGTGCCGAGCGCGCTTGCCTGCACCCGGCTTCCCGCCGTCGGCGCGCCCGTGGTCAGAACCGCCGGCCAGGGTTTCGTGCAGGGACCGCTGCACATGCTCATGCCCTGCATGTCGCCGATGAACATGTACACGGTGCGACCAGAAGAATCGTCAGGTAGGTGCCGAATGGCGCCTTGCTTGCCGTCGTGATTTGGACCCGGGCCGACCATGCGGCCGCGCCGAATGTGACCAAGGCGAGAGTGGAAAAGCTGAAAACGCTCGCAATCCGGCGACGTCTCATAGCGTTCTCCTCCTTCATGGCCCTTCGTTGACCTTGAGGTCGAGCAACCGCACGGCGCTGACCTGCCCCACCCCCGCATCTTTGACACCCCCTCGTCTTCGGGGCGGCCCGCTCGGCCAGGGGGCATACGCGGACGACGAACTTTTGCGGTTCATCGCGGCCATGCCGCGCCAGAGAACCCGCGCGGTCATGACGGATGGGACAGGCCCCGTCGGCAGAAGCCTATCGCAGCTCACCGCGGAGCGAGAGGCGGGTAAGGCTGCTGGCGGAAAGAAAATCCCTCGCCGCAAGGCCAAGCCTCTGCGGTGAGGGTGGTTGCGGCCGTCAGGCCGGCGAGAGCGATTTCCGTTCGCCTTTACCGGGCCGCGTCAGACAAAAGCCCATACCGCGCTCTGGCTCGCCGATATGGCCCCAGCCCCAGCCTAATACCGCTCCGGCACGTAAAGCTCGGCCGGAAGTGTCCGCCGCTCATAATGCGGGTTGAAAACCCGCTCCGGCAGGGTCACCGGCTGGTGCGGCACTTCTTCATACGGGACGCGTGACAACAGATGCGCAATGCAATTCAGCCGCGCACGCTTCTTGTCGTTGCCCTCGACAATGAACCACGGCGCCTCAGGAATGTTGGTGCGCTCGAACATTTCCTCCTTCGCCTTGGTGTATTGCTCCCAGCGCACGCGGGATTGCAGGTCCATCGGCGACAGCTTCCACTGCTTGATCGGATCATAGATCCGTATCATGAACCGGTATTGCTGTTCCTGGTCAGTGATCGAAAACCAGTACTTAACGACAACAACACCCGAGCGCACCAACATCCGCTCGAATTCCGGCACGTCGCGGAAGAAGTCCTCCACTTGTGTATCCGTGGCAAACTCCATCACCCGCTCGACGCCGGCCCGGTTGTACCAGCTGCGGTCGAACAGAACGATCTCACCCGCCGCCGGAAGATGCGAAACGTAACGTTGGAAATACCATTGCGTCTTTTCGCGATCCGACGGTGCCGGAAGTGCCACGACGCGGCAGACGCGGGGGTTTGTGCGCTGAGTGATCCGCTTGATCACGCCACCTTTGCCGGCACTGTCGCGTCCCTCGAACAGGACCACGATCTTGAGGCCCTTGTGCACGACCCAGTCCTGCAGCTTGACGAGCTCGCCCTGCAGGCGGAGCAGCTCCTGGAAATAAATGTGTCGATCAATCGTGCTCTTCTTGTGAATCGGCAAAAGCTGGCGGAGTTCGGGCGGCACCCGGTTATCATCAATCTCTTGTTCCAGCTCCTCATCGAAATCGTCCTCCAGCTCCATCTTGAGCCAGGACTCCGTATCCTCCTTGCTTGCCGGACTTGACATCGTTGCTGCCCTTTGTGCCCCGGGTCCCGAGATGGTTCGCTGACCTTGCCTCTTCGTGGGCGACCATAACCGTCGCCCAGGCATCTCAACAGGGATTTGTCGGTTACAGCCGAAGGCCCCTCGTCCCAGGCACGTCCCAATGGCGGGTCGCACGATCGATTGCGTGCCGGCGCCGCGCGGGTCGCCGCATTGACGGCGGCGCGGGCGTGGACGGGACAGGTTCGGCCCTCGCCTCCGATCATTGTCCCGCTTCGAAGCGGTGGTAGGCCGCGCGAATTCCGCGGCGTTTCCTTCCAACTCACTGATAAAGGCTGGTGAGCCCGGTGGGATTCGAACCCACGACCCCAAGATTAAAAGTCGCAGGGATCAAGATTCCGCTGGCCTCCGCCTCCCTCCGCACAATTCCGCAAAATTGAGGGTGGTTTGGACCATTCCCCCGTATTAACAGCCCGCTGGCTCCCGCCACATTCCGCTTGCTTCCGCACCGGCTGTCCTGTCAATGTCCTGTTTAGGGCGTCCTGTCAGCGTCCTGTCAGGGGCTTTCGATGCGGGTCATCACCAGGGCGTCAGCGAAGATCACCAAGGCCACGATCGAGGCCGCATGGCGGCAGCGCACCGCCGACCAGCGTCTCATCATCCGGGACAAGGAATGCCGCGGCCTGGCGCTGATCGTGAACCCGACTGCGATGTCCTGGGTGTTCAGCTACCGGCCCCGTGGGATCGATCCTCGCACCAAGAAGCGGTGGCCGAATCGGACTGTGACGTTCGGGACGCCCGAGAAGCACTCGCCTGACGATGCCCGCGACATCGCTGGGCAGATGAAAAGCTCCATCAAGGGGGGAACCGATCCCGCGACTGAAAAAAAGAAGGCTGCCGAGGCTGAGCAGCGCAAACGAAGCACGCTCCTCGGTGAGCTCGCCAACGAGTACGAGAAAGAGTTCCCTCGCCGGCCGAAAATGCGCGGCTCAGGTGTGCCGTCCGCTGCCTATGTGGCGATCGAGATGACACAGGTTCGGCTGGCCATTGCGGCGATGAACGCGGAGAAGAAGGCCGCCGCCGATCTTGACGACGCGGATGTTCGCAAGCTTCTTGCAACCTCGTCCGGGGACGGCGGCAATGCCCGGGCCCGCTTCGGAGCGCTGTCCCGGTTTCTTGACTGGTGCCAAGAGGAGAGGCATATCGCCGCCAGTCCCTGCGCTCTTATTCCCCGCACACGACGTCCAAAAGCCCATCAGCCGCGGGCACATTTTCTGACGCCGCCGGAGCTGGCACAGCTTTGGAAGGCTGCTGAGACGCTGGACGAGCCTGTGTGGCGCGATCTCGCCCACTTCCTAATTGCCGTCCCATGCCGGCGCAGCGAGGCCGCTCGCCTCGAGTGGTCCCATCTCGACGTGGCCGCAGCCGAATGGCGGCAACCCGGGAAGATGACGAAGAACCGTGAGCTGCATCGGCTACATCTGCATTCTCTGGCGCTGGACGTGCTCAAGGCGCGACGCGAATTGCTAGCCGAGACACAGGCGAAGGGAGATCCAGCGAAGGCCGCTCGCCTCCTCGCTGCCGGCCAGCCTCGCTCGGGTCTGGTTTTCCCTGCTCCCGTTTCGGAGCGCCCGATCGACACCTTCAGCGACATAAAGGACGCCCTGGTCGAAGCGCTTAAAAAGCAAAACGGCGGCGGTAAGCCAACTCGGACCGAGCCGGCGGCAGATTGGAGATGGCACGATTTCCGCCGGTCATTCGCCACCGCGCTCGGCGAGGCCGGCTTCCCCGAGGCCGTCGCCGACGCGGTGCTGAACCACCGGCAGTCAGCCACCCGCGGTGGGGTGCTGGGCGTCTATCAGCGGGCCAGCCGCTGGCCCGAGCAGGTGCGCGCAATGGACCTCTGGGGACGGCTGCTTGCCGGGGCACTCGATGGTAAGAGAGCCGACGACAACGTCGTACCCATGGCGGTGACCGCCGGGTGAGTGCTTCGATCGCCGCGACAAAGGGAAAACCGGGTGGAGTGCGAAGGATTGACTCGACTCGGAGAGGGCCGAGTCAATGCGCGCGCAACATAGATCCGGATTCCGGCCCGCTGGCGCAAGCTCGCGGGCTTTTCTTTGCGGCCACAGAAGGCGTCCAGCCTCCTGTCAGCGATGTGACCCAGGTCATGCGCGCACCTGCTCGAGGCGTGCTCAGATCCGGGCGTTGCCCTCCTGGGCGCCGCCGACACCAAGCAACCGATGCCCGCGGCCGAGCCCCCAGGACCAGCGCGGCCCGCTTCGAAAGAAGCGGGCCTTTCGATTCGGGGAGTCGGAAAGGCCCGCGACTCGGACCAGGCAAGTTCGGACGATTTGCCGCCCAAAAGGTGGTCCGAGCGGTCCGAGAAGGTGCGCACTGGTCCGCGGTGGCGCGCACCATCGAAGGTGCGCAAAATTCATGC
>JASHRV010000278.1 GCA_030037175.1 Acetobacteraceae bacterium
GCCCGGTACTCGGGCAGGTAACGTCCGGCCTGCCGCATGAGCCAGACCGGCGGCGGCCAGACCTCGTGGCCCGAAAGAACCCGCAGGAGCTTCTTGCCGGCTTCAATAGAAGACTCTTTTTCCTTTTCGGTCTGGGTAGGTTGAGCCCTGTGCAAGCTGGGGTACCCCGCTCTTCCTCGGTTGGCCGGCAGTTCATCCACAAGGGGTGGGTTCCGCAAGGCTCGATACAAGGCCGGTTATGGCGGCTTGCGCACAGGCGCGGGCTCGAGAGGCGGATTCGTCCCCCATCTGCCGCCACCGCCGGGTTATCCCCGCATGCGGTCCAAGCGGCGGGCACGGCAAGACTTCTCCCCAGGACTCACGCTTGCCGGCAGACGGCAGACATGAACCACCCGAGGACGTGACGGACCGTGAAGCATGGGAAAGGAAGGAAGAAACCTTCTTTTTCTTCAGAAAAAGAAGCAAAAAGACTTCTTTCCGTTTTCCGGGGGCGGGCGGCGGCCGGGGATTCCGAACGACGGATGGAAAACGGAAAAAACCGCGCTCGGAGTCCCGGGACGGGGCCTGGTCCGGAAGACGGAAAGAAGTTCTCTGGTTCTCTTTTTCAAAAGAGAACACTCTTCCTCGCCCATCGCACGAGGGATCGTGGAAGGCTCATAATTCGCTCAAGGTCCTTGGCCTTCCTAGCGGGCGGCGGGCACGCTATGCGAGGGAATGGCTGAAGCGCGGCTCAATCTGCATCTCGTTTCGGACGCGACGGGCGACACCCTGAACGCGATCGCGCGGGCGACGGTCGTGCAGTTCGAGCATGCGGACATCGTCTATCATCGCTGGAGCCTGATCCGGACGCGATTCCAGATGCACCGGGTGCTGGAAGGCATCGAGGCCGAGCCCGGCCCCGTGCTCTCCACGGTGGTCGACCGGGCGCTGCGCGCCGAGCTCGAAACCGCATGCCAGCGCCTCGGCCTGCCCGTCGTCAATGTGCTCGACCCCGTGCTTGCGCTTCTGGCCGAGAAGGTGGGCGAGCAGGCGGCAGCACGGCCGGGCCGGCAATATCGTCTGGATGCCGATTATTTCCGCCGGATCGACGCCATGCACTACGTGCTCGCCCATGACGACGGGCAGGCGAGCGCCGGCATCGCCGAGGCGGACGTGGTGCTGGTCGGCGTCTCCCGCAGCTCGAAGACGCCGACCTCGTTCTATCTTGCCAACCGCGGCGTGAAAGCGGCGAACGTGCCCCTGGTGCCCAACCTGCCGGTGCCGCCCGTGCTCGATGACCCGCCCTGCCCGGTCGTCGGGCTGACGATCGAGCCCGACCGGCTGATCGAGATCCGCCGCCACCGGCTGAGCGCGATCGGCGCGCAGGCACCGACGACCGCCGCCTATGCCGAGACGCCAACCTATGTCGATCGCGAGTCGGTCGCCGCGGAGCTCCTCTGGGCGCGGCGGATGTGCAGCCGCCACGGCTGGCCGGTGATCGACGTGACCCGGCGCTCGATCGAGGAGACAGCGGCGGCCGTCATCAAGCATATCGAGGCATGGCACGCGCGGCATGAGCGCGCCCGGGCGAAAGATGGCCCTGCAGCGTGAGCGGCCGGCGCTGGTGCTGGCAAGCGGTTCGGCGGCGCGGGCGACGCTGCTCCGTGCGGCCGGGCTCCGCTTCCATGTCGCGCCGGCGGATCTCGACGAGCGAGCGATCAGAAGAACCCTCGGCGGGGAGGCCGGCGAGGCGGCGATCGCGCTCGCCGCGGCTAAGGCGCGGGCCGGCAGCGAGACGGCGCCGGAGGCGCTGGTGATCGGCGCCGATCAGATCCTCGCCTGCGAAGGGCGCTGGTTCGAGAAGCCGGCCGGCCGCGCGGAGGCCGCCGCGCAGCTCAGGATGCTGCGCGGGCGGATGCACTCTCTGGCGAGCGCGGTCGCCTGCGCCAAGCAAGGCACGGTGGTCTGGCACGCCGCCAGCGAGGCGCGGCTCGTCTTCCGCGCGTTTTCAGAGGCGCTGCTCGAGGCCGTGATGGACGCGGATGAAGCCGCCATCGGCAGCTCGGTCGGCGGCTACCGGCTCGAAGGGCCGGGCATTCAGCTCTGCGAACGGATCGAGGGCGATCATTTCACGATCCTGGGCCTGCCGCTCCTGCCGCTGCTCGGATTTCTGCGGGCGGAGGGCATCCTCCTCGACTGATCGGAGGCTGGGAATCGGTGCTTCTGATCGCTCCGATTCTCTGCCATCGTCCCGCGCCATGGACACGGAAAACTCAGCCCCAAGCAGCTTCTCCCGCGTGCGGCGGATGCCGAAACGAGGCGTTTACCGGCGCGAGACGATCCACGCGATCCTCGATGCCGCTCCCTTCTGCCATATCGGGCACGTCATCGGCGGCCGGCCGGTCGTCATCCCGACGCTCCATTGGCGCGAGGGCGATGCCGTCTATTGGCACGGCAACGCGGCGAGCCGAATGCTCGAAGCCAACGAAGCCGGCGGGGAGGTCTGCCTCACGGCCAGCCTTTTCGACGGCTGGGTGCTGGCACGCTCCGGCTTCCACCATTCGGTGAACTACCGTTCGGTGATGTGCTTCGGCACCCCGCGCGCGGTCACGGACCCGGCCGAGAAGGAGGCAGCGCTCGCAGGCTTCATCGATGGCCGCTTCCCCGGCCGCTGGGCGCGGCTCAGGCCGCCCACGCGCCAGGAGCTCAAGGCGACGCTGGTGCTCTGGATGCCGATCGAGGAAGCCTCGGCCAAGCTGCGCGCGGGACCGCCGATCGACGAGCCGGAGGATCTCGCCTGGCCGGTCTGGGCCGGCGTGCTGCCGGTCGGGCTGGTGGCCGGAGCGGCGGAACCGGCGCCGGATCTCAAGCCGGGGTTGAACGAGGAGCTGCCCGTGACGAGGTAAGGCGGGCCGCGGCCCGCCGCCGCGCCGGGCGGAGAAAATAATATCGATCGATTGATATTATCTGTCGATCGACATATGTTGCACCGCATGGCGCTCCCCCCACCCGGTTCCCAGACCCCGCCCACGCGCGCGGGCACGCATCCGCGCGGGGAGGATACGCGCCTCAGAATCCTTCGCGCCGCGCTCGAAGTCTTCGCCGCCGAAGGCTACGAGGGCGCGAGCACCCGGCTTCTGGCGCAGCGGGCCGGCGTCAACCTCCCCGCGATCCAGTACTATTTCGGCAGCAAGGAGGGTCTCTACACGGCGGTCATCGACCAGATCGCCGAGAGGATGGAGACCAGGATGGCGCCGGTGATGGCCGAGATCCGCGCCGCGCTCGCGGATGAAAGCGCCCCCGCCGACTACGCCCCCGCCGACTACGCCTCTGCCGAATACGCCCCTGCTGAAAACGCCCCTGCTGAAAACGCCCCTGGGGCGCCCTCCCGGGAAGAGCTTCTCGACCTCCTGCTCCGCATGCTCGATGCCTTTCTCGAGCTGATCATGGACCGCGAAAGCCCGGACTGGGAAAGCCGCGCGCTCTTCTTCGCCCGTGCCGAGGTCGAATCCGCGGCAGCGCTCGAGCCGCTCTACCAGCGGGTCATGCGGCGGATCGTCGAGCCCTGCGCCGCCCTCGTCGGCCGGCTGCTCGGCCGGCCCGCGGAAGACCCGAAGATGCTGCTCCACGCGCTCGCCCTGCTCGGCCAGGTGACGATCTTCTGCAACCGGAAGAGCCAGCGCGTGCTCGACTGCTGGGCCGGCGGCTGCGAGGCAAGCACGCCTGCGATCCAGGCGGTGCTGCGGGAGCACACGCTGGCTATTTTCGGGGGGGCGATCTCCGGAAGGGCGGCCGGCCAGGGCGCGGTCTGCCGGGGCGCGGTCTGCCGCGCGCCCCTCGACGACGCGAAGGACCCGCCGTGAGCATCCGGGCCGCGTCCCTCCGGCCAGGCCCGCTCGGCCCGTTCGCAGCACTCCTGCTGGCGGGCTGCGCCGTGGGCCCGAATTTCCACTCCCCGCCCGCCCCGGCGGTCAGCGGCTACGCGCGCACGCCCCTGCCGGCAACGACGGCAGCGTCGGACGTGCATGGCGGCGCCGCGCAGACCTTCGTCTCGGGCCTCGATATCCCCGGGGAATGGTGGACGCTCTTTCATTCCCCGGCGCTCGACCGGCTGATCGCCGATGCGCTCAAGGCCAACCCCAGCCTCGCCGCCGCCGAGGCCGCGCTCCGGGAGGCCAACGAGAATGTCTATGCCGCCCAGGGCGGCTTCTTCCCGGACGTGACGGCAAGCTTCCAGGCCGAGCGCCAGGCCTTTTCCCCCGCCGAGTTCGGCGCCTCGACCGGCAAGAGCTCGACCTTCAACCTCGTGACCCCGACGCTCTCGGTGAGCTACCCGCTCGACGTCTTCGGCGGCGTCCGCCGGCAGGTGGAATCCTATGCCGCGACCGCCGAGTACGAGCGCTTCGAGCTCGAGGCCGCCTATCTCACCCTGACCTCGAACGTCGTCGTCGCCGCCATCGACGAGGCCTCGCTCCGCGGCCAGATCGCGGCGACCAACGACATCATCCGGATCGAGTCCGCCCAGCTCAATGTCGTGCAGCAGCAGTTCGAGCTCGGAGCGGTGGCGAAGTCCGAGGTGCTCTCCCAGCAGGCGACGCTCGCCGCGACCCGCGCGAGCCTGCCCGGGCTCGAAAAGCAGCTCAGCCAGACCCGCGATCAGCTCACCGCGCTGCTCGGGCGCTACCCGAGCCAGGAGCCGGAGGCGACGTTCGAGCTCGCCGATCTCTCGCTTCCCCAGCAATTGCCGCTCAGCCTCCCCTCGGCCCTGGTCGCCGAGAGGCCCGATGTCCGCGCCGCCGATGCGACCCTGCATGCCGCGAGCGCGAATATCGGCGTGGCGATCGCCAACGAGCTCCCGCAATTCACCATCAGCGGCGAGGTCGGGAGCATGGCGCTCGGCTTCAGCTCGCTCTTCACCCCGGCGACGACGATCTGGAGCATAGCCGGCGGCGTCGCGACCACCGTGTTCGACGGCGGCACGCTCCTGCACAAGAAGCGGGCGGCCGTCGCCGCCTTCCAGGAAGCGGCGGCGCAGTACCGCAGCACCGTCATCTCGGCCTTCCAGAACGTCGCCGATGCGCTGCACGCGCTCGAATCCGACGCCAATGCGCTCGCCGCCCAGGTCGCGGCCGAGCAGTCCGCCGCCGCGAGCCTCGATCTCGCGCGGCGCCAGTTCGCGCTCGGCGCGATCAGCTATCCGACCCTGCTCAATGCGGAGACCACCTACGAGCAGGCGCGAATCAATCTGGTGCAGGCAGAGGCCACCCGGTTCTCGGACACGGCCGGCCTCTTTCAGGCCCTCGGCGGCGGCTGGTGGCATCGCACGGATGTCACCGAGGCGGCGGTGGGCACACCGGACCGGATCTGGCTGCCGGGCGAAGATCCGCAGCATTGACGGAGAGAGGCATGATCAAGCGCATGATCCTCATGCTGATCGCGGTTGGCGTCGTGCTCGGCGGGGTGTTCGGCTTTCAGATGCTCAAGGCGCACATCATCAAGCGCGTCCTGGCCTCGTTCGCCAATCCGCCGCAGACCGTCTCGACGACCACCGCGAGCCTCGAGCAATGGCGGCCCGCGATCAGCGCCGTCGGCAGCCTCACCGCGGTCCAGGGCGCCAACCTCTCGCTCGAGCAGGCGGGCATCGTGACCGAGATCGACTTCCATTCCGGGGAGGACGTCGAGAAGGGCCAGGTGCTGCTGCGCCTGCGCGCCGACGACGATATCGCGAAGCTGCACGCGCTCCAGGCAAC
>JASHRV010000279.1 GCA_030037175.1 Acetobacteraceae bacterium
GCGTGACAGGCCGGCGCTCTAACCGACTGAGCTACACCCGCGAACCGTGGATGGAAGGATGGGCGTGTAGGCCCCACAACGCTGCCCCGTCAAGCACCAGGGAAAGCTGCCCCTGGCCTCCGGCAAGGAACTCTGCCCCCTGCATCCTTGGCAAAGGCGGAGCCTTTGCATTCCATTCTCTTAAAGACGCTGGGGGGTCCAGGGTCCCCATACTTGAACCCTCGGGCCCCGGCGGGGTCTAGTGGCGGGGTCCAGAGGCGGAGCCCCTGGTGGGCGGTGACGGGTTCGAACCGCCGGCCCTCTCGGTGTAAACGAGACGCTCTACCGCTGAGCTAACCGCCCGCGCGGGCGATCATAGCCCGGACGCTTCAGTTTACCGCGTCCTTGAGCGCCTTGCCTGCCTTGAAGCGGACGGAGATCGAGGCCGGGATCTTGATTTCCTCACCTGTGCGCGGGTTCCGGCCCTTGCCCGCCTTCCGCTTGGCGGTCACGAAGCTGCCGAAGCCAACCAACCGCACTTCCTGCCGCTTCTTGAGCGCTTTCTCGATTGCACCGAACACGGCATCCACAACCTCGCTCGCCTTGCCCTTAGCCAGATCGGTCTCCTCCGCAACGGCGGCAATCAGATCCATCTTGTTCACTCGGGGACCCCCCTTCCTCGCATGCGGCGCAAGATCGCGGCCGACCCGCCCGCGACTCGCGTGGCTGGGCCCCGAGACTAGAAGCCCCGATTTCGCCCCGTCAACGAGAGTGAAGGCGCCCAGCCGCAAAAATGAACATCCGCGCCGACGCTGCGATGCAGCACCGGCGCGGAGTCGCGAGTCTTTTAATAACTCAGTGCGGTAGTGTCACCGATGAGGCGGGCGCTGCCGGTGGCGCAACGACGGTTTCCTCCGGCTCTTCCCAGTTGATCGGCTCGGGTTTGCGCACGAGCGCGCGATTGATCACCTCATCGACGCTCGCCACCGGTACGATCGTCAAATGTTTCTTCACATTATCCGGTATCTCGGCGAGATCCTTCTCGTTTTCCTTCGGGATCAGCACGGTACGCATACCGGCCCGGAGTGCCGCAAGCAGCTTCTCCTTCAACCCGCCGATCGGCAGCACCCGCCCGCGCAGCGTGATTTCGCCGGTCATTGCGATGTCGCGCCGAACCGGGATTCCGGTAAGCGCGCTCACGATGCTCGTCGCCATCGCAATGCCCGCGGAGGGGCCGTCCTTCGGCGTCGCACCCTCTGGCACATGGACGTGGATGTCACGCTTCTCGAAGAGGTTGGGCTTGATGCCGAAGGTGATCGCGCGGCTCCTCACGTACGAGATCGCGGCCTGCACGCTCTCCTGCATCACGTCGCCGAGCTTGCCGGTCTGCTTCACATTGCCCTTGCCCGGCAGCAGCACGCTCTCGATCGTCAGGATCTCGCCGCCGACCTCGGTCCAGGCAAGCCCCGTGACCACGCCCACCATGTCCTCGCTCTCGGCCTCGCCGAAACGGAAACGGCGCACACCGAGATATTTGTCGAGATTCTTGCGCGTGATCGCAACCTTGGTCACCTTCTTGGTGACGATCTCCTTGACCACCTTGCGCGCGAGCGAGGCAATTTCGCGCTCCATCGACCGCACGCCGGCCTCGCGCGTGTAGTAGCGGATGAGGTCGCGCAGCGCGTCTTCGCTGATCGACCACTCCTCGCTCTTGAGCCGGTGCGCCTCGGACTGCTTCGGGATCAGGTGGCGCTTGGCAATCTCCACCTTCTCGTCCTCGGTGTAGCCAGGAATGCGGATGATCTCCATCCGGTCGAGCAGCGGCTGCGGCATGCGCAGGCTGTTGGCCGTGGTGACGAACATCACGTCCGAAAGATCGTAGTCCACCTCAAGGTAATGGTCGTTGAAGGTGCTGTTCTGCTCGGGATCGAGCACCTCGAGCAGCGCCGAGGACGGATCGCCCCGCCAGTCGGCGCCGAGCTTGTCGACCTCGTCGAGCAGGAAAAGCGGATTGGAGGTCTTCGCCTTCTTCATCCCCTGGATGATCTTGCCAGGCATCGAGCCGATATAGGTCCGCCGGTGGCCGCGAATCTCGGCTTCATCACGCACGCCGCCGAGCGACATACGCACGAAGTTGCGTCCCGTCGCGCGCGCGACCGACTTGCCGAGCGAGGTCTTGCCGACGCCGGGCGGGCCGACGAGGCAGAGGATCGGGCCGCGCACCTTGCTCGAGCGCGCCTGCACGGCGAGATACTCGATGATCCGCTCCTTCACCTTCTCAAGCCCGTAATGATCCGCGTCGAGAACCTTCTCGGCCGCGATCACGTCGTTCTTGACCTTGCTCCGCTTCTTCCAGGGAATGGAGAGGATCCAGTCGAGATAGTTGCGCACGACCGTCGCCTCGGCGCTCATCGGGCTCATCGCCTTGAGCTTCTTCAGCTCCGAAAGCGCCTTTTCCCGCGCCTCCTTGGAAAGGCGCGTGCTCTTGATCTTGGCTTCGAGCTCGGCGGTCTCGTCTTTGCCGTCCTCGCCCTCGCCGAGCTCCTTTTGGATCGCCTTGAGCTGCTCGTTCAGGTAGTACTCGCGCTGCGTCTTCTCCATCTGCCGCTTGACGCGGTTTCGGATGCGCTTCTCCACCTGCAAGACGCCGATCTCGGATTCCATGTGCGCGAACACGCGCTCGAGCCGTTCGCCGACATTCGCCATCTCGAGAAGCTCCTGCTTCTCGGCGATCTTGATCGAGAGATGGCTCGCCACCGTATCTGCAAGCTTGCTCGGGTCCTCGATCTGGTTGAGAGAAACCAGAACCTCGGGCGCGATCTTTTTGTTGAGCTTGAGATACTGCTCGAACTGTGAAACCACCGTCCGCGCAAGCGTCTCCTGCTCCTTCTTCTCGCCCGGCTGATCGGGGATCGTTTCCACCACCGCCTCGAAATAGGCCTCGGTCTCGGTGAAACGCTCGATCCGCGCCCGCCGGTTGCCTTCGACGAGAACCTTCACTGTTCCGTCCGGCAGCTTGAGCAGCTGAAGAATGGTGGAGACGGTGCCGACATTATAGATATCGTCCGACCCCGGATCGTTCTGCTCGGCGTTGCGCTGCGCCACGAGCAGGATCTGCTTGTCGTCGCGCATCACACGCTCGAGGGCGCGCACCGACTTCTCCCGCCCGACGAAGAGCGGCACGATCATGTGCGGAAAAACGACGATGTCGCGCAGCGGCAGAACCGCGATGGCCTCCGCAGGCTTGGGGGTGGGGGTGGGGGATGGCTCACCCTGCTCGGGCGCCGCTTCGGGCCGTTCAGGTTCCGCCATGGTGACCTCCTTCAGGCGGGACGCGGCGTCCGCCGCCGGAGCGCGGCGGATGCCCGTCCCGAAAACGGGTTCGGATATCGTCTCTGGGCCAGGATATCGTCAGGGCCGGAGGGTGCCGCAAGATCTTGAAATCGTCCGCAATCGAAACGATCCCCGCTCTCCGCCCGGCCCCGCGACCCTCCGGCCCGAATCTCAAGCCCCCGGTTCCGAGGCGCCCGAGTCTCAAGCACCCGAGTCTCAAGCAGATGTCTCGGCGCGCTCCTTGCCGTAGAGGAAGAGCGGGTTGGCGCGGCCATCGGCGACTTCGCGGTTGATCACCACCTCCTCGACCCCGTCGAGTCCCGGCAGGTCAAACATGGTGGCGAGCAGGATCGACTCCATGATCGAGCGCAGGCCGCGCGCGCCGGTGCGGCGGGCGATGGCGCGCGAGGCCACCCCCTTAAGCGCGTCCTCGGTGAAGGTGAGCTTCACCCCCTCCATCTCGAAAAGCCTCGCGTACTGCTTGACGAGCGCGTTCTTCGGCCGGGTCAGGATCTCCACGAGCGCGCTCTCGTCGAGGTCCTCGAGCGTCGCAACCACCGGCAAGCGGCCGATGAATTCCGGGATCAGGCCGAAGCGCAGCAGATCCTCGGGCTCGACCTCGCGCAGGATGGCACCGGTGCGCCGCTCATCGGGCGCCCGCACCTCCGCGCCGTAGCCGATCCCCGAGCCCTTGCCGCGCGCGGAGATGATCTTCTCGAGGCCGGCGAATGCACCGCCGCAGATGAAGAGGATGTTGGTGGTGTCGACCTGGAGGAATTCCTGCTGCGGATGCTTGCGCCCGCCCTGCGGCGGCACGGAGGCGATGGTGCCCTCCATGATCTTGAGCAGGGCCTGCTGCACGCCCTCCCCGCTCACGTCGCGCGTGATCGAGGGATTGTCCGATTTGCGGCTGATCTTGTCGACCTCGTCGATATAGACGATGCCGCGCTGCGCGCGCTCGACATTGTAGTCCGCCGATTGCAGCAGCTTGAGGATGATGTTCTCGACATCCTCGCCGACATAGCCGGCCTCGGTCAGCGTGGTCGCATCCGCCATCGTGAACGGAACATCGAGAATTCGGGCCAAAGTCTGGGCGAGCAGCGTCTTGCCCGAACCGGTCGGCCCGACCAGCAGGATGTTCGATTTCGCGATCTCGATATCGTTGTTCTTCTGACCGTGGACCAGCCGCTTGTAGTGATTATGGACCGCGACCGACAGCACCTTCTTGGCGTGGTCCTGATCGATGACGTAATCGTCGAGAACCTTGCAGATTTCCCGGGGGGTCGGCACGCCGTCCTTGGACTTGACGAGGTGGGTCTTGTGCTCCTCGCGAATGATGTCCATGCAGAGCTCGACACATTCATCGCAGATGAACACTGTCGGCCCGGCGATGAGCTTGCGCACCTCGTGCTGCGACTTGCCGCAGAACGAACAATAGAGCGTGTTCTTGGAATCGCCGGGTTTGCTCATGCCCACTCCTGCCCCGCCCAACCGGGGGCCCGACCTGGAACCTTAATCCTCGGCGCCTCACCCGGACAAGGGAAACGCCTCCCGCCCCGCAGAGTGGGGGCGATCAACTTGCCGCGCTCAATTCCGGGCGGCCACCAGCTCTACCGGCACCGGCCGATTCGTGACCACCTGATCGACCAGACCGAAATCCCGCGCCTCCTCGGCGGACATATAGGCGTCACGGTCGAGCTTGCGCTCGATCGCCTCGATCGGCTGGCCCGTGTGTTGCACATATATATCATTCAGGCGCTTGCGCAGCGTCAGTATCTCGCGGGCCTGGATCTCGATGTCGGTCGCCTGGCCCTGGGCCCCGCCCGAGGGCTGGTGAACCATGATCCGCGCGTTCGGGAGCGCGAAACGCTTGCCCTTGGCGCCAGCACAGAGGAGCAGGCTGCCCATCGAGGCCGCCTGCCCGATGCAGACCGTGCTGACCGGGCAGCGGATATACTGCATGGTGTCGTAGATCGCGAGACCGGAGGAGACCACCCCGCCCGGGCTATTGATGTAGAAGGAGATATCCTTGCTCGGATTCTCGCTCTCAAGGAAAAGAAGCTGGGCGCAGATCAGCGCGCTCACCTGGTCGAAGACCTGGCCGGTGAGAAAGACGATCCGTTCCTTGAGCAGACGCGAATAGATATCGAACGCCCGCTCGCCGCGTGCCGTCTGCTCGACCACCATCGGCACCAGCGTGTTGGCGTAGATCTTGCCCGGATCCCGTTCCCTCATAGCCTAACCTTGCTGCCTCCTCGCCGGCGCGGAAACCCGCTCCCGCCGCCCGGCTCCCATAAATAGGCAACCCGGCCCGGGAAGCAAATGCCGCCCCCAACGTCCCCTTTGGGCTCGGGCGCGCCGCTCAGCCCGCCGAGGCGGGTGTCCCTGTGGGTGAGTCCGGGGGCGAGTCCGCCGCTATGTCCAGTGAAACGTCCGGAGCAACGCCCGAAGGCACGTCCGCGGACGAATCCGGCTCCTTAAGAAGCTCCTCCGGGCTCACGCTCTGCTCGCTCACCTGGGCGAGCTCGACCACGAAGTCGACCACCTTGTCCTCGAGGATCGGGCCGCGCAGGCTTTCCGCCGCGCGCGGGTTGCGACGGTAGAACTCAAGCACCTGGGCCTCCTGGCCACGATAGCGCGCGGCATCGGCGCGCAGCGCCCGGGCCATCTCGTCCTCGGTCACGGTGATCCCGTTCATCCGCCCGACCTCGGCGAGCAGCAGCGCGAGCTTCACCCGCCGCTCAGCGATGGCCCGATACTCCGCCTTCAGCGTCTCGGGGTCCTTCGCCGCATCCTCGGGCTCGACGCGGCCGGCCTCCCGCTCCGCCTCCACCCGCTTCCAGATCGCGTCGAACTCGGCGTTCACGAGCGCCTCGGGCGGAGCGAAATCGACCGCGGCGGCGAGCGCGTCGAGCAGCGCCCGCTTGAGGCGAAGCCGCGCCAGCCCGTCATATTCCTCCTGCATCCGCCGGCGCACGCCGTCCTTGAGCGCGTCCAGCCCCTCGAAGCCGAGCGCCTTCGCGAGCTCCTCATCGACCGGCGGCACCACCCGCCGCGAAAGCGCCGAGGCAGTCACCGTGAATTGCACGTCCCTGCCAAGCAGCTCGGCGGGGAAAGCCCCTTCGCCATCCTCGGCCGGGTAGCGCACCGTCACGGTCCGCGTCTCGCCCGGCCGCATGCCCTCGAGCTGGTCCGTGAAGCCCGGCCCCACCGCGGGGCCACCGACCTCGACCCCGACCTCCTTGGCGCTGCCCCCCTCGACCGGCTTGCCCTCGACCTCGCCCGCGAAGTCGATCGTCAGCACCTCGCCCTTCTCCGCCCCGCGCTCCTCCGCGATCGGCTCGAACCTCGCACTGCTCGCCGCGATCCGCTCCAGGGTCTGGGCAAGCCCTGCTTCGTCCGGCTCGGCCTTGAGCCGGGTCAGGTGGATGGCCGAAAAATCCGGCAGCTTGATCTCTGGCAGAAGCTCGAGCTCGACCTTGAACTCCAGGTCCTTGCTTTCGGCCTGGCCGAGCCCGGGCGCCACCACGTCCACCTTTGGCGGCACGGCAGGGCGCAGGCCGCGGTCGGCGACCACCCGCTCGGTCGCCTCGCTCACCGATTCCTGGAGCACCTCGGCGATCACCGCCGAGCCATAGCGCTGCCGCACCACGGAGGCCGGGACCTTGCCCGGCCGGAAGCCGGGCAGCCTCAGCCCGCGCGCAAGCTCGGAGAGCTTCGCCTGGCGGCGCGCCTCAAGATCGCCGGCCGGCACGACGATCGTATAGCCACGCTTCAACCCCTCGGAGAGGGTCTCGGTAACCTGCATGAGCGGAAGAAATCCTTCTCGCCGGACCCGGAGGCTGGTGCGGGCGGAGGGACTTGAACCCCCACGGCTTGCGCCACCAGAACCTAAATCTGGCGTGTCTGCCAATTCCACCACGCCCGCGCCGCTCGCGGGCTGAGCGCGCGCCTTTAGCGCAGATAGGGTCCCAGGGACAAGGCGTGTGACAGGGAGCTAACCCGGTGCCGCGAGCGCGAGATCGTCACGAATGCAGGACGAGGCGTGCTCCGGCCCCACCGCGTGCAGCGTCGGCACGGTTTCCGCGCAGGCCGCGAGGGCATAGCGGCAGCGGGTGCGGAAGGCGCAGCCCGAGGGCGGGTTGACCGGGCTCGGTATATCGCCCGCAAGCAGAACCCGGGCCCGCCCGCGCGCCGGGTCCGGCACCGGGGCCGCGGCCAGCAGCGCCTCGGTATAGGGATGGCGCGGGGCGGCGAGCAAAGCAGCCGTCGGCCCCAGCTCCACCAGCCGGCCGAGATACATCACCGCGATCCGGTCCGAGATATGCGCAACCACGGCAAGATCGTGGGCGATGAAGAGCATTGCGAGGTCGAGCCGCGCGCGAAGCTCGAGCAGCAGATTGACCACCTGGGCCTGGACCGAAACGTCGAGCGCCGAGACCGGCTCGTCGGCGACGAGGAACTCCGGGCCCAGGATGAGCGCGCGGGCAATGCCCACGCGCTGGCGCTGCCCGCCCGAGAATTCGTGCGGATAGCGCCCGGCGAAGCGGGCGGAAAGGCCGACCAGCTCCAACGCCTCCGCCACCTTTTCCTCCCGCGCGCGCCGGCCGAGCTCGCGGCGATGGATCATCAGCGGCGTGGCAAGGATGCGCCCGATCGTCATTCGCGGATTGAGCGAGGCGAAGGGGTCCTGGAAAATCAGCTGCATGCGGCGGCGGATCGGGCGCAGCGCGCGGCGCGAGAGATGGGTGATGTCGCGCCCGGCGAAGCGAATCGCCCCGCCGGTCGGCTCCGCGAGGCGGATCACCGTCCGCCCGAGCGTGGTCTTGCCGGAGCCCGATTCACCCACAAGACCCAGCACCTCCCCTGCGCCGATCGTGAAGGAGACCCCGTCCACCGCCTTCACGGTCTCGGACCAGCGGGCGGAAAGGCCGCCGCCGAGCGGGAACCATTTCCGAAGCCCCTCCACCGCGAGGAGCGGAGCCCCATCCTCCATTCAGGCCGCGCTCCCCGCGAGCTCCCGCCAGCGGACGCAGCGCACGCGATGGCCTGGCGCGGCCTCCTCGACCGAAGGCACGTCCCGATCGCAAAGCCCGGGCTCCGCGCGTTCGCAGCGTGGCGCGAAGGAGCAGCCGGGCGGTAGATGCAGCGGATCGGGCACATTGCCCCGAATCGCCACGAGCCGCCGCTTCCCCTCCTTCTCAACGGATATCGGGATGGCCCGCTTAGTGGGCAGCCTCGGCACCGAGGCGATCAGCCCGGCGGTGTAGGGCATCGGCGGGCGGCGGAAGATCGGCCCGACCGGCGCTTCCTCCACCACCCGCCCGGCGTACATCACCAGCACCCGGTCCGCGACCTCCGCCACCACGCCGAGATTGTGGGTGATGAACAGGATCGCCATCCCGGTGCGCTCCTGCAGCCGCTTCAGGAGGTCGAGGATCTGCGCCTGCACCGTCACGTCGAGCGCCGTGGTCGGCTCGTCGGCGATCAGCACCTCGGGGTCGCAGGCGAGCGCCATGGCGATCATCACCCGCTGGCGCTGCCCGCCGGAGAGATGGTGCGGGTAGCTCGCCAGCCGCTTGCGCGGCTCGGGAATCCCGACCCGCTCCATCAGCGCCTCGGCCGCCGCCAGCGCCTCCCGCCGCCCCGCGCCACGGTGGAAGCGGATCGCCTCGGCGATCTGCTCGCCCACCGCAACCACCGGATTGAGCGAGGTCATCGGCTCCTGGAAGATCATCGAGACGCGGTCCCCGCGCACCCGGCACATCGCTTCCGCCGGCAGGCCGAGCAGCTCCCGGCTTTTTCCGTCGGGCTCCGCGAGCCGCACCGCTCCGCTCACCCGGCAGGCTGGAGCGCCCGGCAGCAGGCGCATGACCGCAAGGCTGGTGACGCTTTTCCCCGAGCCCGATTCACCCACCAGCGCCAGCGTCTCGCCCCGCCCGATCGCGAAGGAGACGCCGTTGACCGCCGCCACTTCTCCGCCCGTGCTCGCGAAGCGCACCGCAAGCTCGCTCACCTCGAGAACCGGCTCGCCCGCGCCGCTCACCCCCGGTCGAGCCTCGGGTCGAGGGCGTCGCGCAGCCCATCGCCCACGAAATTGAACCCGGTGACGGCGAGCGTGATCATCACCCCGGGAAAGATCGCAAGCCACGGGGCCGAGACGAGATATTCCTGCGCGTTGTTGAGCATGTTGCCCCAGCTCGGCGTCGGCGGCTGGATGCCGTAGCCGAGGAAGCTCACATAGGCCTCGAGCAGGATCGCGCGTGCGACATTGAGCGTCGCGGCGACGATGATCGGCGCCATCGCGTTGGGCAGCAGCTCGCGGAAAATGATGAACCCGTCGGCCGCGCCCAGCACCTCGGCGGCCAGCGCGAAGTCGCGCTCGCGCAGGCTCTTCATCTCCGCCTCCACCACCCGCGCCACCTCCATCCAGGCGGTGGCCGCGATCACCAGCGTGATCGTGAGCAGGTTCGGCGTGATGAAGGCGGCAAGCGCCAGCAGCAGAAAGATCTGGGGGAAGCAGAGCACGGCATCGACGAAGCGCATCAGCGCCGCGCCGATCCAGCCGCCGAAATAGCCGGCGACCGCGCCGATGAGCGTGCCCGCCGCGGTGCTGATCAGCATCGCCGCGAAGCCGATGGTGAGCGAGACGCGCCCGGCCATCAGCAGCCGCACGAGCAGATCCCGCCCGAGCTGATCGGCGCCGAGAATGTGCGGCCCGGCGAAGGGGGGCGCGAACCTCGCCCGGAAATCGATGTGCAGCGGCCCGTAGGGGATGACATCGGGCCCGAACGCGCAGGCAAGCACCAGCGCCAGAACGGTCGTAAGCCCGAACACCGCGAGCCGGTGGCGAAGAAAGCGCCGGAGCGCCTGCCGCCCGGGCCGGGCCCCGGCATCCACCGCGACCGAAGCGCCCGCAACCGCGCTCATTGCAGGCGGATGCGCGGGTCCGCCGCCGCGTAGAGAAGATCGGCGGCAAGGTTGCTCGCGATCACCATCACCGCCGAGAGCATCAGAATTCCCATCAGCACTGGATAGTCCCGATAGCCGATGGCATCGAGGAAAAGCCGCCCCATCCCGGGCCAGGTGAACACCGTCTCCGTCACCAGCGCGCCGCCGAGCAGGCTCGGAAGCTGGAGCCCGGCGATCGCGATCATCGGCAGAAGCGCGTTGCGCAGCGCATGGCGCATCAGCACGACGCGCTCCGGCAATCCCTTGGCCCGCGCGGTGCGGACGAAGTCCTGATTGATCACGTTGAGCATGGAGGAGCGCATATAGCGGCTCCAGATCGCAACCGTAACGAGCGCCAGCACCATCGCCGGCGCGATCAAATGCCAGACATAATCGAGGAAGGAATTGTCGCCGATCGTGTGCAGATTGCCCGGCGGCAGCCAGCCGAGCAGCACCGAGAAGATGTAGATCACGACGAGGCCGAACCAGAAGGTCGGGATCGAAAGCCCGATCATCGCACCCACCGTCGCCAGCTGGTCGAACACCGAATAGCGGCGCACCGCCCCCATCACGCCGACCCAGGTGCCGAGCAGAACGGCGATCAGCGTCGAGGCGATCATCAGCTCGAGCGTCGCCGGCAGGCGCGCGCCGATCACCCAGAGCACCGGCTCATTGTCCTGATACGAGCGACCCCAGTTGCCCACGAGCATCCGCCGCAGCCATTCCCAGTACTGCACCGGCAGCGGCCGATCGAGCCCCATCTGATGGGCGATGCGATGCAGCTCGGCCTGGGTCATTCCCGGCGCCAGCGTGAACTGCGCGAGCGGCCCGCCCGGAGCGAGATGCACCACCGCGAAGCCGATGATCGAAACGAGCCACAGCAGCACGATGCTCTGGACAAGGCGGCGAAAGAGAAACCCCGTCACGACGGAAGATGCGCCTCGAAAGCCTGGACCGCGCGCTCGCGAGCCGCGAGCCAGTGGTCGTCGCGCGCGATGGCCGGATCGTAGGGCCGCTGCCGGAAATAGGGGATCAGCGGCTTCAGCCGGTCATAGATGCGGCGCAGCTCTGCCACCGGATCGTCATGCAGATCGACGCGGAGATCGAGATGCGCGAAAGGCTCCGTGTCGAAGACGAGAATCGCGGCAGATCTCTGACCCTCCGCCTGGCCGCCGGCTTGTGCGCCCGCCTCCACGGCGGCAATCAGCCGGTCGCAAAGATCCGCGCCTTCGCTTGCCCCTGGGCCCGCCTCAAGGCTCGCGGCGATCGCCTCGACGACACCCGCCGAGACGACGGCATTGCCCATCGCCACGAACTGCCGCCCGAGCACATGCCCGCTATAGCCGCCCTTGGTTTCGCCGCTAAACGCGGCCGCATTGCCGTAGCTGTCGACGATACCGATCTGGCGCCGGCCGATATGGGGATCGCTCGCGCGAAGCTCGGCCAGCACTTTCGGCGCCGAATAGCCAAGCGCGAGCAGCCGGCCGCAGAGCTGTGTCTGGCGTGGATCGGCGATGAGCTGCACCGAGGCCGCACCATATCCCGGCACGACGACCGGGCAGCGGCTGCCGACCGCCACCGCCCGCGTCGCCATCGCGACGCCGAGCATCCCCGTCCGGGGACAGCGCGCCACCGCGGTGAAGGTCATCCCGCCCGATCGTTCTGCGCGCGTTCCGTCCGCGCGCCGCCCCTCAGCTGGTCGCCCAATACCAGTCCTTCACGTTCCAGGTATTGCAGGAGCTGTAGATGCTCGGCTGATAGCCGATCAGCCCCTGCTTCGTGCCTTCGATCGTCACCCACTGGGAGATGGGCAGCTGCGGCAGATCATGGCGGATGATCGCTTCCATCTTCCAGTAGATCTGCTGGCGCTTGGCGCGATCGAAGGTCTCAACCCCCTCCGCCAGAAGCTTGTCCACCTCGGGATTGACGTACTCCATCGTGTTCTGGCCGGCGCCGCCCTTGGCCGGAATCGCCTTGCTGCTGAAATAGGTCGTCACGTCCGGATCGCCGCCATACATCATGTCCTCGGCGACCATCACCGAATCATAGTGCGACAGATTGAAATAGTCGCCCCAGATCACCGCCGGCGGCATGTTCTTGATCGTCATCTCGACGCCGATATCCGCCCAGTTCTGCTGCAGAAGCTGCTGCGCCGTCTCACGCACATGGTTGCCCGCGGTGGTCGAGTTGAGGAAGGCAAGCCGCATGCCGTTCTTCTCGCGGATGCCGCCGGCGCCCGGCTTCCAGCCGGCCGCATCGAGCATCGCCTTGGCCTTGGCCGGATCATAGACATGCGGCGGCAGATTCGGGTTCGTCGCCCAGGACTGCCGCGGCAGGAAGGTCGAGGTCGGGCTTACCAGGCCATAATACACCTGGTCGATGACCGACTTGTTGTCCATCGCGGTATAGAGCGCCTCGCGCACCGCGCGCTCCTGGAACACCGGCCGCGAAAGATTGAGCGTGATGCTCTCGCAGAACGGCGCGGGCCCGACAACGATGTTGCGGTCCTTGAGCTTCTTCGCTTCGGCGTAGTGATCCGCAGTGATTCCCTGCAGCCCGGTGTAATCGATCGCGCCGGTCTGAAACTGCGTGAACATCACCGTGAGATCGGGGATGTATTTGAAGACAACCGTCTCGAGATAGGGCCCCTTGCCGAAATAGTGCGGATTGGCGACGAGCGTGATGTGATCGCCCGGCACCCGCTCCTTCCACATGAAAGGACCCGTGCCCACCGGCGCATTGTTGAACGGGGCGGTGTTCGGATCAGACGTCTTGGCAAGGATGTGGCTCGGAACGATGAACGTCCAGGAGAGAAGTGCTACGAAGGGCGAGAAAGGCTTCGTCATCTTCCAGGAAATCTCGGTCGGGCTCTCGACCGTGATATCCTCGATCAGGTTGAAGCCGGTGCGCAGCCAGGAACGGAATTTCGGATCGTTGGTGAGATCGAAGGTGAACTTCACGTCATCGGCGGTGAACGGCGCGCCGTCATGCCATTTCACATCGGGGCGGAGCTTCACCTTCCAGGTGAGCCCGTCCTCGGAAATGCCGCCATTCTCGATCGTCGGCACCTCGACCGCGAGCTCGGGCACGAAATCGCCGCTCGCGTTAGGCAGCCAGAGCGGGCTGAAAATGTTCCAGTGCACGCCCTGATCAACCTCGATATGCGGCATCAGCGGGTTGAACACGGTCGGCTCCTGCGAGAAGCCGATGATCACCTGCCCGCTTGGCGCCGAGGGCGGGGCGGCATTGGCGGCGAAAGCCGGCCTCAATCCGAGCGCTGCGGCAGCACCTGCTGCGCCGAGGCCGAAAACCGAGCGGCGCGTCAAACCCCGCCGCGCCGAAATATGGCTGCCATATTGCGTCATTCGCACTCTCCCGCCGCCTGCCTCTCCCGCGCATGCAAGGCGGGAAGGTCCCCGAGAACTCTTCTTGCGGAACCTCTCTTGCGCGGCACGTGCCGACACGTCTGCACGCAATCCGAGGCTCCATTTTTCCAGCCTAACGCCGGGGGGACGTGCAGGGCAACCCGACATCTCGGCGAAAGTTGCGTGCCGGCAATTGACACCGGCGCTTCATTCGCCGAGCCTCCGCGCTTTCGTCCCTTCGCGAGTGCCCATGGGCCCCCCCACAGATCCCGTTGCTTCCGATGATGCGCCGCCCGCGCGCACCGGCGTCGTCGTCATCGGCGGCGGCATCATCGGCAGTTCCGCCGCCTTCTTCCTCGCCCGCCAGGGCATCCCCGTCGTCCTCTGCGAAAAAGGCGTGATCGGCGGCGAGCAGTCGAGCCGCAATTGGGGCTGGTGCCGCAAGATGGGGCGCGATCCGCGCGAGCTGCCGCTGATCATCGAAAGCCTCAGGCTCTGGCGCGAGATGAACGAAATGGTCGGCGCAGAGACCGGATTCCGTACCACAGGGATCCTCTATCTCTGCGATACGGACGCCGAAATCGCGCGGCGCGAAGCCTGGCTCGAGCATGCGCGCCAGTACCAGCTCGACACGCGCATGATCTCCTCGGACGAGGTGGCCGCGCTGATGCCGGGCGCCAGCCGCCCATACAAGGCGGGCCTCTTCACGCCGAGCGACGGCCGCGCGGAGCCGCAAAAGGCGGCACCCGCGATCGCGGCCGCGGCACGCAAGCTCGGCGCGAGCGTGCTCACCAATTGCGCCGTCCGCGGCGTCGAAACCGAAGGCAGCCGCGTCACCGCCGCGCTGACCGAAAAGGGCCGCATCGTCTGCGATGCCGTGATCCTCGCCGGCGGCGCCTGGTCGCGCCTTTTCTGCGGCAATCTCGGGCTCCGCCTGCCGCAGCTCAAGGTCCGCTCCTCGGTGATGCGCACCGCCCCGCTCGAAGGCCCGCCCGAGACGGCCGCCTCCAGCGCCGACTTCGCCTTCCGCAAACGCCTCGACGGCGGCTACACGATCTCCAAGCTCTCCTCTGGCGTGGCCGAGATCGTGCCGGACAGCTTCCGCTTCTTCGGCGATTTCCTGCCCGTCTTCCGCCTCGAGCGCCGTTCGTTCAGGCTCCGTCTCGGCCGCCGCTTCATCGAGGAATGGCAAACGCCGCGACGCTGGAACCCGGCGGAAACCTCCCCGTTCGAATCCGTGCGCACGCTCGACCCAGAGCCGGTCACCTCGTTCAACGACGAGGCGCTCGGCGCGCTCAAGAAGCGCTTCCCCGCGTTTGCAGGGGCCCGCGTCGTGCAGCAATGGGCCGGCATGATCGACGTCACGCCGGACGTGGTGCCGGTCATCTCTCCCGTAGACAGCGTCTCCGGCTTCGTGATCGCGACCGGCTTCTCAGGCCACGGCTTCGGCATCGGCCCCGCGGCCGGACGCCTCGCCGCCCAGCTCGCAACCGGCGAAAGCCCGATCGTCGATCCAACGCCCTTCCGCTTCTCGCGCTTCACCGACGGTTCCCGCCCCCGTCCCGACGCAAGCATTTGATCTGATTCTCTCAAGCAGGGGCTTTGCCGCCGCCAGGGGCCAAGGGTTCAAGAATGGGGCCGTGGACCCCCCAACCATTGCCGCGCAGCGCTTCGGCGGGCCGGGGCCTCAAGGCCCCAGCCGGGTTGCAAGGGCAGAGCCCTCTCACTTCTTCGCGAAATCGACGATCGCCGCGAATCCGCTCTCGGTGCCGAAGGCAAGCCGCGTGCCGTCCGCGTTCCAGACAAGCGCGCTGACCGTGCCACGCCCGGGCGCCGCCACCGGCAGCACGCGCCCGGAATCAATATCGGCCAGCACCACGAGCCCATCGGCAAACCCGCCCGCCACAGCGTCGTGCGTGGGATGGCAGGCGACACGGGTGCAGAGCACACCGTCGCCGCCGGCAAGCTCAAGCGGCGCCTTGCCCATCGGCCCGCCGCCGAAGAACGGCCAGAGGATGATCGCATCCGCGCCGCTGCTCGCGAGCCACTTCCCCCGCCGCGAGAAGGACAGCGATTCGGCCTTGGCAGGGTAGCCGCTCATGCGCATGTGCTGGCCGTCCGAAAGCCGCCAGCCATGCAGCGCATTTTCCTGCATCGCCGTCACCACCGCGTCGCCGTCCGGATGAACCGCAACCGCGATATGGCTTCCCTTCCATTCGAGCTCGCGCGGGCTCGCATCCTTCGCCGCCACGAACCACAGCGAGACGCCGTTATAGTGGCTCGCGGCAATCCTCTTTCCCTTCGCGTCGAAAGCGATGCCGCTCACCGTGGATTTGTGCTCGAACGTTTTCAGCCTCGCTCCGGCAGCATCGAAAAGATGCACGTTCCTGCTTACGGAAACGGCGCTGAGCCCTGTATCCTTCGCGCCCGCGTAACTCGCCGCGTGCTCAACCCAGCGCGCGCCGAAGCGTGCAATGTCCGCCGCCGCGCCGCCTGCCGTGGTGCGGCGGAAGGCGCCGTCATCACCGCCGCTCAGGAAGGCGCCCGGCGTCACGTCCGGCACCAGCGCCAGCACCGCGCCCTCATGGACGGCAACGCTTCTCCATTCGGACTTTGCCGCGGGCTCGACAATGCTGAGCGTCCCGTCGCCCAGCGCAAAGGCGCAGAAACGTCCGCCGCGCTCGAACGCGGCCGCGACGACGAAGGCCTCGAGCGCGCGGCTTTCCCCGCGCGTGCTCAGCAATGCGTCAGCGGTCGCGCTCTCGCCCATGGCCGAAGGCGGCTCAGCCGGCCTGGCAGGATTCGAAGCCGCGGCGAAGCTGCGGGCGGTTGAGGTTGCGGCCGATGAAGACGAGCCGGCTCGTGCGCGGCTCACCCTCCCTCCACGGCCCGATGAAGCCCCCATCCGCTATCATGTGCACGGCCTGAAAGGCGAAGCGGCGATCCTCGCCCGCGTGGCTGAGGATGCCCTTGGTGCGCAGCAGATCCTGCCCCTTCTCCGCGAGCAGGACGCTGATCCAGGCATTGAACCGCTCGGGATCGATCGGCTTCTCGAGCTCGAAGCTCACCGAGGTCACATCGTCATTGTGCTCGTGCGCATCCTCGGTGAGGAAGTCCGGCACCTCCGCCAGCACCCGATCGAGATCGAAGGCGCTCTGATCGAGCACATCCGTGATCGGCAGCGCCGCGCGCTCGGTGCGGTGAATGCGCGCGAACCGGTTGATCCCGCGAATCCGCTCCTCGACCGCCTCCAGCTCTTCCGCGCTCACGAGGTCGGTCTTGTTGAGCACGATCACGTCCGCGAAGGCGATCTGATCGGCGGCCTCGTGGCTGTCCTCGAGCCGCCCCGGCAGATGCTTCGCATCCACCACCGTGACGATCGCATCGAGCCGGGTCTTCTGCCGCACGCCCTCATCGACGAAGAAAGTCTGCGCCACCGGCGCGGGATTGGCGAGCCCCGTCGTCTCGATGATGATGCCGTCGAACTTGTCGCGCCGCTTCATCAGCCCGCCAACGATGCGGATGAGATCGCCCCGCACGGTGCAGCAGATGCAGCCATTGTTCATCTCGAACACTTCCTCGTCGCTCTCGACGACGAGGTCGTTATCCACGCCGAGCTCCCCGAACTCGTTGATCACCACGGCATAGCGGCGGCCGTGCCGCTCGGTCAGGATGCGGTTGAGCAGCGTCGTCTTGCCGGCGCCGAGATACCCGGTCAGCACGGTCACGGGCACAGGCAGAGACCCTGGCGCGGACGCGGAGCCAGGAGCGGCCGGTTCAGCCATCATGTTCTCTCCGTTGGATTTGCCCCCAGTGGGCGGTGGGGTGCAATGGGGCGGACTATGGGCGGCAATATAGGGTGCCCCACCCCTATCAACCACCCGGCTCCGCCCGCGGCCGGACAATGGCGCGGGCTTCCGCGAGCCCCCAGCCGATCAGCAGGAAGGACCAGCCGCTCATCGGCATGTCGAGATAGCTCGAGGTCGAGGCGAGCGGCCAGAGGAAGATCAGCGCGGCCACGAAGAGCCCGACCCGGGTCGGATCGGGCTCGCCTCCGCCGAGCCCTCGTCCAAGCGCCACCAGCCACGCGAGCCCCAGGGAAACATAGAGAAGCAGCCCGGGAATCCCGGAATCCGTCGCCGCCTGGAGGTAGAAATTGCCCGGCTCCTCGTTGCAGACGGAAGCCCCTTTCGAGACATAGCCGGGCCGGTCGTGGCCGGTGAAAATGAAGGTGAGGTCGTGGAAATAGCGCGGCTCTCGGCAATTGTCGCGATAGCCGTCGAAGCCGCGGCCGAGAAGCAGGTTCTCCTTCGCCATCACCGCCGAGCGCACATAGAGCTCGCCATAGGGGCTCTCTCGGAAATGGCTCATCTGGCGGGTGAATTTCTCGACCAGGCGGTAATAGGCAGGGGGGCGGATCACCGCCGCCGCGCCAACCAGGGCAACCGCGCCGACCGCGCAGACCACCATCAGCACGCGCAGCCGGCGCATCAGGAGGAAGGTGACGAAGAGGCCAAGCCCCATCAGCAGCACAGGCATGCGCTGGCCGATCAACACCTGCACCGCGACTGCCGCAAGCATCACCGCCACTCCCGCCGCGCGCATGAGGATGCCGGCGCGCACGAGCAGCCGGTCCACCGGCGGCAGCACCAGCGGGAAGAAGAGGCGCGAGAAAGGCGGGCCCGCGCGCGCCTTGTCGAACGGGCCGGTGAGCTCCCCGTCGCCGTTGATCGGGTGGCCGAAGATGTTGCGGCCGGTGAAATATTGCTGCAGCGATTCGACGCCGATCCAGAGGAACGCAAGGGCGAGCGAGCGCGAAAGCCATCGCCGCGCGGCCGGCGCCGTCAGCACGAAATGCTCGAGGGCGGCGATGAAAACCAGAAACCGCACCGTTGCCAAAGCCTCGCCAAGCGGGCGCATCCCGTCATTGGCGAAAGGCGCGAACGGCAGCGAGCAGATCACCAGCCATGCCCACCAGGCGAGCCCGATGCGCAGCCACAAGCTGCGCAGCCAACCCCACTGCCCCTCCGCCGCCGAGCGCGCGAGGAAGCAGATATCGGTGATCGCGATCATCACTTCCGCGACCGCCCGCCCGTAGAGAAGAAAAAGCGGCAGGATCAGGGTCGCCGCCAGCGCGAGCCCCCCCGCCAGACGCGTCAGCCTCATAATACCAGCTTCATGACCGATGATTTTCCCGACCCAGAATTTCCCGACGCAGCGCATCGAGCCGGGCCGCGACATGCGCCACATCGAACATCCGCGCCCGCGCCACTCCGGCAGCGCCAAGCGCCGCTTGCGCTGCCGGATCGCCGGCAAGCGCCACCATGGCGGCCGCAAGCGCGCCGGGCTCGTCAGGGTCGGCATAGCGCGCCGCCTCGCCTGCCACCTCGGGCAGCGCCCCGCGCGGAGAGGCGATCAGCGCTGCGCCCGCCGCCAGCGCCTCGAGCGCCGTCAGCCCGAACGGCTCCTCCCAGCGGCTCGGCACGACGACGATCGCGGCCCGCGCCATCGCCGCCAGCACCTCCGCGTGCGGCCGATAGCCGTGCATGGTGATGCCCGCCGCCGCCGCCCGGCGCTGCAGCGCGCGCAGATAGGCATTCTCGGGCGAACCAGGGCCGAAGCGGTCGGCGCCGAACATCTCCGCCCGCCAGCCCGGCAGCCGTCCAAGCGCCTCCGCCGCAGCGGCCACGAAACCATCGGCCCCCTTGTCCCGCACCACGCGCCCGGCGAACAGCAGCACTCTCTCGCGCCCACCCGCGGGCGCCGCCGACACCCCGGCAGCGTCTTCGATCGGGTTCGGCAGCACGGCCACGCCGGACGCATCCTCGATCCCCTCGATGAGCCGCCGGCGCAGGAACGCGGACACCGTCACCACCCCCGCCAACCGCGCGAGCAGACGCCGTCGCTCCGCGAGCGTCCGCGCAGCCCGCATCTCCCGCGGATCATTGTGGAGGAACAGCGCGACCGGCGTCCCCGCACACCGCTCGGCCAGAAAAAGGGCGACATCCGGGCGGTTGTGCACCTCGATCAGCGCCGGCGCCAGCCCGCGGAGCCGCCGCCGCACCTGATGCCCGTAACGCCAGGCATTCGGCCCCGGCGGCCACCAGCCGGCGCCGACCGGCGCGAAAGCCACATCCGCATAGGGCGGGAACGGTGAAGCGGGCCCCACCACCACCGGCGCGAATCCCGGCCCGCTCGCGCGGGCGAGGCGATGAACGATGATCCCGATCGCCCCAGCCGCCTCAGGCGAGAAATCCCCCCGTGGCGGCAGCACCATGGCGACCGGAACGGCGCCCGCTTCCGCGCCCGCCCTTCCAGCCTGACCGGCGGAAGCGGCGATCGCCTCGTCCCGTCTCAGCGCGCGGCCGCGAGAAGCTCGCGCATCCGGGCCGCCGCGGCCGGCCCCTTCAGGGCATCCTGCCAAAGCGCCTCGGCGATCCGCTGGTGCGCGCCCACCGCCTCGTCCGAATGGGTGATCATCGCCACCCCCGTCTGCTCGGCGGGGTGCGTGTCCAGGCGGAAGGGATTGAGCGAAAGCGCCATCCGCTCGCGCATGCGCAGGATGCTGAAGGCCCCGCTCGGCTCCGACCCGGAAAGCAGGCCAAACTGCACGCCCATCGGCTCGGTCTCCATCATCGAGATGATGCGATCGATCTCGGTCGCCGCGATCTCGCGGCAATGCTTGCGCAGCCGCTCCGGCAGGCTGACCGAGCCCGCGATGCCGGCGCTCAGGAACCGCTCGACCGAGGAGGCGAAAAGCAGCGCGATCACGGTCGGCCGCCGCGCGGCATAGGCCCGCTTGCGCTGCGCGAGAATGCTCGTCACCTGCTCGGAGGCGGCGCGGACGCCTGCACCCCCCGGCGCCGGCGCCCGCTCGGCCACCGCCTCGAAGACCTCGCGCAGCGCCGCGTCATAGGCGTCGGAGGTGGTCAGGTAGCAGAGCGACCCCTCCAGCTGGAGGAGCTGATCGGCGGTCTCCTCGATCTGCCGCAGGCGCTCCACGAACGCCGCCATGCGGGTGTAGTACTCGATTCCGATCCCAAGCAGCGAAAGCGGAGAGATCTTGAGCAGCTCGGCCAGCCGCTTGACCGTGTCGAGCTTGATGACCTCGCCCTTCTCGTAGCGGTAGAGGGCTGCCCGCGACACGCCAAGCCGTGCCGCCACTTCCTCCGCCCGAAGGCCCGATTCGAGCCGGAATGCGCGCAATTGCTGACCGATTTCGTTGAATCGCATGGTTTCCCTTGCCGCCCGGTTGCAACCCGGCCTGCCCCCGCCGTGGCCGAGCGTGATTCGCCACTGCCCCCGCCCTGATATCAGAAACCGATCCGATGTCCCAGATTTTGTGATTCCGGGACAGCAGAAACTTACTCGCCCAAAACGTTAACCACCGAGCCTCTGATCAGCCAGCAGCTCGACCGCGGTCACGAGGGCCGAATGGTCGGACTCCGCCTGCCCGTTCGCCGCCGCCGCCTGGAACATCTGCTGGGCGAGCGCGGTGTTCGGCAGCGCGAGTCCGAGCTCGCGCGCAGCCCCGAGCGCCAGGGAGAGATCCTTCTCATGCAGCCGGATGCGAAAGCCCGGCGCGAAGGCCCGCGTCAGCATCCGCTCGCCATGCACCTCGAGCACCCGCGAGCCCGCGAAGCCGCCCAGGATCGCCTTGCGCACCGTGGCCGGATCGGCCCCGGCCTTGGCGGCGAACACCAGCGCCTCGGCCGCCGCCTGGATGTTGCAGGCGACGATGATCTGGTTGGCGACCTTGCAGATCTGCCCCGCCCCGTTCCTCTCGCCGACATGGGTGATCGTCTTGCCCATGAGCTGAAAGAGGGGCAGTGCCCGCTCGAAGGCCGCCTTCGGCCCGCCCACCATGATCGTGAGGCTCGCCTGCTTGGCGCCCATCTCGCCGCCCGAGACCGGCGCATCGAGATAATCGCAACCGCGCTCCTTGATGCGCGCTGCGAAATCCGCCGTCGCGATCGGGCTGATCGAGGACATGTCGATCACCAGCGTCCCCGGTTTCAGCCCCTCGGCCACACCGGCCGGCCCGAACAGAACCTCACCCACATCGGGGGTGTCGGGCACCATCAGGATCACCACCTCGGCGCCTGCGGCAACACTCTTCGCGTCCGCGACCACCGTCGCCCCCGCCCGCATCTCGGCATCCAGGCTCTTGCGGTCCGGAACGATCAGCGCGTGCCCGGCCTTGGCAAGGTTCAGCGCCATCGGCCGCCCCATGATGCCAAGGCCAATCCATCCGATCCGCATCGCCCTCTCTCCCTTTTTCCGCTCTCAGACGCCGAGCAAATCTCAGATTCCAAACCGGGCGCGCCAGCCAAGCCCGGCCTCGGTCTCGCCCGCGGGCCGGTACTCGCAACCGACATAGCCCGAATAGCCCAGGGCATCGATGCGCTTGAAGACGAACTCCCAGCCGATCTCGCCGGTGCCCGGCTCGTGCCGCTCCGGCACGTCGGCGATCTGCATGTGCGCGATCAGCGGCAGAAGTGCGGCCATCCGCCGCGTCACGTCACCCTCGGTGATCTGGCAGTGATAGATGTCGAACTGCAACGCGATGTTCTCGCCCCCGATCCCGGCGATGATCTCGGCCGCCTGCCGCGTCGTGTTGAGGAAATAGCCCGGCATGTCATGGTGGTTGATCGGCTCGAGCAGCACCTTCACTCCCGCCCTGCCCGCCTGCTCGCCCGCCCAGGCAAGGTTCGCCGCATAGACGCTGGCGGCGGTCAGATGCGCCACCCCCGGGGGCAGGATCCCGGCCATGACATGCACCCGGGGGCAGCCGAGGGCTGCCGCATAATCGAGCGCACGGGAAAATCCCTCGCGGAACTCGGCCTCGCGGCCCGGAATCGCCGCGAGCCCCCGCTCGCCCGCCGCCCAGTTGCCCGGCGGACCGTTGAACAGCACCTGGGCGAGCCCGTTCGCCTTGAGCCTTGCCGCGATATCAGGGGCGAGAAACTCGTAGGGAAAGAGATATTCGACGGCGGTGAAGCCGGCCTTGGCGGCCCGCTCGAAGCGGTCGAGAAAGGGCACCTCGTTGAACATCATGCTGAGATTGGCGGCCAGTCGCGGCATGTTCCTTTTCCTCCAACGCGGTGCGGGCGGACCTCAGAGATCGTTCGATGATGCTGCTGCGGTGGTCGTCCGGCGCCTGCGGCGCCTCCGACTCACCGGGAGCCGCATTCTCAAACGGTCTCTTAGAGGCAGATCGCGGTTTCTCAAACCGCCCCTCCCGTCGGAAATTGTTTCTGTATCGAAACTAATTCTTCCTCACACGCGCCCCGTGAACGAAGCCGCCAGCACCGCGAGCCGCACGCCGAGCCCGCGCGGCCGCGGCCCCGCCTCATCGGGCCGCCTGAGATCGCGTCCCGCCAGCACCGCAGGCA
>JASHRV010000280.1 GCA_030037175.1 Acetobacteraceae bacterium
GTATTCGAGGAAGTTGGTGAGGAAAAGCGTCTGGCCCATCGGCTGGAAGTGCCCGCCCATCACACCGAATGGCATAACCGCCTCCCCCCCTTTGGTCAGCATGCCGGGGATGATGGTGTGCATCGGCCGTTTCCTGGAGGCGATGCAGTTCGGATGTCCCCGTTCGAGATTGAAGCCGAAGCCGCGGTTCTGAAGCATGATCCCCGATCTCTCGGCGAGGATGCCGCTTCCGAAGCCCTGGAAGAGAGAGTTGATGAAGCTCGCCACATTGCCGTCGCGATCGACGACGCAGAGGTAAACCGTATCCGCGTGCACTGGCATCGCTGCCGCACCTGCGGGCGGAAGCGCGTGGATCGTCCGCTCGTCGTTGATCAGCGCCCGCAGGTCTGCGAGATAGTCAGGGTTCATCAGATGCCCGACCGGCACAGGGACTTGCGCCGGGTCGGCGAGAAACGCGTCGCGATCGCGATAGACGAGGCGCGCCGCCTCGACATGCCGATGCAGGCGAAGCGCGCTCATCGGTCCTTCGGGCGCGCTCGGCATCCCACCGAGGATGCCGAGCAACATGAGCACCAGCAGCCCGGGGCCGTTCGGTGGGCACTCCCATACCTCGAAGCCGCGCCAGGTGCTGTTGATCGGCGGCACGAACTCGGCCGCGGTTCGCCCGGCGGCGAAATCCGCCTCCGTGTGGAGGCCGCCGCACTTCCTGAGCGTTGCCACCATATCGGCGGCGATCGGTCCTTCGTAAAAGGCGCGGGCACCGTCTTTTGCGATCGCGCGCAGGCTCGCCGCCAGATTCGGCTGCACGAACCGTTCGCCGGCAACCGGCGCGCGACCATGCGGAAGAAACATGTCGGCCCCATTCTTGCGGAGCTTGCCTTCGAGCAGCGCCCAGTCGAAGGCAACACGAGGATGGATCACGAAACCTTCCTCGGCGTACCGGATTGCCGGCTGCAGAAGCTCGTCGAGATCCTTGGTGCCGTACTTTGCGAGCAGCGTTTCCCACGCCGAAACAGCCCCGGGCACGGTCACGCTGTGGGCAGAGATGTTCTCGATCGCCCGCAACCTGCGGCTTTCAAACCAGTCAATGCTCGCAGCCGCGGGTGCCCGGCCTGAGCCGTTCAAGGCCACGACCTCGCCCTTGCCGGCCGGTGCATAAAGGCAGAAACAATCGCCGCCGATCCCGGTCGATTGTGGCTCGATCACGCACTGAACCGCCACCGCGGCGATAGCCGCATCGAGCGCGTTGCCGCCGGCGCGCAATATATCAAGCGCCGCAAGTGTCGAGCCCGGCATCGAGGTCGCCGCCATGCCGTTGGTCGCGAACACGGGACTCCGGCCCGCCACATGGAAATCGCGCATGCTCCCCCTCTCCACACCCGTGTCCGATGGTGACGCTGGCATGGGCGCGGACCATTGGCAACGCAGCCAGCTCTGGCATGATGCCTGATCGTCTTGCCACTCTGGGATGCCGCCATGAGCGCCACAATCGAGGACTTCGACCGTGTCGAGATTCGCGTCGGCACCGTCGTCGAGGTCGCGCCGTTTCCGGAAGCGCGCAAATCCGCCCTCAAACTCGTGATCGACTTCGGAGAAAGTTTCGGCCGCCGGAGATCATCCGCACAGATCACCGAACATTACGTGCCCGATAGGCTGATCGGCCGACAGGTCTGCGCCGTTGTCAACCTCCCGCCGCGCCGCATCGGCCCGTTCGTCTCGGAAGTGCTTACCCTCGGGCTGCCGGACGAGGACGGCGCTGTCGTGCTCATCCGTCCGGACTTCAAGGTTCCGGACGGTGGCCGCCTGTTCTGATAGAAACTCGGGGTCCGCTCTCTCCTGCGGAACATCGGTTAAGCGGCGGCGCTGACCGGCCGTGCTGCGTCACCGAGGAGGTGTTTGAGGAGACAGAGCAGCCCGGCTCTCCACGGGAGGAACGAATGTCGATCGCACGGTTCGATTACGTCATCATCGGTGCCGGCAGTGCCGGGTGTGTGATCGCCAACCGGCTGTCTGCCGATGCGCGGCTTTCCGTGCTTCTGCTCGAGGCTGGCGGGCGGGATAGCTATATCTGGATCCATGTTCCGATTGGTTATCTCTACACGCAAAACAATCCGCGCACGGATTGGTGTTTCAAGACAGAGCCGGAAACAGGGCTGAATGGCCGCGTGCTCTCTTATCCACGCGGGCGGGTGCTGGGCGGCTGCTCCTCGATCAACGGCATGATTTATATGCGTGGCCAGGCGCGCGATTACGATCACTGGCGGCAGCTGGGCAATGTCGGCTGGTCATGGGATGACGTGCTGCCTTATTTCCGCCGTTCCGAGGATCAAGTACGCGGCGCCGACGAGGCACATGGCGCGGGCGGCGAGTGGCGGGTCGAGGAGATGCGGCTTTCCTGGGAGATCCTCGACGCTTTCCGCGCCGCGGCGGCCGAGGTCGGCATTCCCCCGACCGATGATTTCAATCGCGGCAACAATGAGGGCTGCGGATATTTCCAGGTCAACCAGCGGCGCGGGATACGGGTGAATACAGCCAAGGCTTTTCTTCACCCAGCCCGTGGCCGTTCGAATCTCACGGTCTTCACCGGCGCCGAGGCGCGGACTATTCTGCTCGAGGGAAGGCGGGTCAGGGGCGTCGCCTTCGCACGCCGGGGCATGGCCCAGGAGGTCGAGGCGGGCGAGGTAATACTCGCCGCCGGAGCCATTGGCTCCCCGCACTTACTTGAGCTTTCCGGCATCGGACAAGGGGCGCTGCTCAAGGAGCATGGAATTGACGTGCTGCACGAGCTTCCCGGCGTGGGTGAAAATCTGCAGGATCATCTGCAGATCCGCATGGCCTATAAGGTGCGCGGTACACGGACGCTGAACGAGCGTGCGAACAGCCGGCTCGGGCGGATCGGCATGGGACTGGAGTATGTCCTCTTCCGGCGCGGGCCGCTGACGATGGCGCCGAGCCAGCTCGGTTGCTTTACAAGAAGCGACGAATCACGCGAGACCCCTGATCTCGAATATCATGTTCAGCCGCTCAGCCTCGATCGCTTCGATGCTCCGCTGCACCCTTTTCCTGCTTTCACCGCATCGGTATGCAATCTTCGCCCGGAAAGCCGCGGGTCGGTGCATGTGAAAGGGCGAGAACCGGAGAAGGCACCGGCAATCCGGCCCAACTATCTCTCCACCGCGGCTGATCGCCGGGTTGCGGTTGCGGCGATGCGGCTTACGCGGCGGATCGCCGTGGCAAAGGCGCTTGCCCGCTTCGAACCGGAGGAATTCCGCCCCGGGCCCGCGGCCGAGAGCGATGCGGACCTCGTGCGTGCGGCGGGAGATATCGGCACTACCATCTTCCATCCTGTCGGCACCTGCCGGATGGGAAGTGATTCGCAGGCCGTGGTTGATGAGCGGTTGCGCGTGCATGGGCTGAGCGGCCTGCGCGTCGCCGATGCTTCGGTGATGCCCACCATCACATCGGGCAATACCAACGCGCCCACGATTATGATCGCCGAAAAAGCTGCGGACATGATCCTCACGGACCGTGTGGCTCAACGGTAGCGCGGTTTGCACCGCCGGTCGCGCTCAGCCGCAAGAATGCCGACCGGCACCCGGTTGCGCCGCGCTTTCCGACAAGGGAGGAGATCTCAAGGATGGCGGGCCTGTTTTTTGAGGACCTCGCGGAGGGTCGGATCATCGATGCCGAGTGGACGCGCACGATCACGGAAGCCGACAATGTGCTTTTCTGTTCCCTGACCATGAACGTGCAAAAATTGCACCTCGACGCCGAGTACGCGAAGCAAACGGAATTCGGTCGCCCGCTCGTCAATTCGCTCTTTACTCTCGGGCTGATGATCGGAATGAGCGTGCACAACGCAACCCAGGGCACGACCGTTGCCAATCTCGGCATGAGCGACGTGCGCTTTCCGGCCCCGGTATTTGCCGGCGACACCCTGCGCGTCGAGACCACGGTGCTCGCGGCGCGGCCGAGCCGTTCGCGACCCGATGCCGGCATCGTTACTTTCCGCCACCAGGCGTTCAACCAGACGGGCACGCTCGTCGCCAGTTGCGAGCGCGCGGCGCTGATGCGGAGGCGGCCCGCAACGGCCGGGACGGCGTAATGCGGTTGCGCAGCCTCCTTTTCGCGCCCGGTGATTCGGAGCGGAAGATTGCGAAAGCGCTCGCCGGCGAGGCAGATGTCGTCATTCTCGATCTCGAGGATGCGGTGGCGCCGGCGGCGAAGGAGGCCGCGCGCGCACGGGTTGCGGCGCTGCTGCAAGGACTTTCACGGCCAGGCGTGGTTGTACGGGTCAATCCCGAGGGAACGCCCTGGCACCTTGAGGACCTTGCGGCGGTGGTGCCGCGCCGGCCGGCGGCCGTTCTGTTGCCGAAATGCGATGGGCCGGAGGCGCTTCTCAGGCTCGATCAGAGACTCGGCGCGTTTGAGACGGCGGCCGACCTTGCCCATAGCGCCATCGCCGTCATCGCGCTGGTCACCGAGACCGCCGCCTCGGTGCAGGCGCTCGGGCGCTACGGACCCGGGCTGCCGCGGCTTCTTGCGCTCTCCTTCGGCGCCGAGGATCTTTCCGCCGGTCTCGGGATTCGCCCGCGCCTCGCGGGCGGCGGCTTTGCGCAGCCGGTGGGTGTGGCGCGCGCCCTCACGCTGATCGCCGCGGCGGCCGCAGGCGTGCCCGCCATCGACACGCCCTTTCCGAACCTGCGTGATCCCGAGAGCTTTGCGGCCGAGGCCGCGGCAGCGGCGGCAGACGGGTTCTGCGGCAAATACCTGATCCATCCCGACCAGATCGCACCCGCTCAC
>JASHRV010000029.1 GCA_030037175.1 Acetobacteraceae bacterium
CATCGCATCGAGGCGGCGTGCGCGGCCGGCAGCGGCGAGGCGGAGCTTGCGCGGCTCGATGTGGCCGCTTCGTGCGACCCGCTCGACGCCGTGCCGCTTGCGGCGCGCGGGGTGCTGCTTGGCGTGCTGGGGCGCGAGGCGGAGGCGATCGACACGCTCGCGGCGGCTTCGGTTCTGGCGCCCGAAAACGGCGAGATTTTCGCGCTTCTGGGCGCGAGGCTCGTTCATGCCGGGCGGCTTGCCGAGGGCGAAACGAATCTGCGGCGGGCGATCGCGCTTGGGGCTGCGCGGCCGGATCTGCGCAACACGCTGGGCGCGGCATTGATGCGCCGCTACCAGCACGCGGAGGCCTATGAGGAGCTGGCCGCGCTGATCGCGGAGCATGGGAGCTCGGTTGTGCCGATGTGCAATCTTGCCTCCGCCGCGACATCGATCGGCCGGCAGGAAGAGGGCGAGGCGCTGGTGCGCGAGGCGATCGCGCTGGCGCCCGATGCGGCGCTTCCGCGGCGCACGCTCTGCAACACGTTGCCTTATCGCGACGGAATCACCGGGGCGGAATTGCTGGAGGCCGCGCGCGCCTATGCCGCGCTTTTACCGCGCGGGGAGGCGCCGGATGCGGGTGGGGCGTTCGCGATGCCGGCGGACGCGGGCCGGCGGCTGCGGGTCGGCCTGCTTTCGGGATCGCTGCGCGTTCATCCCGTGGGATGGCTCACGATCGCGGGATTCGAGATGCTCGACCGCGCGGAGTTTGCGCTGATCGGGCTTGCTGAGCGGAGCGTGTCCGATCTGCTCGCGCGGCGTTTCCGGGCCGCCTGCGCGGAATGGCACGAGGTGGGAAGGCTCGACGATGCGGCGCTTGCCCGCGAGATCCGGAGGCTTGCGGTCGATATCGTCATCGATCTCGGCGGCTATGGCGATTCGGGACGGATGACGGCGCTCGCCCGGCGCGCCGCGCCGGTGCAGGTGAAATGGGTCGGGATGCAGAATCACAGCACTGGGCTCGCGGAAATCGATTGGCTGATCACCGACCGCTGGGAGACGCCGGAGGGAAGCGAGCCTCTCTACAGCGAGCGGCTGCTCAGGATGCCGGACGGCTATGTGTGCTACAGCCCGCCGCCTTATGCGCCGGATGTCGGCGCGCTGCCGGCGCTGGCGGCGGGTTCGGTCACGTTCGGATGCCTCAACAATCTGGCCAAGATCACCCCGCGCGTGATCACGGCCTGGGCGCGGATTCTGGCGCGCGTTCCGCAATCGCGGCTGCTTCTGAAGACGCACCAGTTCGCGGAGGCGCCGGTCGTTGCGGAAGTGAGCGAGCGCTTCGCGCGGCACGGCATTGCCGAAGGGCGGATCATTTTCGCCGGCGCCTCGCCGCATCGCGCGTTTCTCGCCGAATATGGGCGCGTGGATCTCCAGCTCGATCCCTTTCCCTATTCGGGCGGGCTCACGACATGCGAGGCGCTGTGGATGGGCGTGCCGACGGTGAGCATGCCGGCGGATACGTTTTCCTCGCGGCATTCGCTGAGCCATCTTTCGAATGTCGGGCTCGGGGACTGGGTTGCGCGCGATCCCGCGGAGTACGAGGAGCTCGCGGTGGCGAAGGCGGCCGATCTCGATGCGCTGGCGCGGCTGCGTGCAGGATTGCGTGCACGGGTGGCGGCGAGCCCGCTCTGCGATGCGGCGCGCTTCGGGCGCAATCTGGGGGCGGCGCTGCGCTTCGCGTGGGGCGAGTGGTGCCGCGGCGCGGCGGGGCGCGCGGGCGCCTCGGCGGGCGTGGGTGCGGGCGCGGCTGGCGATTCATCCTTCGGCAATGCCTCGCCGTTACGCTCGGCTCGCCCCGTTGCCTCTTGCGCGGAACCGAGACCAGCATTGTGACTTGGCACCCGGCCGTCGATGTCAATCTCTTCGTTCATAACGGCGAGGCCACGGTCGGCCCGGTGATCGAGAGCGTGCTCGCGCAGACCTGGCCCGAGCTTCGCATCACGCTGATCGACGACGGATCGACCGACGGCACGGCCTCGATTCTTGCCGATTATGCGGCGCGCGTTCCCGGCATCCGGCTGCGCTGCCTTTCCTGCAATGGCGGCGCGGTGGCGGCCTTTCAGCGCGCCTTCCGCTGCGGCGATTCGGATTTCGTCATGCCCAAATCGGGGGACGATCCGATCGCGCCGGATTTCGTCGCGAAGACGATGGAGGTTCTGCTCGCTCATCCGGACTGCGCGATGTGCCACGCGGCGGGGCTGGTTTTTCGCGGCGCCGGCCGGGTTGCGGGCGTCTATCCGGCGGAGCACAGGCTCTCGGCGACCGGGCCGGATGCGCTCGCGCGCGCGGCCGCCGTGATGCGAAGCTATACGAGTTCGCCGAGCTTCTGGGGGATTTACCGCCGCGATGCGGCCGATCGGCTCGCGCCGATCGCCTATCGCGCCGGGTGGGACCATGCGCTGCTCGCGGAGCTCGCGCTCTACGGCGAGATCCGCCATGTGCCGGAGATTCTCTATTGGCGCCGCGACGGCGGTCGCCCGGTTGCGGAGCTGGCGCGGCGCGCGACGATGGAGGCCAACCGCGGCGTGGCGCTCGGCGGGCCGCTGGCGGAGCAGCGCTGGCGCACGCCGCTCATCACCACCGCCTACGCGCATCTCGAGACGTTTGCCGTGGCGCGCATCGACGATGCGAGCCGCGCCCGCCTGATGGCGTGCGTCCCCGGCATCTTCCGTGCCCGGTGGCTGTCGCTGATGACCGCCGAGGCGGGGGCGTTGCGCGCGGCGCTGCCCGCGCTCGGCGCGGCGGTCCGGAGCCTGGCGCCCGAGCTCGCGGCCTGGGGTGCGGGCCAGCTCGTGCAGGCCCTGCTGGCGGTGCGGGCGATCCTGCCGGAGATGGATTTTTCGGAAGCGCTGGCTGAGTTGTTTTGGATTGCGCCGGCGCGGCCGGCGCCCGTGCGCGCCGCCGTCGCATGAGCGGGCGATGACGATGACGATGACGGGGGCGGGGGCGCTCGCGGAGGCCGCGGAGAAAAAGCTCCATATCGGGTGCGGAACCAATGTGCTGCCCGGCTGGATCAATATCGACCGGGAAGCGCGCGCGCCGGGTGTGGTGACCGATATCGATCCGGCGGCGCTGCCGTTCGGCGACGGGTCGGTTGCCGCGGTGCTGGCCGAGCATGTGCTGGAGCACCTCACCTTCGCCGAGGAGCGCGCAGTGTGGCAGGAGCTTGCGCGGGTGCTCCGCCCCGGCGGGGAGCTTGCGATCGAGGTTCCGGATTTCGATTGGGTTTGCCGGCGCTTTCTCGAAGCCGAGGATGACTGGCGGAGCTTCTACATCGTCGGCCACCCCGACCATTATGCCGGCTGCGGAAGGGCGCTCGACCAGCGCTGGGGCATCCTGCAGACGATGTTCTTCGGCAACCAGAACGGGCCCGGCCAGTTTCACCACTCGGCCTACACGGAGGCCAAGATTCGCGCCATCGCGCGGCTGCTCGGCTTCGCGGCGGCGACGGTTGAGCGGCGTTTCAACAAAGGCGGGCAGTGCCTGCGCGCCATCCTCATACGCTGAGAATACGCTGAGAATACGCTGAGACAGGGGGGCCATGCGCATCTTCATCACCGGCATCGCGGGATTCCTCGGCAGCCACCTCGCCGAGCGGCTTCTGGCGATGGGGCACGAGGTCGCGGGCTGCGACAGCCTGATCGGCGGGGAGCTTCTGAACGTTCCCCCGGATGCGGTTTTTCACCAGTCCGATTGCCGCGATTTCAACGCCATGGAAAAGGGCATGCGCGAGGCGGAGCTCGTGTACCACTGCGCCGCCACCGCCTATGAAGGGCTTTCGGTCTTTTCGCCCGCGATGATCATGGACAATGTCGTCACGGGCTCGACGGCGGTCTTTTCCGCGGCCATCGCCAACGGCGCCCGCCGCATCGTGTTCTGCAGCTCGATGGCGCGTTACGGCACCAACACGGTTCCCTTCGAGGAGAGCTTTTCGCCCCGGCCGCAGGACCCTTACGGAATCGCGAAGGTGGCCGCCGAGCAGGCGCTTATCCAGCTCGCCGCCGTGCACCGCTTCGAGTACGCGATCGCCGTGCCGCACAACATCATCGGCCGGAGGCAGAAATTCGACGATCCCTATCGCAATGTCGCGAGCATCATGGCGAACCTGATGCTGCAGGATCGCGAGCCCTATATCTACGGCGACGGCGAGCAGAAACGCTGCTTCAGCCATGTCGATGACTGTCTTTCCTCGCTGCTCGCCATGGGGCTCACCGATCGCGGCGTCGGCGAGGTCGTGAATATCGGCCCCGATGAGGAGTTCGTCTCCGTCAACAGCCTGTTCCGCCGGCTCAAGGACATCACGGGCTTCGAAGGCCAGGCCATCCATCTGCCCGATCGTCCGGCCGAGGTGAAGCTCGCCTGGTGCAGCAGCGAAAAGGCGCGGCGGCTGCTCGGCTACCGCACGACGCGCACGCTCGATGAGGGCCTTTGCGACGTGGTGGATCATATCCGCGTGGTCGGGCCGCGGCGGTTCCGCTATCACCTCGATATAGAGATCCGGAACGAACGCACGCCCCGGACCTGGACCGAGAGGTTGATGTGAGCGGCGGGCACGAAGGCGCGATCAATCCCGATCGTCTGCCGCGGGCGATCGCCCTGCAATATGATCGGGGCGAGGTCGTATGGCCCGCGGGCGGCCCTCCGCGCATCGTGGAATACAGCTTCAACGGCCAGGGCCTCAGGGCGTTTGGGAAGAATCCGGGCTTTCTCGAGGATGCGCGCTTCCAGCGTGCCTATGCGCGCGGCTGGAACAGCGGCCATCAGAAGGCGGCCCATATCGACGATGCCCGCTGGGTGGTGCATGTGGCGCTCTGGGCGGCAAGCCAGGCGGCACGCCTGCCGGGCGATTTCGTCGAGTGCGGGGTCGATACCGGGATGCTCTCGCTCGCGATCTGCGAGTGGCTGGATTTCAACGCTCTGGATAAGGATTTCTGGCTTTTCGATACGTTCGCGGGCATCCCCGAGAGCCAGATGACGGAGAGCGAGCGCAACGGCATCGGGGGCTGGCACAACCGGAATTGCTATCGCG
>JASHRV010000281.1 GCA_030037175.1 Acetobacteraceae bacterium
CGACATCGCCCCCGAGCCATGCGCAGCTCGGTCTGGCGCTCGAGCCAGTGAGCCCGGACGCGCAAAGCCAGCTCAACCTCCCGCCCGGCACACAGGGCGCGGTGGTGGCGGAGGTCGCGCCGAACTCTCCGGCCGCGACCGCCGGTATCCAGCCGGGTGATGTGATCGTCGGCGTCGGCGAGACACCGGTCACGTCCGTCCGTGAGGCGCTGAACGCGATCCACGCTGCCGAACACAAAGGCGGCGCGGTCGCGCTCCGTGTCCTTCACAACGGTGAGACCGTGTTCGTTGCCATCAATCTCGGCAACGGGTCGAACAACCAGGGCTGAGTTGCGCAAGCAGGGCGCTGCCGGCGGCGGCAGCGCCCTGCCGAGCATGTTCAGGCGGGAACGTTTTCCGTTCGCTCTGGCTCACGGAAACCGTTGCCGCTCATCATTTCCCCGAGAAGAATTTCCCCGAGCGGATTCGCGTGATCAGCCGATCCCGGCCGATCGCGATCTGCTCACGGCTGACCTCCGGTTTCAGTGCGCTTCGGCCCAGTTGCGGCCGATACCGGTTTCGACAGCGAGCGGGACGCTCAGCTCGGCGGCGTGCGCCATGACCTCCGCGACTGTCTTGGCGGTCGCTTCAGCCTCCGCCGCCGGTGCTTCGAACAAGAGCTCGTCGTGGACCTGCAGCAGCATCTGTCCGCTGAGCCCGGCCTTGCTCATGGCTGCCGGCATCCGCACCATGGCGCGCTTGATGATATCGGCCGCCCCGCCCTGCAGCGGCGCGTTGATCGCCGCCCGCTCCGCATAGCCCCGGCGGGCCGGATTTTTGTCGCGTATTCCCTCGATGTAGCAGCGCCGGCCGAACGGCGTGAGCACGAAGCCATGCGTGCGCGCCTCCTCTTTCGCACGCTCCATGTACGCCCGGATCCCGGGGTAGCGGGCGAAGTAGGTGTCGATGTAGGCGCGTGCCTCGGGCGGCCCGATGCCGAGCTGGCGGGCAAGACCGAAGGGGCTGATGCCGTAGATGATGCCGAAATTGATCGCCTTCGCGCGCCGCCGCGTGAGTGGATCCATCCCCGCGATCGGCACGCCGAACACCTCGGCCGCGGTACGGGCGTGGATGTCCTCCCCGCTCTCGAAGGCCGCCTTGAGCGCGCCGATATCCGCCACATGGGCGAGCAGCCGGAGCTCGATCTGAGAATAATCGGCGCTGACCAGCACATGGCCGGGCTCGGCGATGAAGGCGCGGCGGATGCGCCCGCCCTCCTCGGTGCGGATCGGGATGTTCTGCAGGTTGGGGTCCGTGGAAGCGAGCCGGCCGGTCGAGGTGCCGGCCATGACGAAGCTCGTATGCACGCGCCCGGTCTCGGGATTGATCTCGTTCACCAGCGCATCGGCATAGGTCGATTTGATCTTCTGCAGCTGCCGCCATTCCAGCACCCGCGCCGGCAGCTCCGCCCCCTGCTCGGCCAGCGCCGTGAGCACGGCCGCATCGGTGCCCCAGGCGCCGGTCTTCATCCGCCGCCCGCCCGCAAGGCCCATCTCGTCGAACAGCACCTCGCCGAGCTGCTTGCCCGAGCCGACATTGAAGCTCCGCCCTGCCAGGCGATGGATCTCGGCCTCGATCGTGCGCATCCGCTCGCTAAGCTCGACCGAGATCCGCGAGAGCTCTGCGGCATCCACCTTCACGCCGGCGCGCTCCATCGCTGTCAGCACGAGAACGAGCCGCCGCTCGATCTGCTCGTAGAGGGCAAGCGCGCGCGCCGGAAGCAGGCCGGGCCGCAGCGTCTGCCAGAGCCTCAGCGTGACGTCCGCATCCTCCGCGGCATAGGCGGTCGCGCGGTCGAGCGGCACGGCCGCGAAGCCGATGCGCGCCCGCCCGGTGCCCGTGACCTCGTCGTAGGTGATCGGCGTGTGCCCGAGATGGAGCTTGGAAAGCTCGTCCATCCCGTGCCCGTGCCGCCCGCCCTCCTCGCAGTAGGAAATCACCATCGTATCGTCGATCGGCCCGACCGTGGGGCTGCCGGCCCGGGCAAGCACGTGCAGGTCGTATTTCGCGTTCTGCAGGACCTTCAGCACGGAGGGATCGCTGAGGAGCGGGGCAAGATCGGCCATCGCGTCGGCCGGCGCCATCTGCTCCGCCCCTCCCTGATGGCGGAGCGGCACATAGCAGGCGCGCCCCGGTGCGCTCGCCAGAGAGAAGCCGACCAGGTTGGCGGTGAGCGCCGAGAGCGAATCGGTCTCCGTATCGACCGCGACCACGCCCTTCTCCCGTGCCTCGACGATCCAGCCCAAAAGCGCCGCGCGGCTCGTCACCGTCTCGTAAGGGCCGAAGGGCGGCGCCTCTGCCGGTGCCGGCCGGGCCGCCGCGGGGACGGTCACAGGGGCGGCGTCGGACGCAGCGACAGACCCCGCCGCGGGTGCCGCCGCCGCGTCGAGCCCCATCCGATGCAGGACGCTGCGGAAACCCTGCGCGGAGAGCCAGGCCGCGAGCCTTTCAGGCTCAGCGGTGCGCACGACGAGCGCTGCGATCGGCAAAGGCAACGGCGCGTCCGCGCTCAGCGTGACAAGACGGCGGGAAAGACGGGCATCCTCGGCATGCGCAAGAAGGGCCTCGCGCCGTTTCGAAGGCGGCATGGTGGGGGCGGCCTCGAGCACGCCTTCGAGATCACCGTAGGCGCGCACGAGCTCGCCTGCGGTCTTCGGGCCGATGCCCGGCACGCCCGGCACATTGTCCGTCGCGTCCCCCATCAGCGCCTGCACCTCGATCACCTTCTCCGGCGGCACGCCGAAGCGTTCGGCAACCTCCTCCGGCCCGATCGGCCGCTGCTTGATCGGGTCGAGCATCGTCACCCCGGCACCGACGAGCTGCATCAGGTCCTTGTCGGAGGAGACGATGGTCACCGTCCCGCCCTCCTGCCGCGCGACCTTGGCGTAGGAGGCGATCAGGTCGTCCGCCTCCCAGTCGGCAAGCTCGATCGCCGGGACGGAAAAAGCCTCCGCCGCCTCGCGGACAAGAGCGAATTGCGGAATGAGCTCAGGCGGGGGCGGAGGCCGGTGCGCCTTGTAGGCGGGCGAGAGCCGGGTGCGGAACGTCTCCCGCCCCGCATCGAAGATCACCGCCAGATGCGAGCCCGTGTGCTCCTTGAGCAGCTTCGCCAGCATGTTGGTGAAGCCGAGCACGGCGCCGACCGGCGTCCCGTCCGGGCGGGTGAGGGGAGGGAGCGCGTGAAAGGCCCGGAAAAGGAAGCCCGACCCATCGATCAGGACGAGGTGCAGCGTCTCCGCTTTCGCCTCAGCCACGTCTGCTCAGTGCCCGCCGGCCGGCGTCGCCCCTGCTTTGAGGACGAAAAGGCGCGAGCAATAGGGACAGACGGCCTTGCCGTCGACGAGGTGGAGGAAGACCCGCGGATGACCGAGCGGGCCCTCACCGCCGTCGCAGGCGGCAACGTTCGTCGTCACCGAAATGATCTCTGGAATGTTCTCTGGGGGGGTGGCGGTGCCTTCCGGCATCGTGTCCTCTGGCGGCCTCGGATTGAAGGCCGAATGTGAGGCATGCAGGCGGTGCGTGCAACTCGCCCCTGGCCGGGCGGGCGGTGCGCCGGATCTCCCGGCGGGGGCTGGCTCTCATGGCCGTGGGCATGACGCTGGCCGGCTGCGCCGCGCATCTGGTGCCCGCCGGCCCGGACGTGACGGCGCCTTCGATCGGCCGGCACGTCTTCGTCATGCCGGACGGCACCCGGCTGCCCTACCTTGCCTGGCTTCCTCCTGGGCGTCCGCAGGCGGTGATGCTCGCTCTCCATGGCTTCAACGACAGCCGCGACGCCTTCGCGATCCCGGCCCCGCTCTGGGCTGCGACGGGCATCGCGGTCTATGCGCCGGATCAGCGCGGTTTCGGCGCAGCCTTCGGGCGCGGCTATTGGCCCGGCACCACGACGCTGGTGGACGACGCACGCACGATGGCCGGCCTGCTGCGCGCGCAATATCCTCAGCTTCCGCTTTATCTCCTGGGCGAGAGCATGGGCGGCGCGGTGCTGACGCTGCTCGGGGCCTCGCCCAACCCGCCGCCCGTCGCGGGCTATATCCTGGCCGCCCCGGCGGTCTGGTCGCGGACGGACATGAACATCTTCTTCCGCAGCGCCCTCTGGCTCGGCTGGAAGCTCGTTCCGGGACTCACCGTCTCGGGCGCGGGGCTCGTGAAGGCTTCGGACAACCGGGCAGCACTCGTGGCGCTGGGCGAGGATCCGCTGACCATCCTCGATACCCGCATCGACACCGTTCATGGGCTCGTGGACCTGATGACCAGGGCGCTCGACGCCGCGCCACGGTTCCACGGCCCGGCGCTGATCCTTTACGGCGCCCACGACCAGCTCGTGCCCAAGCGGGCGATGGCCGCGATGTGGCGGAGCCTGCCCAAGGGCGCGCCGATCCGCCTCGCCTATTACGCCCACGGCTATCACCTTCTGCTCCGCGATCATGATCGCGGCCTTCCGATCGGCGACATCATCGCCTGGATCCGCGATCCGCACGCCCCGCTTCCCTCCGGCGCGGACCGCGCCGCCCGCGCCTGGCTTGCTGCGTGGCGCTGACGCGGAGTATGGACAGAGAAGCCGGACCCGTAGCTCAGCTGGATAGAGCGTCGCCCTCCGAAGGCGAAGGTCGCACGTTCGAATCGTGTCGGGTCCGCCATTCCGCGTGGTCTGCGGCCTCCGGCACGGTTTTTGCCCGGATTACCCCCCCGGGAAAGCGCCGCGGAAATGATAACCCGCCTTATTATATCTCATGCATGATAAGCATGTTAGATATAGAAATTTTGCATTTCTCGCGATAACCTGCCCCCAAAGCTCGCCTCTCGCCGCCACGCATGGAGCTGGC
>JASHRV010000282.1 GCA_030037175.1 Acetobacteraceae bacterium
GTGATCACTTCTCGCAGCTTGCGGTAATAAAGTATGGCAGTGCGGCGGTTGACGCCAACCAGTTCAGCCGCGCTCCGCGCCGCCACGCCGCCGACAAATTGCGCCAGCGATGCCCGCTGAACACCGCGCTCAAGCCGGCTCCGCCGGCGCCGCGTAACCATCTGATGCAGAAAGCCTTCCCACGCTATCTACGCCAGCCCCTTATTAAATTGATGGATTGCGAAGGCTCGGCCTTTGCCGGGGGCGGGGCTCCCATCGCGCTTGCCGGGGCTCCCAACGCGTACTACGCGTTGGGGACCCGCCGATGGGGACCCGGTGTAGGGGCAGAGCCCCTGCCAGAGGCGAAGCCTCTGAATTCCACCAAATCGACCTTGCTTTCTTTGCCCTGCTCTACTTCGAGGCGGGCGGCTCAGCCTCACGTTTGGCGGCGATCAGGAATTCGTGGTTGCCGGCCGGGCCGAGGATCGGGCTGGGGGTGATGCCGAGGACGTGCCAACCCTCCTGGCTTCCCCACCAGGTGCCGATGCGTTCGCAGACTTCGCGGTGCACGGCGGGGTCGCGGACCACGCCACCGCGCGAGATCTTGGCCGGCCCGGCCTCGAACTGGGGCTTGATGAGCGCGATTGCCCAGGCACCGAGGGTCGTAAGCGAAAGGGGTGCCGGAAGCACGGTTTCGAGCCCGATGAAGCTGGCGTCGCAGGTGAGCGCTTCGATCGGCTCCGCGATGACCTCGCGCGAGAGGAAGCGCGCGTTGGTGCGTTCGTGGACGACGACGCGCGGGTCCGTGCGGAGCTTCCAGGCGAGCTGGCCATGGCCGACATCGACCGCGTGCACGCGCCGGGCGCCGTGGGCGAGCAGCACCTCGACGAAGCCGCCGGTGGAGGCGCCGATATCGAGGCAGGTGCGTCCTTCGGGCGAGAGGCCGAACCATTCGAGCCCGTGGGCGAGCTTGAGGCCGCCGCGCGAGACCCAGGGGTGGTCGCGGCCCTGGACCGCGAGCGGGGCGTCCGCGGGGAGGACTTCCCCGGCCTTCGCGATGCGCCGTTCGCCTTCATAGACGAGGCCGGCGAGAATCAGGGCCTGGGCGCGGGTGCGGCTTTCGGCCAGGCCCCGCTCCACGAGCAGAAGATCGGCGCGAAGCCGCGGAGGGCGGGCGTTCAGGCGTTGCGCTCCACCACGAAGCGGGCGAGCGCGCGCAGAAGGTCGGCCCGTTCGGCAAAGGGCTCGAGATGGACGGCCGCCTGTTCGGCGAGAAGCTCGGCCTGGGCGCGGGCGCGTTCGGGACCGAGGATGGCGACGAGGGTCGCCTTGCCCGCTTCCCGGTCCTTGCCGGCGGTCTTGCCCATCTGCTCGGTGCTGGCCTCGGTGTCGAGGAGGTCGTCCGCGATCTGGAAGGCGGCGCCGAGCTCGCGGCCGAAGCGGGCGAGCGCCTGGCGCAGCTCCGGCGGGGCACGGCCGAGGATGGCCCCGGCCTCCGCGCTGAACTGGATCAGCCGGCCGGTCTTCATCGCCTGCAGGCGCGTGACCTCGGGCGCGGTCAGCGCCTTGCCTTCGGCGAGCATGTCGATCATCTGCCCGCCCACCATGCCGCGCGGGCCGACCGCGGCGGCAAAGGCGAGAACGAGATCGGCCCGCGCCTGCGGATCGGCATGGGTGTCGGGGTCGGCGAGGACCTCGAAGGCGCGTGCCTGCAGCCCATCGCCCACGAGGATCGCGGTGGCCTCGTCGAAGGCGCGGTGGGTGCTCGGCTTGCCGCGGCGGAGATCGTCGTTGTCCATTGCCGGGAGGTCGTCATGCACGAGCGAATAGGCGTGCAGCATCTCCACCGCGGCGGCCGCGCGGGCGGCGCAGGTCGGGTTGACGGCGAAGAGCGCGGCGCTCTGCATGACGAGAAAAGCGCGCAGCCGCTTGCCGCCGCCGAGGACGGCATAGCGCATTGCCTGGTCGAGCCGCGCCTCGGGCCCCTCCGATTCCACGAGCAGCGCATCGAGAGCCGCCTCGATCGTGCCGGCCGTCTCGGCGAGCGCCTGTTTGAGCTCAGGGGCGGCAAGCGCGGTCTCCGCGGCCATCATTCCATCTCCCGGAGCGTCACGGTGCTGTCCGGCCGCTCGACGATCGCCGCGACCCGAGCCTCCACCTCGGCGAGCTTGGCCTCGCAGTGGCGGCGGAGCGCGGCACCGCGCTCATAGGCCCCGATCGCCTCCTCGAGCTTGAGCTGGCCACCCTCGAGGCCCTTGACGATCCGCTCGAGCTCGCCCAGCGCCTCCTCGAAGGAAAGCTTCTCCACCTCGGGAGGAATCCCGGCTGGGGCCGGGCGCTTCTCGTCCGCCATCCATTTCTCCTGTCGAGGCCGCCCGGGGGCGGCCTTCGTTCTATCCCGTCATCAGCGCCCGGACATGGGCCGCGGCGCTCGCCGCCAGCGCCTCGATGTCGTAGCCGCCTTCGAGCACAGAGACGATGCGTCCATGGGTGCAGGCATCGGCGATCCGGATCAGCTCGCCCGTGAGCCAGGTGTAATCCGCCGTCTCGAGACGGAACTCGGCAAGCGGATCGGCCTTATGGGCGTCGAAGCCGGCGGAGACCAGGAGGAGATCGGGCGCGAACCGTTCGAGCCCGGGCAGGATTGCCGCCGCCCAGGCCTGGCGGAAGACGCGGCTGCCGGTGCCGGGCGGAAGCGGCACGTTCACGATGTTATCGGCGATGCCGTGCTCCTCGGCCGAGCCGGTGCCTGGATAGCACGGGCTCTGATGGCTCGAGGCGTAGAAGAGATCGGGGTCGGGGCTCACGATTGTCTCGGTCCCGTTGCCGTGATGGACGTCGAAATCGACGATCGCCACGCGCTTGAGGCCCCAGCGTGCGCGGGCATGCAGGGCCGCCACGGCGACATTGTTGAAGAGGCAGAAGCCCATCGGCCGCGAGGGCTCGGCATGGTGGCCGGGCGGGCGGACGGCGACGAAGCTTGCCCGGGCCCATCCCTCCATCACCGCATCGACGCCGGCCATCGCTCCGCCGGCCGCCCGCAAGGCGGCGGCGACGCTGCCGGTGCTCACGATGGTGTCGGCATCGAGCGCGCGGTACTCGCCCTCCTCGGGCGCAAGGGCAAGGATCTCCGCGACATAGGGGGCCGTGTGGGCGCGAAGCAGCGCCTCGCGGCTCGCCTCCGGCGCCGACTCGCGCAGGAGGGGGGAAAATTCCTCCGCTTCGAGCGCATGCAGCACGGCCTTGAGGCGCGCGGGGGATTCGGGGTGGCCGAGGCCGGGATCGTGGCCAAGGCAGGCGCGATGGGTGATGAGCGCCACGGCCATGGGCTAGGCTCCGTCCGTGCCGGCGGGCTCGTCGGCGCGGCGGCGGATCACGAAGCTGAAGACGCCGGCCTCCTCGCTCCAGGCGAGCAGGGCGTGACCGCTCTCGCGGCAATAGGCCTGGAAATCCGAAACCGAGGCAGGGTCGGTCGCGAGCACGCGCAGCCGCGCGCCGCTCGGCATGCCGCGCAGCGCCCGATTCGCCCGGAGCACCGGCAAAGGGCAACGCAAATCCTTGAGATCGAGCAATGTCTCGGCCATCGTGCGGCCATCCTGCGGCGAGCGGGCAGGCTTGAGCAAGCGCCGCCCGATGCGGGAAACTGCGCCCATGGGGCCCTATCGCATCGGCATCGATCTCGGCGGCACGAAGATCGAGGTGGCAGCGCTGGACGGCAACGGGAGCATGGTCATCCGGCGGCGGATCGCGACCCCGACCGGAGGCTATGAGGCCACGCTCGATGCCATTGCCGGCCTGGTCGCGGAAGCGGAGGTCGAGCTCGGCGCCGAGGCGCGTGTGGGAATCGGCATTCCGGGCGTGATCAGCCCGGCCACCGGGGTGGTCAAGAACGCCAACTCGACCCTGCTCAACGGCCGCGCGCTCGATCGCGACATCAGCGCCAGGCTGCGGCGCGAGGTCCGGGTTGCCAACGACGCCAACTGCTTTGCGTTGAGCGAAGCCGTGGACGGTGCGGGGAAGGATGCGCGGGTCGTTTTCGGGGTGATCCTCGGCACCGGCTGCGGGGCGGGAATCGTGGTGGAGCGCAAGGTGCTGGAGGGGCGCAACCGGATCGCCGGCGAATGGGGGCATACCCCCCTGCCCTGGCCGC
>JASHRV010000283.1 GCA_030037175.1 Acetobacteraceae bacterium
AATGTGGGCATCGTCTGCCATGACCGCTTGGCTCCGATTTCCGTTCAGGCGGGACGAGCGCGCGGCTCGCGTGCCGTCTGCTCAGCACCGTCCAGATAGGCGCGGGCCGCTTGATCCATGATTCCGCGCATCACGCGACGGAACCCCTCCACCGCCGCACCCCCGGCCTCTCGATAGGCGGCTGCGAGGCGCTCACGCTGGCGTTCGAACAGTTGTCGTTCCAGTGCTGTCCCCGCTGCCGTAAGCGAAAGGCGACGCTGCCGCCGGTCAGCTCGGCCGGGAGTCTGCGTCACATAGCCACGCGCAACGAGAAGCGAAAGCACACGCCCCAGCGATTGCTTGGTGATGCGCAGAATGGCCAGGAGTTCGCTGACGCTGATGCCGGGATTGCGGCCGATGAAGTGCAACGCGCGATGATGCGCCCGTCCGAGATCGAGCTGGCTGAGCACCAGATCAGCCGCGTTTGTGAAATCGCGATAGGCAAAAAACAACAGATCCTGCGCCAGCCGCATTTCCTCCTCTCGAAGGAAGAGGAGATTGGCCCCTGCGGCCGGCGCTGCGGCAGCCACAGGCAAAAGGGCGGAGGGGCGGACCGGGGAATCGCCTTTCCGGTCGGACATGGCAGGCATACCCGAAACATTATGGCAGGCTCGTTGACTTAATATGCTCCAACTTTTACGGTCCCGCAAGTAAGGGCAATAATATTATCGGAAATTGGGCCATGACGTTCGTTCCTTTCGATGATCGCGATGGTACTATCTGGTGTGACGGCTTTCTGATCCCCTGGCGGGACGCCAAGCTGCATGTGCTTTCGCACGGCCTACATTATGCAAGCGCAGTGTTCGAGGGTGAGCGGGCCTATGGCGGCATGATCTTCCGGCTGCGGGCTCATACGGAACGACTCCTTCAATCCAGCCGGATGCTCGGCTTCACGATTCCTTGGAGCGCGGAGGAGATTGATGCCGCCTGCAATGCGGTGCTGCGGGCCAACGGCCTGATCAACGCCTATGTCCGGCCGATCGCTTGGCGCGGGTCTGAACAGCTCGCCGTGGCAGCACGGCAAACCCGGATCCATCTCGCAATCGCCGCTTGGCCGTGGCCCAATCTCTTCGACACCAGGCGGCTGAAGGGCGTCACGCTTGGCATCGCGAACTGGAAGCGCCCGTCACCCGAAACTGCGCCCACCGCCTCAAAGGCGGCCGGCCTTTACATGATCGGGACGCTCGCCAAGCACGAGGCGGAAGAGGCCGGGTTCGACGACGCGCTGATGTATGATTGGCGGGGTTTTGTCGCTGAGGCGACAGGGGCGAACATCTTTCTTGTCATGGACGGTGTGCTGCACACCCCCACCCCGGAAGGATTCCTGGACGGCATCACCCGCCGCACGCTGATGGATCTGGCCCGGCGTCGCCAGATTCGTGTTGTCGAACGGGCAATCCCGCCGGAAGAGCTAGCGAATGCAAGCGAGGTGCTGCTTGCTGGCACGGCTGCCGAGGTGACGCCTGTGCGGCGAATCGGTGCTTATAGCTACGTGCCCGGCCAAATCACCGAGACGCTCCGTCAGGACTATGAGGCGTTGGTGCGACTGCCGGCAGGCGAAATGACGCACCGCGCCGCCTGACGCAAGGCTCCTGCCTCTGACCTTAGCTGGAGGAGACAGCACGGCCTTTGGCCGTCAATCCGTCTGACCGACCAAACTTTAGAGCGTGATGGCCGAAGGTGGGATCACCGGAGGTCCGAATCACGCGAGAAAACGATAACCTAGAGTAAGATGGATGAGCGTAAGCGATCTCATCCCACTATACTGTCTAATTCCCAAAAGCTGAGAGACCTGTTTGCGCGCGGCCTAGGATCAACGCATGCACGTCGTGGGTGCCCTCATAAGTGTTGACGGTCTCAAGGTTCATCACATGCCGGATCACGTGGTACTCGTCGACGATGCCGTTAGCGCCATGCATGTCGCGGGCGAGGCGGGCGATTTCCAACGCCTTGCCGCATGAATTGCGCTTGCAAAGGCTGATCATTTCCGGCGCGGCCTGGTTCTCTTCCATCAGTCGGCCAAGCCGCAGCACGGCCTGGAGGCCGAGCGCGATCTCTGTCTGCATGTCTGCGAGCTTTTTCTGGATCAACTGTGTCGCAGCAAGCGGGCGGCCGAACATTCGCCGCTCAAGCGTGTAAGAACGCGCGGCGTGCCAGCAGAATTCCGCCGCACCCAGAGCACCCCAGGCGATTCCGTAGCGGGCATTGTTGAGGCAGGAGAACGGGCCCTTAAGCCCCGTTAGGTTGGGAAGAACGTTTTCCTCCGGAACAAACACGTCCTGTAGCACGATCATACCGGTCGCGCTCGCGCGTAGGGAGAATTTTCCTTCTATCTTCGGCGCAGCCAGCCCGGTCGTTCCCTTCTCGACCAGGAAACCGCGGATATCATCGCCGTCGTCCTTGGCCCAGACTAGAAAGAGATCGGCAATCGGTGCATTGGTGATCCAGGTCTTCGTGCCGTTCAGCACATAGCCACCCACCACACCGCGGGCACGCGTACGTATCGAGGCGGGGTCGGAGCCCGCATCGGGTTCGGTAAGACCGAAGCAGCCGACCAATTCGGCGGTCCGGAGGCGCGGCAGGAAGCGTTGCTTCTGCGTCTCCGAGCCGAAGGTATGGATCGGGTACATGACGAGCGCGGACTGTACCGAAAAGGCGCTACGGTAGCCGGAATCGACGCGCTCGACCTCGCGCGCGATGAGGCCATAGGCAACTTTGCCGATGCCAGCACAGCCATAGCCATCGAGAGTGGCGCCAAGGAAGCCCATCTCACCCATCTCGTCGAGGATAGCGCGGTCGAAGCGCTCGTGCCGGTTCGCCTCGAGCACGCGCGGAAAAAGCTTTTCCTGGCAATAGTCACGGGCAGCGTCGCGGATTTGCCGTTCCTCCGCCGTCAACTGCGCATCGAAGCGGAACGGGTCGTCCCAGGCGAAGGGCACAAAACCCTGTCCGGTAACGGCAGCCGTAGATATAGTGGAGGCTTCCGGGCTCATGAGAACACTCCTCTTTTCGGTTATTCTCGGTTTTTGGAGGAGTCGGCCCCGCGCGCGCCGATTCGCATGAAAGCAGGCACGTCGGCACCGAACCCGACAATCGGCCGGGCTCGCTCGGGTACCGCGACTGGCTCCCTGCCGCTATGAGTGGAGGCCTGGGGCAGATCAGCGGCGGACGCGGCCCCTTGCCTGGAAACGCTGGCACGGATGGAAGTGGGCCGGGGTTCCTTGGCGGGGGCGGGTCGCGATGGTGTCCGTGACCGACTCTCGGCGCGCAAGCGCTCAGATCTCGGGCTGCGCACGGAGCGCGCGCCACGGCCGCCCCGACCCCTTCCCTCGTCGGCGATCCACTCGACCGGGTCGAGGCCCTCGACCGCAAGGCGGGGAATCGGATGGCCGATCAACCGCTCGATGGCCTCGACGGCAAGCCGATCCGCAGGTGTGGCGAGCGTAAAGGCACGGCCCTCGCGCCCAGCCCGCCCCGTGCGGCCGATTCGGTGCACATAGTCCTCGGCGTGATGCGGCACGTCGAAGTTGAAAACATGGGAGAGCCCACCGATGTCGAGGCCGCGCGCGGCAACGTCGCTGCAGACCAGCAGGCGGATCTCGCCCGCCCGGAATTTCTCGAGCGTCGCAAAGCGCACCGATTGCGCCATGTCGCCGTGCAGGGCGCCGACGCTGAAGCGGTGCCGGAGGAGCGAGCGGAGCAGGATATCCACATCGCGCTTGCGGTTGCAGAAGATGAGCGCGTTCTGCACCTGCTCTTCACGCACCAGGCGTCGCAGCGCCTCGCGCTTGTCGTGTTCGGCCACGAGGGCCATTGCCTCGGTGATTGTCGCGGCGACGGAGGCCGGCCGGGCGACGGTGATCTCCTTCGGGTTGTCGAGGAAGGCGTCGGCAAGGCGGCGGATCTCGGGGGCGAGCGTGGCGCTGAAGAGCAACGTCTGCCGCCGCCGCGGCAGGAGGCCGACAATGCGTTCGACATCCGGAATGAAACCCATGTCGAGCATCCGGTCGGCTTCATCGATGACCAGAATATGGGTATCCGTGAGAAGGAGACCGCCGCGTTCAAAGAGATCGAGCAGGCGCCCCGGCGTCGCGATCAGCACGTCCACACCCCGCGCCAATACTTCCCGCTGGTCGTTCAGGCTCTCACCGCCGATCAGGAGCGCATGAGTGAGCTTCTGATACTTGCCGTACTGGATGAAATTTTCGGCAACCTGGAGAGCGAGCTCGCGGGTCGGCTCGAGAATCAAGCTGCGCGGCATGCGCGCGCGCCCGCGCGAGCCGCTTAGGATGTCAATCATCGGCAGCGTGAAGCTGGCCGTCTTGCCCGTTCCGGTCTCGGCGCAGCCGAGTACGTCGCGGCCCATGAGCACAACCGGAATCGCCTGGGATTGGATCGGCGTCGGATGGCGATAGCCCTTCTCGGCGACTGCGTGCAGGATCGGGTCCGAAAGACCGAGATCGGAGAAAAGCGGCGGGGATCCGGCGTGCGGCGCGATGGGGTGAGCGCTCGGCTCCGCCCCGCTGATAATGGTTTCGGACAAGCGCTGAAGTTCCGTTCGCACAGGGGAATGCTTCGGGCCACACGGCAGACGCCTAAGGCGCATGGCCTCTCTGCCCTGAATCCCGCCTGGTATGTGATGAAGGTCCCCGGAAAGTCAAGCAGTCCTGTCCATACAGGCGGCGGTGAGCGCGGGTTCGAGCCATGGCAAATTGACCCCGCCAACCGTCCACGCGCCTTCCGCCGCCGCAATATCGGCCGTGCTGCGGGCGAATTCGAGTGCTGAGGGAAGGGGGGCAGGCAAATGGAGCGCGGTGCAGAAAGGATAATCACGCACTCGCCATTCCGGACGATGGGTGACGAAGAACGCAAGCGTGGGCACGCTCCAGGCGTCGGAGAGATGAACCATTGCGGTATCGGTGGAAACGACCAAGGCGGCACCGGCCACAAGTCCGGCCAGCTCGGTGAGCGAGCCAACCGCCGGGCGGTGGATGATCCGCCGATGCGGCTCCGCGAGGTTGCCTTGGGTAATGATGGGCAGATTTTGGAGCGCGAGGAGCGAGGCGAGCAGGCGCGTATGCACGTGCGCCGGCATCGTGCGCAGGCGCATCGCCGCGCGCGGGCAGACGAGGACGTATTTTTCTGGCAA
>JASHRV010000284.1 GCA_030037175.1 Acetobacteraceae bacterium
ATCCTGAACATTCTGCGACTTTTCATTGGCCACCGCAGAGATCCTTCTTTTTGTTCCGTGGCGTTGCACATCGGCGTTGGCAAAGAGAAGGCAGCGGAACGGGCCGCTGCCTGCCGCCGCCCAAAGGCAATGTAGCAGCGGCTAGCCGTGGTGCAAGTTACCGAAGCCGGACCCTCAGGCGGCGTTACGCAGCTCACCCTTGACGTGATGGGCGAAGAGGGCAAAGAGCCGGCGGGTCACAGGCCCAACCTCGCCCTCTCCCACCTTCGCGCCGTCAAGCCGCACGACCGGCTTGACGAAGCTCGAGGCGCTGGTGAGGAAGATCTCGCTCGCCTCATCGAGCTCCACCTTGCTGATGGGGCCCTCATGCCAGTTCATTCCTTCCTGGCCGAGCAGCGCCATCAAAGCGAGACGGGTGCAGCCAGGCAGGATCTCGTGGCCGAGCGGGCGCGTTTTGAGCGTTCCTTCCCGATCGACGATCCAGACGCTGGTCGAGGCGCCCTCCGTCACCATGCCTCCCTCGTCGATCAGGATCGCCTCGGCCGCCCCCGCGCGCCGCGCCGCCTGCTTGGCGAGCACGTTCGGCAGCAGGTTCACGCTCTTGATGTCGCAACGCGCCCAGCGCTCGTCCGGCCGCGTGATCGCCGTTACGGCCCAACGCCCGATATCTGTGGGAAAAGGCGGCAGCCGCCGCGCGGTGACAACCAGCGCCGGCTTCGGCGCCGGAACGGGAAACGGATGGTCGCGCCGCGCCACCCCGCGCGTCACCTGCATATAGAGCAGCCCCTCCGTCACGCGGTTGCGCCGCGCCACTTCCGCAAGCACGAAACGCAGCGCCGGGCGCGAGAGCGGCATCGGAATCTCGATCTGGCCAAGCGAACGCTCGAGCCGGTCGAGATGCAGATCCTCGTCGATGAAACGCCCGCCATAGAGATGCACGACTTCGTAAACGCCGTCGCCAAACTGATAGCCGCGATCCTCGATATTGACCGCTGCGACAGCTTGCGGCCGGTAACTTCCGTTGACATAGGCAATGCGACTCATTCCCGGTTTCTCTCCATAGCCAGGTGGCTCTGCGCCAAGCACTCTCAGCAGGGGGCTCTGCCCTTTGCCCGGGTCCTCTATCCTCGCCGGAGGCCTCGAAACCCCAGACCCCACCTGTTTCTCTTACAAAAGGAATGGATTGCAAAGGCTCCGCCCTTGTCGGCATCACGCAACCCGATCTTCCACGCTCACCCCGAGCTGCTTGAGCTTCCGGTGCAGGGCGCTCCGCTCCATTCCCACGAACTGCGCCGTGCGGCTGATATTGCCGCCGAAGCGCAAAAGCTGGGCCTGCAGATATTGAATCTCGAAGAGATCGCGCGCTTCGCGTAGCGGGAGCGCCATCACGTCCGCGCCAGGATCGCTGATCGGAAGCTGCGGCGCGTTCGAAGCGATCTCCGGCGGCAGCATCTCGCGCCGGAGCGGCTCGTCCGGCCGCCCGGGCGCCATGATCAGCAGCCAGTCCATCAGGTTGCGAAGCTGGCGGACATTGCCGGGCCAGTCATAGGCAACGAGCGCGGTCAGCGCGTCGACCGCGAGTTCGCGCGAGGGCATTCCTCCGCTCTCGGCCGAACGGGCAAGAAACTCGCGCGCCAGCAGCGGAATATCCTCGCGCCGCTCGCGAAGGCTCGGCATGTCGAGCGGCACCACAGCGAGGCGATAATAGAGATCCTCGCGGAAGCGGCCGGCCGCGATCTCAGTATTGAGGTCGCGATTGGTCGTCGCCAGCACCCGCACATCAACCTTCACGGGTGACGCTCCGCCAACGCGCTCGAAGGCGTGGTCCTGCAGCACGCGCACAATCTTGCCCTGGGTCTCGAGCGGCATGTCCGATACCTCGTCGAGCACCAGCGTGCCGCCATGCGCGCGCTCGAGCACGCCGGCTCGGCGTGGGGCGGAGGCCGCATCCGGGCCAGCCTCGACGCCGAAGAGCTCCGCCTCGAACCGGGAGGGGCTGAGGGTCGCGCACGGCAGCACCACGAACGGACCGCCGGCGCGGCGTGAGTGGGCGTGGATCATCCGCGCTGCGACCCCCTTGCCGGCCCCTGCGGGCCCGCGCAGCAGCACGCGTGAGCCCGTCGGCGCCACCTTGGTCACCTGCGCGCGCACCGCGGAGATCGCCGTCGAAGCGCCGGTGAGCTCGGTCTCGGCGCCGGCGCGCAAGCGGAGCTCGGCGATCTCGAGCGCGAGCCGCGCCGCCTCGATCGCCCGGCGCAGAACGTGGAGAAGGCGGCTCGAGGTGAAAGGCTTCTCGATGAAATCATAGGCACCTTGCTGGATCGCCGCGACCGCCATCTCGATCGTGCCGTGCCCGGAGATCATCACCACCGGCACCTGCGGCTCCTCCGAATGGAGAATCTCCAGGACCCCGAGCCCATCGCGCTTGGAACCCTGCAGCCAGACATCGAGGATGACGAGCGAGGGCCGGCGCTGGCGGAATGCCGCCACCGCCGATTCACTATCATGGGCCTGGCGGGTCTCGTAGCCCTCGTCGCGCAGGATACCCTCGATCAGCAGCCGGATGTCCGGCTCGTCATCGACGATAAGGATCTCATGCGCCATCGCTGTGTCCTGGGCGGCGCCCCATCCGGAATCTGCTCATTGTTCTGGGTGCGCCCTGACCGGAAGGGAAAGGATGGCGACGGCACCGGGCCCGTTCTCGCGATCCTCGAGGTCAAGCCCGCCGCCATGGTCCTCCATGATCTTCTTGACGATCGCAAGGCCGAGCCCGGTGCCCTTGGGCTTGAGCGTCACATAGGGCTCGGTGAGGCGCTCCCGGTCCGTCTCGGGCAGCCCGACCCCGTCATCCGTCACGGCGATCCGCACCTCGTCCGCCTCCTCCGCCACCGCGATGCCGATATGTCCCGCACCGGCGCGCATCGCGACCGCGTCCGCGGCGTTCTGAAGGAGGTTGGTCAGCGCCTGGCCGACCAGCCGCCGATCGCAGGGCGCGCACGGTCCACGTTCCGGAATCGCCGTCGTCCAGGCGATCTCCGGATGGGCATTCTTCTGCAACACCAGCGCCTCACGCGCCAGCCGTCCCACATCCTCGTCTCGGATCACCGGCTGAGGCATCCGCGCGAAGGCGGAGAACTCGTCCACCATCCGCCCGATATCGCCGACATGGCGGACGATCGTGTCCGCGCATTGGGCGAAGGTCTCGGGGTCGGAGGAAATCTCCTTCAGGAAGCGGCGCTTGAGCCGCTCGGCTGCGAGCTGGATCGGCGTCAGCGGGTTCTTGATTTCGTGGGCGATGCGGCGTGCGACATCCGCCCAGGCGGCCTTACGCTCGGCAGCCTTGAGCTCGGTGATGTCGTCGAAGGTGACGACGAAGCCGTCCGGCCGCCCTGCCTTGAGCTCGGCGGCAATCCGAACCAACAGCCGGCGCCGGCGCGAAGGGGGCCCGATCTCCACCTCCTCGGTGAGCGGACGCTCGGGCGCGGCCCGGGCCGCGGCGAGGAGCGGAGCGAAAGCCGGCACCAGCGCGGAGAGCTCGCCGCCGACGCCGGCCATGACGTCGATCCCGAGCAACTCGGCAGCGGCGCGGTTGGGAAGCTCGATCCGTCCCTCAGCATCAAGCCCGATCACCCCGGCCGAGACCCCGGAGAGCACGCTTTCGGTGAATCGCCTTCGCTCGTCGATCTGGCTGTAGGCATCCATCAGCTCGGTGCGCTGGGCCGCAAGCTGCCCGGTCATGCGGTTGAAGGCGCGTGACAGCCCCGCGATCTCGTCCCCCGTGGGCACCTCCGGCACGCGCACGCCAAGCTCGCCCGCCCGAACCCGCTCCGCCGCGGTGATCAGCCGCCCGACGGGGCGGGCGATCTGGTTGGCCATGACGAGCCCTATCAGCACCGCCGCCGACAGCACGAGCAGGGCGACGACGGCGAAGATCAGGGCGAAGGTGATTTGCAACCCGTAACGGTTCTGATCGAGCTGCTTATATTCGGCGACCGCCTGCTCGACCTCGGCCATGTGCTCGAGGATGGACGGATCGACCGGACGGCTGATCATCATCATCAGGGCGGGAATAGAATCGAGCCGCACCACCGCCTCGACCGAGGTGCCGTTGCCGGTGTTCAGCACCGCCACACTGCCCGACCGCGCGACATCCACCGCCCATGAAGGTGGCAACGGGGTGCCGAAGCCCGCCATCACGCCCGACGAGGCGATGACCTGACCGGTCACCGGCTCGAAGATCACCGCCTCGGTCAGCCCGCGCAGCGCCGTCTGGGTCGCCAGCACCTGGGCAAACTGCTGGGGCGCGTTGGCGAAGACCTCGCCGGCGCGCGTAAGGTCGTTGGCCATCGAAAGCGCATCGGCGCGGATCGTGTTGCGGTGCTCCTCGAGATAGCCGCGCGAGACTTCGAGACTCTGGTCGAGCGCCGTGCGGACGCGGTCGTTGAACCAGGCCTGGATGCCGTAATGGAAGAAGGCGGTGGCGAAGACCGCGACCAGGATCGCCGGAACCACGGCGACGACGCTGAAGAGCAGGACGAGTCGCACATGCAGGCGTGAGCCGGCCGAACCGCGCCTGCGCTCGACCCACACCCGGGTCAGGCGGACGGCGAGAAGAAGCCCGAGGACGAGGAGGACGATGAGATTGGCGAGCACCATGCTCACCACCCAGTCAGGCGACACGCCGAACTTCATCCCCCCGGCCAACACCGTGAAGGTGGCGATGCCGAGCCCGAGCGCGCCAACGGCGAAGACGAGGGTGACGACGCGGCCAAGCACGACGTCGAGCACCCGGGCAAGCCAGGAAGAGCGGAGCTGGCGCTCGGCGCCAAGCGTCCCCAAGACCGAACGGCTGTACACGCGCGTCATAGGCGGGATCGTTCTACGCGCGCCAGAGCGCGTTCAGCCAGGGCGATCGCGCTCTGGCTTTGTTTTCCCGCGCGATTCACGCTTCCGGCTCTACCGCCTCCAGCGATCGCGCTCAGCCGACCCCGCGGAGCACGGGAATTTCGAGGTCCCGGATCTTCTTGCGCAGCGTATTGCGGTTGAGGCCGAGCATCGCCGCCGCCTTGATCTGGTTGCCCCGGGTAGCGGAAAGGACGGCCCGGATCAGCGGCCGCTCGAAATCCGCGAGCACCTGGTCATAGATGGTGCCGGTGCGCGCAGCCTGGGGGTCGGCGAGAAGATCCTGGAAGTGGCGCTCGAGCATGCGAGCCAGCGGCTCGCCATCTGCCGCGGCCGCCGGCGGCTGGCTGCCGGCCGGAGAGGTGCGAAGCTCGGCGTCGATCGCCTCGGCGGTGATCGTCTCGGCAGGGTTCAGCACCGCGAGGCGGCGCATCAGATTCTCGAGCTCGCGCACATTGCCCGGCCAGCGATGCTGGCGGAGCCGCTCCACAGCAGCCGGCTCGAGCGCCTTGGCGGCCAGCCCCTCGGCACGCGCCTGCTCGAGGAAGTGGCGGGCGAGCGGGCCGATGTCCTCGGTTCGTTCTCTGAGCGGCGGCAGCCGGAGCGGCACTACATTGAGCCGGTAGTAGAGGTCGTCGCGGAAGAGGCCGCGGCGGATCAGCTCGTTAAGATCGCGGTGGGTAGCGGCGATGATGCGGACATTGACCTTGATCGGCTGGCGGCCGCCGACGGAGGTGAACTCTCCCTCCTGGAGCACGCGCAAGAGGCGGGTCTGCGCCTCGGGCGGCATGTCGCCAATCTCGTCGAGGAAGAGCGTGCCGCCGTCCGCCTGCTGGAAGCGGCCGGGGCTGCGGCCGATCGCGCCGGTGAATGCGCCGCGCTCATGGCCGAAGAGCTCCGCCTCAACGAGCTCGCGCGGGATCGCCGCCATGTTGATGGCGACGAAAGGCCCGCCGCGGCGCCGGCCATAATCGTGCAGCGCGCGCGCCACCAGCTCCTTGCCGGTGCCGGACTCGCCGCTGATCATCACCGTGAGATCCGCCGTCGTAAGGCGGGCGATGCTGCGGTAGATCTCCTGCATCGCCGGGCTGCGGCCGATCAGCGGGAGCCGCTCTCCACCCACCTCCTGCTCGGGCGGCGTTGCCGGGGCCGCGAGCGCGCGGCGCACCACGGCGAGAAGCTCGCCGAGGTCGAAAGGTTTGGGCAGATACTCGAAGGCGCCGCTCTGCGCCGCCTTGACCGCGGTGAGGAAAGTCGACTGCGCGCTCATCACCACCACGCGGAGCTCCGGGCGAAGCCGGCGGATGCGCGGAATGAGGTCGAGCCCGTTCTCGTCGGGCATCACCACATCGGTGATGACGAGATCGCCCTGTCCCTCCTCCACCCAGCGCCAGAGCGTAGCGGCATTCGAGGTGCAGCGGACATCGTAGCCCGAGCGCCCGAGCGCCTCGGCGAGCACGGTGCGAATGGAGCGGTCGTCGTCGGCGACCAGCACGGTCGCCTGCGCCTGGCCGACGCGGGTCTCGACCACGTTCATGCCGCTTCCCCGCCCGCCGCGACCGGCAGATGGAGGCGAAACTCGGTCCGACCCGGCCGGCTCTCGACATCGATCAGCCCGCCATGCTCGCCCACGATCTTGGCCGCGAGCGCGAGGCCGAGACCGCTGCCACCGCGGCGGCCCGAGACGAAGGGCTCGAAGAGATGAGGTTTCAACGTCTCTGCGATGCCGGGCCCGTTGTCGCGCACCGCGACCACGAGCGGCACGTGCTGACGCTCGCCCGCATCCCTGCCCGCGCGATAGACGCCCTGCTGGAAAGTGGTGGAGAGCCCGATCTCGCCGCTGCCGATGCCGCTCTCGGTGATCGCCTCGGCGGCGTTCTTGACCAGGTTGAGGATCACCTGGACCAGCTGGTCGCGGCTGCCGAGGACAGGGGGCAGCGAGGGGTCATAGGCCTCGACGAAACGGATATGCCGAGCGAAGCCGGTCTTGGCGAGCCGGCGCACATGCTCGAGCACGCGGTGGATATTGACCGCGCCACGGCTCTCCACCGGGTCCTCGCCAAACGCCTCCATCTGCTCGACGAGCGCGCGGATGCGGTCCGCCTCATCGCGAATCAACACCGCGAGCTCGCGGTCCGCGGGCTCGAGGGTCGCCTCCAGGAGCTGTGCCGCGCCCCGGATGCCCGAGAGCGGGTTCTTCACTTCGTGCGCCAATACCGCCGCCATTCCCGCCACGCCGCGCGCCGCGGGGGAAATGCCCATTCCTTGATCGAACGCGCGAGCCACGGACCCATCCTGCAATTTCAGTACCACTGCCTCCTTGACCTCGGGCAGCGGGGCGAGATGAACGCCGACGCTACGGCGGGAGAGGCGCGGGCTCTCAAGGACGAGGTCGTGGCCGGCAATCGAGACCCCCTCGGCCCGGACCTTGGCGAGCAGGCGGAAAAGTGCGTCCTCGGCAGGGACGAAGTCGGAAAGCTGCATCTCGGCGAGCCCCGTTGCCGAGGCGCCGAAGAACTGCTCGGCAGCCGCATTGGCGAAGATAAAGCGTCCGGTGGCATCGAGCACGACGATGGCGACCGGAAGTGCCGCGAGCACCGCGGCCGAGTCCACCGCCGCGGGCTTGTCGCGCCGGCCGAGCACGGTGCGGAGCATCGCCCGCTTCAAGCCGCGAGCTCTTCCCTTGGGCTGTCGCCGGCGATCAGGGGGGCGAGAAAGTCGCAAAGCTGGCGCTCGACCTCGCCGGCATCCTCGATGCGGTTGACGAGGGCACGAAAGGCAGCCGCACCCGGCAGGCCGCGGACATACCAACCGAGATGCTTGCGTGCCATCCGCACGCCCGCGAGCGTGCCGTAATGGGCGAGCATGGCGCGGAAATGGGCAATGATGAGCCCTCGCTGACGAGCGAGCGACGGCTCGGCGAGACGCCGTCCGGTGCGGAAGAAATGAGCCACCTGGCCGAGGAACCAGGGGCGGCCATAAGTGCCTCGGCCGATCATCACCCCGTCCGCGCCCGAGCGGCGGAGCGCCTCGGCCGCGTCCGCGTCAGCGAGAATGTCGCCATTGACGATCACCGGAATGCGCACCGCATCCTTCACCGCGCGGACGAAATCCCAGTCGGCGATGCCTTCGTAGAATTGCTGCCGGGTGCGGCCGTGCACGCTCACCATCCGCACGCCGCATTCCTCGGCGATCCGCGCAAGCCTCGGCGCATTCCGGTTCGCGTGATCCCAGCCGGTGCGCATCTTGAGCGTGACGGGAAGAGCAACGGCCCGTACCGTTGCTTCCAGGATGCGCGCTGCCGCCACCTCATCGCGCATCAGCGCCGAGCCTGCCTGCTGGCCCACGGCCACCTTCTTCACCGGGCAGCCAAAATTGATATCGATGAGGTCCGCGCCGAGATCGGCGGAGAGTTTCGCGGCCTCAGCCATTGCCGCCGGCTCGCAGCCGGCGAGCTGGATTGCGCTCGGCCCTCCGGCAGCGATCCCGGCCATGCCGAGCGTACGGCGATTTTCGCGCAGCATTGCCCAGGAAGCGATCATCTCGGAAATCACGAGGCCCGCTCCGGCCTCGCGCGCGAGCCGGCGGAAAGGCAGGTCGCTCACCCCGGACATGGGTGCCAGAATGACCGGCGGATCGATGACCACGCTTCGCCCCTGCCCTTCCAGATGGATTGGATGAGGGCTGAGCGCGTTGTTTGCGTTATTAATGCCTAGCATTTGGGCAAAATACGCAAGGATCATCTGCCACGCAATTGAGCAATGATCGATGCATTCGCAATTTATTTTCGCATGACCGTATATAAAGGACGTTATACACCCTGATGAAGCATCGAAAAGCAAAGGAGAAACCTTCTTTTTCTGAAGAAAAAGAAGCAAAAAGACTCTTCCCCGTTTTCCGGATCTCGCCGCATCTCGGGACCCCGAACGACGGTTAGAATCCCGAAATCAGGCCTGGTCCAGAAAACGGAAAAAAGTTTTCTGGTTCTCTTTTTCAAAAGAGAACAATCTTTGCGATTAATCGAACGACGGATTCTCGAAAGCTCATAATACGCTCTGGCATGCGGGCATATCGATCGGTCTGTCATATTTCTGATATTATTCACCATTCTTTGGCTCGCCGCATCCTCTGTTTTGCTTGTGTTTTGCTTGCCGCCGCTGAATGGCGTTGACGTTGCTTCACCCGCGGGGCAAAGCCGGCCGGCATCCATGTCCCCCGGCATGCCCAACCCCGCCGCCTCCCTCGATTCGGCTTCCGGACCCTTCCCGGGAACGGCCGGCCTGCTGGTCGCGGCCGGAACCGGCAGCCGCTTCGGGGGCGAAACGCCCAAGCAGTTCGTGACGCTGCTCGGCCGGCCGGTGATCCGCCTTGCCGCTGAGGCGCTCGCCCCGCACGTCTCGCTTCTTCAGCCCGTAGGGCCATCGGGACCAATCGAGGAAGCACTTGCGGGCCTGCCGCACCTTCCGCCCGTTCCGGGCGGCGCGACCCGCCAGGAAAGCGTGCGCGCCGGGCTCGAGGCCCTGGCGCCGCTGGCGCCCGAACTTGTGCTCGTGCACGACGCCGCGCGCCCTATCGTGCCGGCCGGCACCGTGTCGGCTCTGCGCGCTGCGCTCGAAAACGCGCCGGGCGCAATCCCGGCGGTGGCGGTCGCCGATACGCTGAAGCGGAGCGATGGCGCGGGCCAGATCGCCGCAACCGTGCCTCGTGAGGGGCTGTTTCGCGCCCAGACGCCGCAGGGCTTCCGTTTCGCCGACCTCCTCCGCCTGCATCGCGCGTCGGCGGGTGGCGGGGCGACCGACGATGCCGCTCTGTTCGAGGTTGCCGGCCTGGCCGTCGCCCTGATTCCGGGCTCGGAGGACAACATCAAGATCACGCTGCCTGAAGACCTCGCCCGCGCTGCCCGCATCCTCGCTCAGGGCCTCATCCCGCGCACCGGCTCAGGCTATGACGTGCACGCCTTCGCCGATCACAGGCGGCTGGTGCTGTGCGGGGTCGAAATTCCGCACGACCGTGGGCTTGCCGGGCATTCCGATGCCGATGTCGGCATTCATGCCCTCTGCGATGCGATCTACGGCGCGCTCGCCGAAGGCGATATCGGTCGCCATTTCCCCCCGTCCGAAGCCGCCTGGAAAGACGTCGATTCGGCCCGATTCCTCATCCATGCGGCCGGACGGGTCGCCGCCCGCGGCGGGATGCTCGCCAACGCGGACGTGACCCTGATCTGCGAGCGGCCGAAGATTTCTCCTCACGCCGCTGCTATGCGGGCACGGCTTGCCGCTCTCCTCGGCGTGCCGGCGGAACGCATTTCGGTCAAGGCGACCACCACCGAGCGGCTCGGCTTCACCGGCCGCGGCGAAGGCATCGCCGCGCAGGCGATCGCCACGATCCTTCTTCCGACTTCCGATCTCGGCCCTTGATCTCGCAGCGCAGCGCGGGCCACCTTCCCGCGAAACCAGGAGCAATCTCCATGACCGAAGACGAAGTCCGCCGCACCGCCTTCGCCATGCCGCTCACCAGCCCCGCCTATCCCAAGGGCCCCTACCGCTTCATCAACCGCGAGTTCCTCATCATCACCTACCGCACGGACGCCGAACGGCTGCGTGCGGTGGTGCCCGAGCCCCTCGCCTTCGATGCGGCCAACCCGCTCGTCAAATACGAATTCATCCGCATGCCGGATTCGACCGGCTTCGGCGACTATACCGAGACCGGGCAGGTGATCCCGGTGACCCACGAGGGCCGCGCCGGCGGCTACACCCACGCGATGTTCCTCAACGACCATCCGCCGATCGCCGGTGGGCGGGAGCTCTGGGGCTTCCCGAAGAAGCTCGCCCAGCCGACCCTGCACAAGAGGATCGACACGCTGGTCGGCACGCTCGATTACGGTCCCGTACGGGTCGCGACCGCCACCATGGGCTACAAGCATCATGCCGCCGACCATGACGCGGTTGCCGCCTCGCTCGCCGCGCCCAATTGGCTGCTGAAGATCATCCCCCATGTCGATGGAACGCCGCGCATTTGCGAGCTTGTCGAGTATTATCTCGAGGACGTCACCCTCAAGGGCGCCTGGACCGGACCGGCCGCGCTCGAGCTTTTCCCTCACGCGCTGGCGCCGGTTGCCGAGCTGCCGGTGCGCTCCGTCGTCTCGGCCGTGCACCTCGTTGCCGATCTCACCCTCGGCCTCGGCAAGGTCGTGCACGACTACCTCGCCTGAACCAAAGAGTTAGGGAGAAGAACTGATGCATCGTCGGACGCCGATCGTCGTTCTGCTGGCTGCAGGGATCGGGCTCGCCGGCTGCGCGACCGGGAACCCCTACCCGCCTGTGCCTCCCCCGCGAACCGAGACCGTCCCGCTGCCGCCGGTCTCCGGCACGCCGCAACTCTGGGAGCCGGGGCATTGGGACTGGAATGGCCATGGTTATGACTGGATTGCCGGGCAATGGATTCCCCGAGACGGTCACTCCAACACCTGGATGCCCGGCTACTGGGCGAAGAACCCTCAAACCGACAGCTGGGCGTGGCAGCCCGGCCATTTCGCCCCGTAACGCCCGGCGCGTGACCGTCGACGAAGAACGTGCCGAGGAGTCCTTCGATGACGAGTCGTCGTGCGCTGCCCGCGCTTGCGCTGGCCCTGGTGGCCGGGTTTGCCGGGCGTTCCATCGCCCAACCTCCGCCGCCCTATCCTCCTGTCCCACCCCCGCGCGTCGAGGTTGTCCCCGGGCCGCCCGGGCCGCCGGCGGTCTGGATCTGGATGCCAGGCCACTGGCACTGGAACGGCGTCGCCTATGTGTGGATCGGCGGCCATTATGTCCGCCGGGACCCATCCTGGACGCGCTGGGTTCCGGGCCATTGGGCCTTCTCGTACGGGCGGTGGGTCTGGGTCCCCGGCCACTGGGTCTGACCCCACTGGGTCTGACCCGCTGGGCCTGATCACCCGCCGCTGATCGCGGTCATGATCAGCACCTCCACGCCGGGCGGGAGGGGCGTCTCTAGGCGCGCCCTCTCGCCCGCAACGAAAACGGTGATGTGACGGCGGATGCGCGGTGTCGAATCGCAGAGACGGTCGCGCATTCCCGGCCAGCGCATGTCGAGCGCCGCCATCACTCCGGCAACATCGGCGGCGGCAAGCTCGAGTTCACGCGGCGCGCCGGGAAAAAGCTTCATCAGCGCCGCCGGCAGCACGACCCGGACAGCGTCGAAGGACGGCGGGCGGGCACTTGTCACGGCCTGGGGCAAGACGTCGATCAGGCCTTTCGCGTCGGCGGGGGCGGAAAAATTCTGGACGCCGGAAGGGGGTATTCGAAGAGCCCGTTCCTGGCGAATTCTTCAGATCCCATCTGCATTTCTTTCCCGAGATGATAACGATTCTTGGACAAAACCATGGCCGGGCAGGAAAAAAGCCGGTCAATTTCCGATAGTTAGCGTCTCGACGGAGAGGATTGCGGGCAGATGCCGGGCGATCGAGGACCAGTTTTCGCCCTCGTCGGCGCTGGCGAAGAGCTCGCCCGAGCTGGTGCCGAAATAGATCCCGGCGGGCTCCAGCCGGTCGGTCGCCATGGCCTGGCGGAGCACGCCGAAGAAGGCATCCTGCTGCGGCAGGCCGGAACGCAGCGCCTGCCAGCTCTCCCCGCCGTCGCGCGTGCGCCAGACCGCCGCCTTGCCCTCGGGCACGTAGCGGCCGGCGATGTCGCCGTTGAGCGGCAGGAGATAGAGCGTGGCGGGGTCGCGCGGATGGGCGGCGGAGGGAAAGCCGAAGCTCGAGGGCAGGCCCGCCTCGATGCTCCGCCAGCTTCGTCCGGCATCGTCGCTGCGATACATACCGCAATGATTCTGCTGGTAAAGCCGCTCGGGCATGCCCGAGGCCATGACAAGAGAATGGACACATTGGCCATATTCGGGGTATCTTTGGTCCTCGGGCGCGTAATCGGCGCGGGTGCCGCGGTTGCGCGGCTCCCAGTGCGCGCCGCCGTCCGCGGTGTGGAAAACCCCGGCCGCCGAGATCCCGACCCAGAGCTGGCCCGGGTCCGCGGGGTGGGGGACGAGCGCGTGCAGGATCAGCCCCGCCCCTCCGGGATGCCAGTGCGGGCGGGAGGGATGCGCCTGCAGGCCGGCGACGTGCCGCCAGGTTTCGCCTTCGTCGGTGCTCTGGAAGAGGCCGGCGGGCTCGACGCCGGCATAGAGCCCGGCCGGGGCGGCGGCGAGGCTCCAGACGGATTTGATCGGCTCCTCCCCGGCCGCGTAGGCGAGGCCCTCGCTCGAATGCGTCCAGGAGGCGCCGAGATCGGCGGACTTCCAGACGGCGGGGCCGAACCAGGCATTGCCGCCGCCGGCATAGATCGTGCCGCTTTCGGGATCGGCGATGACGTGGTTGATCGGCCAGGCCTCGCAGAACGGGCCGCGCAGCCGCCAAGCGGCGCGCGCCGCGTCGCCGTCGAGGATGAAGGTGCCCTTCTTCGTGCCGAGGAGGATTTTCACCGTTGCCGGCATCTTGATCTCCTGGTCGCTTCGCCCTGTTATGTTGATATCAACGTAATTGGAAGCAGTCAAATCACCGATTTCAAATGACGGGGCGGGCGGTTCAGGCGCGCTCGTACCAGCGCCGCGAGCGGCGGACGAAATGGACGACCGAGAGCATGACCGGCACCTCGACCAGCACGCCGACCACGGTTGCGAGCGCCGCGCCGGACTGAAAGCCGAAGAGGGCGATGGCGGTCGCGACCGCGAGCTCG
>JASHRV010000285.1 GCA_030037175.1 Acetobacteraceae bacterium
GTCGTTAAGACCCAGGGGACGCTGTCCCCTGGACCCCTGCCAGGGTCTGGGACCCTGGACCCCATCCGTTTGGCCGCGGAACGGGCGCTCAGGCTCCGAGCGATTTCGCTCGGAGCCTGAGCGCCCGTTCCGCGGCCAACGAAAGGGTTCCAAGGGCTCAGCCCTTGGCAGGGGGTTCAAGGGGGGCGGAGCCCCCCTGGCCTTACCGGCCTTACTCTTCGAGCGCGGCCCGCGCGGAGGCGGCGAGGAAGGTTGCGGCCGCCGGCAGGATGGCGTCGTTGAAGTCGTAGTGTGGGCTGTGCAGGTCGCGTCCGCCTTCGTTCGTTCCGTTGCCGATCCAGGCGAAGGTGCCCGGTTTTTTCTGCAGGTACCAGGAAAAATCCTCCCCTGTCATGCTCGGCGCGAGGTCCCGCCGCACGGAGAGCCCGGCCGCCGCTGCTGCCGCCGCCGCGAGCTCCGCTTCTTCCCTGGTGTTGATGGTGGCGAGGTTCCCTCTCAGCATCGCGATTTCGGCGGTCATGCCGAAGCTTGCGGCGATGCCCTCGGCGATGCGCCGGATGGCGCCGTCGATCAGCTCGTGCACCTCCTCGCGGTAGCTGCGGAACGTGCCGCGCAGCGTCGCGGTTTCCGGGATCTGGTTCGGCGCGTTGCCGGCCTCGATCATTCCTATCGTCACCACCGCCGCGTCGAGCGGGCTCACATTGCGCGCGACGATCGATTGCAGCGCGAGCATCAGGTGTGCCGCCGCCAGCATCGGGTCCTTCGCCAGGTGCGGCAGCGCTGCGTGCGCGGCCTTGCCGTGCAGCGTCACGGAGAAGCGCCGCCCCGCCGCCATCACCGGGCCCGGGTGCACCATCACCGTCCCGGCCTCGAGCCCGGGCCAGTTGTGGAAGCCGAAGATGCGCTCGAACGGAAACCGCTCGATCAGCCCGTCCGCGAGCATCGCGCGCGGCCCGCCGCCGCCCTCCTCGGCCGGCTGGAAGACGAGGCGCACGGTCCCCCGCCAGCTCGCATCGCGCGCCAGCAGCAGCGCCGCCCCGAGCAGGGAGGCGGTGTGCCCGTCATGCCCGCACGCATGCATCACCCCCGGCCGCGTCGAGGCATGAGCAAGGTTGGTCTCCTCCGGGATCGGCAGCGCGTCCATATCCGCCCGCAGCGCGACCGAGCGCTCCGATCCGGGCCGCGAGAGGGTGGCGACCACCCCGTGCCCGCCCACCCCCGCGACGAAGGGAATGCCCATCTCATCGAGCCGCGCCGCGACGAACGCGGCCGTCTCGCGCTCCTCGGTCGAAAGCTCCGGGTGCGCGTGCAGATGGCGCCGCCATGCGCCGAGCCTGGCCGCGGTTTCCTCGTCCATCGTCGAAAGAATCCTTTCAGCGCGCGTAGTCGGGTTCCTCGCGGTCGAGGACGCGCCGCCACGCATCGAGATGCAGCCGCGCATCGAGCCGCTCGCCCCACGGCCCGTGCCAGCGCCGCCGCCCGCTCTCGGGCAGGGCCCGAAGCGTCCGCCCGCTCGCCATCGCGGTCATCTGGTACATGCAGGTGCGCTCGGCGATATAGAGCTCGTCGAACGCATCGTGCACCGTGGGCCCCACCACCGTCACGCCGTGCCCGCCCATCACGAGGGTCGTCTTCGTCGGCCCGAGCGCGGCGGCGAGCCGGTCGCCTTCATCGTTGTCGTGCGCCGGCGCCGCCCCGCCCTGGTCGATCGCCACGCGGTCGTTGAGCAGAAGATTGTTGTGATGGGCGAGAGCGAGCTCGGGCTCCTCGAGCAGAGAGAGCGCGGTCAGGTAGCGCGGATGCACATGCAGCACGCAGACGGCGTCCTCGCGCGCGAGATGGATGCGCGTATGGATATGGAACGCGACTTTACGCAGTTCGCCCTTGCCGCGCACCACGCGCCCGTCGAGATCGCAGACGATCAGGCTGCCCGCGCTCAGCTCCTGGAAAAGGAATCCGCGCGGATTGATGAGGAAGAGCTTTTCCCCGCCGGTGTCGCTCTCGGGCAGCATCAGCGAATTGTGGTTGCCGATCTGCTCGTTCCATCCGTGCCGCGCGGCGACGCGGAAAACCGCGGCCATGTCGCAGCGCATCTGCCACTCGCGCGCCTCGGCCTCGCTGCTCGTCAAAGCCTTCACGATCGCCGGCATTGTCTTGCTCCTTCGCGCGAAGCCGCGGCCCGCTCGCGAAAGAAGATGATCGCCGGCCGCGTCATGCAAACATGCAAAACTGTGTGCAGCCGCGCATCGCTGTCAAGGGCGAGGGCAGGGGAGCGCCCAAGGGAGAGCGCGTGGGAGAGCCCAGGGGAGGGATCGGAAAATCGCGGGAATCCTCTTGACCGTCGCGCGATGCGCCGTGACTATCCAATCGCAAAGGCGGAAACCGCCGCGTCTGGATATTTTGCCTGGATAATTTCTGGGCAGATCCTGGTCGTTTTCTGACCAATTCCCTTTGGCCAATTCCCTCGGGAGACGAAGAACAATGATGATGCGAACCTTGCTCGCCTCAGCGAGCCTTGCCGCCGGCCTCGCATTGTCCGCCGGCACCGCCGCCGCAGCACCCTTCGCCTGCCCGCATGTCGGCGGCAATTTCGTCTTCGGCCAGGAAGCCAACATCAACAGCCTCGATCAGATGGCCTCCAACACGATCTCCACGCGCAACATCGCGATGAACATCTATGAAGCGCTGATGACGCGGAGCGAGGACGACAAGCCCATCCTCCAGCTCGCCCAGTCGGTCAGCGAATCCCCCGACCACATGACCTACACATTCGAGCTCCGCCAGGGCGTGCATTTCCAGAACGGCCAGCTGATGACTTCGAAAGATGTCGTCGCCTCCTTCAACCGCTATGCGCGCGTCGGGCTCGAGCGCAGCCAGCTCGCCGCGGTCGCGAGCTGGAACGCCGCCGGTCCCTTCACCTTCGTCATCCACATGAAGCGCCCGCAGCCCACCTTCCTCACGCTGCTCAGCTCCTTCAGCGTGCCCATCGTCATCATCCCCGCCTCGCAGGAGAACGTGCCCGCCCTGCAGCTCACGCCGATCGGCACCGGCCCCTATCAGCTCGTGCAGTCGGTGCCCGGCAGCTTCGTCAGGCTCCGCCGCTTCCCCGGCTACAGCCCGGATACGCGCTATCAGAACCGCACCGGACTCGGCGGCTACAAGGTCGCCTGCTTCGATGCCGTCATCTTCCGCATCGTCACCGATCCCGGCGCCCGCGTCGCGGGCCTGCGCACGGGCGAATTGCAGGGCGTGGAAGACGTGCCCGCGCGCTCGGTGCCCGCGCTCGAGAAGGACAGGAACGTCACCATCCTGCCGCTCTACAACTGGTGGATTCAGATCGCGCTCCCGAACACCGCCGCCCCGCCCACCAACAATCTCTGGTTCCGCAAGGCCGTGCAGGCCGCGCTCGACATGAAGGCGATCATGCAGGCGGCGAGCGACGGGTTCTACAAGCTCAATGTCGGCTTCCAGTACCCGGCCCAGACGGCCGACTACTCGGATGCCGGCAAATCCACCTACAACATCGATAACGCAGCGCTCGCAAAGCAATATCTCGCCAAGGCCGGCTACAAGGGCGAGCCGGTGATCCTGCTCACGGACACCGACTACACGCAGATGTACAATTCCGCCGTCGTCATGCAGAGCCAATTGCAGGCGGTCGGCATCAACGCCAAGCTCCGCGTGACGGACTGGCCGACCTCGGTGCAGATCTCGCTCACGCAAAGCACAGGCTGGAACTTCTTCTTCACCGGCTGGGGCACGCAGCCCGCGCTCGGCCCGCTCTCGGTGATGCAGTTCTTCGCCCAGCCCGTGCCGGCCTATTTCCCGCCCAAGGGCCACCCGGACCCCGAGGTGCTGAGCCTCTGGAACGGGATGAACGACCAGAGCAGCCCCGAAGCGCGCCACCAGGCCTTCGCGGCGATGCAGAAATACATACTCGACCAGGTTTACGCGGTGCCCTTCGGCTCGCTCACCGCGGTCCAGGCCGTGCGCGCGAACGTGAAAGGCTTTGTCCCGTTCCGCATTCCGCGCGTCTACAACGTGTGGTTCTCCAAATAGGAGACCTCCCGATAATGCTACTGCGGCGGTCGTCCGGTGCGTCTTTCTGCGCTTCCGGTGCTCACGGCCCCCAAAGGCCGCTGCGCTCCGGTTCTCGAAAGCCGCGCCGGGCCGGCGCCTTCGGCGCCTCCGACTCACCGCAGCGCATTCTCGAACGGTCTCCTGGGATCACCGCCTGACGTGCTCCGCGTCATCATAAGCCGCGTCGCCGGCGCGGTGCCGATCCTGATCCTGGTCAGCCTCATCACCTTCGCGATGATCCACATGGTGCCGGGCGGGCCGGCCGCCGCCATCGCCGGCCTCTCCGCCACACCCCAGCAGATCGCGGAGATCAACCACAATCTCGGGCTCGACCGCCCGCTCTCCGTGCAGTTCTATCGCTGGTACGCGGATCTACTGCACGGCAATCTCGGCACCTCGCTCCTGCTCGGCCAGCCGGTGATGCAGGCCATCCTCATCCGCCTGCCGGTCACGTTCGGGCTTTCTGCCTATGCCATGCTCATCACGCTCGCGATCGGCCTCGGGAGCGGCATCCTCGCCGCGCTCCGCCAGAACACATGGGTCGATCAGGCGGCGATGGTCTTCTCCATCATCGGCATCTCGCTGCCCAACTTCTATCTCGCGCTGCTGCTCATCATCCTCTTCGCCGTCGATCTCGGCTGGCTGCCGAGCGGCGGCTACATTCCCTTCTTCGCCGATCCGCTCGGCTGGCTCGGCGCGATGACGCTGCCCGCAATCTCGCTCGCCCTTCTCCTCACCGGGCTTCTCGCCCGCATCACCCGCTCGACGATGCTGGAGGTGCTGCGCCAGGACTATATCCGCACCGCGCGCGCGAAAGGCCTCTCCGCGCGCCGGATCGTCATCAGGCACGCGCTCGCCAACGCCATGATCCCGATCGTCACCGTCATCGGCATCATCGTGAGCCTTCTGATGTCCGGGGCCGTCGTCACCGAAACGATCTTTTCGCTGCCCGGCATCGGCCAGCTGCTGACGGAAGCCGTGCTCAACCGCGACTATCCGATGGTGCAGGGCGGCGTGCTCGTCGTCGCCGCCCTCATGGTCGGCGTCAACATCCTGGTCGACGTGGCCTATGCCGCGCTCGATCCGCGCGTGCGTTACGATGCCGGCTGACACCGAAGCCGCCGCCGCCGCGTCCGCCGCCCTCTTCGAGGCACCGCGCCGCAATCCCGCGGGTCTCGCCTTGCGCCGCCTCCTCCATCACCGCCTCTTCGTGAGCGGGCTTTTCCTCTTCGCCTTCATCCTGCTCGTGGGCCTCTTCGCCCCGCTCCTCACCTCCGTCGATCCGGACAAGATCGACATGAGCGCCACCTTCCTCCCTCCGAGCCTCGCCCATCCCTTCGGCACGGACA
>JASHRV010000286.1 GCA_030037175.1 Acetobacteraceae bacterium
CCGCGTCGGGCCCGCCGGCCTCGATCGTCACCGTCCCGCCGCCCGCGACGCCGAGCGCCATGAGCCCGGTGAGGCTGTCGGCGCCGGCCGCGCGGGCGCCGTTGCGGAAGCGGATCATCGCCTCGAATTGCGCGGCCAGTTCCACGCACTGCGCGGCCGGGCGAAGATGCAGCCCCTTGGGATCGGCGACGGTGACGGTGCGGCTGATCTCGCTCCTCGTCTTCGGGGCACCGTTCGCCGGCGCGGCGGGCGCGTCCTGGCCGGACTGCTTCTGCGCCAGTCCGCTCAGCGCCTCGGCGAGCACGCGCTCGACGGGCAGGCCGGAAGCGGCGGCGACGGCGGCGGCGAGCGCTCCCTCGACGAAGGGCGCGGGCGAGATATGGATGCGCGCGCGCATGTCCTCGTCGGCGAGGTCGCGGGCAAGCTCGGCGCTCAGCACGGCGCTGCCGATATCCATCAGCACGACGATGGCGCCGCAGTTGGCCAGTGCGGCGAAGGCGGCGAGAATCCCGGTCGGATTGGTGCCGAGCTCGGTGCCGTCGGGGCCGGCACCGGCGGCGAGCGCGATGGGCAGGCGCTCGCCCACCATCTGCCGCAGAAGGCGCTCGGTCGCCCCGGCCAGCGCCAGGCTGTGCGAGACCAGAACGAGCCCGATCGCAGCTCCGTCCGCGCTCATGCGAGGTATGCGGCCCCGCCGGTCAGCCTGCGGCCTCGGCGAGAGCGGCAAGCAGCATCGCCGAGGAGGTCGCGCCCGGATCCGGATGGCCGGCGGAGCGTTCGCCGAGATAGGAGGCGCGGCCCTTGCGCGCGATCATCGGGACCGTGGCCTCGGCGCCCTGGCGGGCCGCGGCGGCGGAGGCCGCGAGGGTGTCGGCCAGGGGGGCGGCGGCGTTCAGCGCGGCGACGGCCGGGGCGAGCGCATCGACCATGGTCTTGTCCCCCGGCTCGGCCTTGCCGCGCGCGACAACGCCGGCGACCCCGGCGGCCAGCACGCGCGGCCAGGCGGCGGCATCGAGCGCGGCGCTGCCCTGAACCGCCTTGGCCATCTCGAGGAAGAACGAGCCATAGAGCGGGCCGGAGGCGCCACCGACTGTGCCGATCAGCGTCATGCCGACCGTCTTGAAGAGGATGGCGGGATCGGCGGGCGTGCCGAGCTTCGCGATGACCGCGTTGAAACCGCGTGCGAGGTTGGCGCCGTGGTCGCCGTCGCCGATCGCGGCGTCGAGCTCGGAGAGATAGGCCTGCCGAGCATTGATGGTCGCAGCGGCACGCTTCAGCCACTCGGTGAGGACCGCGACGTCGAGCGCGTCCGCCATTTCCGTTCCTCCTATGCGCTCAGGCGCCCCAGCGCAGCGACGGCGTCAGCACCGGCGCATCCCAATGGGCGATCATCGCGTCGGTCAGGCGCAGCAGCGTGATCGAGGTGCCGGCCATCTCCAGGCTGGTGATATAGTTGCCCACCAGCGAACGCGCGACGGTGAGCCCGTGCCTGCGCGCGATCTCGTGCGCGGCGCGGAAGACGATGTAGAGCTCGATCAGCGGCGTGCCGCCCATGCCGTTGACGAAGAGCAGCACCCGATCGCCCGGCTTGAACGGAAGATCGGCGAGGATCGGCGCCATCAGCATCTCGGCGACGCGATCGGCGGGTTCCAGCGTGACGCGCTTGCGCCCGGGTTCGCCGTGAATGCCGATGCCGAACTCCATCTCGTCCTCGCCGAGGGCGAAGTTCGGCTTGCCGATATGCGGCACGGTGCATGCGGTGAGGGCCAGACCCATCGAGCGGACCGAGGCCTTCACCTCGGCGCAGAGCGCGGCGAGGCTCGCGAGGTCGGCACCGGCTTCCGCTGCGCCGCCGCAGATCTTCTCGGCGAGCACGGTGCCGCCGACGCCGCGGCGGCCGGCGGTGTAGAGGCTGTCCTGCACGGCGACGTCGTCGTCGATGACGACGGCGCCGACATCGAGGCCTTCCTCCTTGGCGAGATCGGCGGCCATCTCGAAGTTCAGCACGTCGCCGGTGTAGTTCTTGACGATGTGCAGCACGCCGGCACCGCCATCGACCGCCTTGGTCGCAGCGAGCACCTGGTCCGGCGTCGGGCTGGTGAAGACCGCGCCGGGACAGGCGGCGTCGAGCATGCCGCGTCCGACGAAGCCGCCATGCATCGGCTCGTGCCCGGAGCCGCCGCCGGAGACCAGCGCGACCTTGCCGCGCACCGGCGCATCGGCGCGGACGATGAAGTTGGGCTCGGTATGCAGGGTGATGAGCCCGGGATGCGCCGCCGCCATGCCGGCGAGCGCCTCGTCCACCACCTTGTCGGGCGCGTTGATGAGCTTTTTCATGCGATCCTCGTGACGGGCGGGAGCGGGGAAAGACGGACGGCGAGGGTCACGGAGAGAAGTTCACAGCCGCACCCAGGCCGCGCCGTTTTCGGAAGAGCGGAGCGCCGCCTCGATGAATGCGACGCCGGCGACGCCGTCCGCGATGCCGGGGAATGTGACGGCTTCGTTTGCCTCGCTCCGGATGGCGGCGGCGATTTCGGCGTAGATCGTCGCGAACGCCTCGAGATAGCCCTCGGGATGGCCGGGGGGGATGCGCGTCACGCGCTGCCCGGCGGGCAGGACCGCGGGGGAGGCGCGGGTCACGATCTCGGTCGGATGGCCGAACGGCGAAAGATGAAGCGCGTCCGGCTGCTCCTGCCGCCACGCGATTCCGCCCTTGGCGCCATAGACACGAAGCCGGAGATTGTTCTCGTTGCCGGGCGCGACCTGGCTCGCCCAGAGCATACCGCGCGCGCCGGAGGCGTAGCGCAGCATGATATGGACATTGTCGTCGAGCCGGCGGCCGGCGACGAACGTCGCGAGATCGGCCGCAAGCTCCGCGGGCTGCATGCCCGTGACGAAGCCGGCGAGATGAAAGGCGTGCGTGCCGATATCGCCGAGGCAGCCGCCACGGCCCGCCTGCGCGGGATCGGTGCGCCAGGCGGCCTGCTTCTGGCCCGTGTCCTCCACGGGCTCGGTCAGCCAGTCCTGCGGATATTCCACTTGGACGATGCGGATTTCGCCGAGCGCGCCCGCGGCGATGAGTGCCTGGGCGTGACGCACCAGAGGGTAGCCGATGTAATTGTAAGTGACCGCGAAGAGACGGCGGCGGGCGGTCGCGAGCTCTTGCAGGCGGCGCGCTTCGGCGAGGCTGGTCGCGAGTGGTTTGTCGCAGATCACGTGGATGCCGGCCTCGAGGAAGGCGGCGGCCACGGGCGCATGCATGTGATTGGGCGTGACGATTGCCACGGCCTCAATCCCGTCCGGCCGCGCGGCTTCGGCGCGCGCCATTTCGGTGAAGCTCGCGTAAGCGCGCTCGGGTGCGAGACCGAGGGCGGCGGCGGAACGACACGCTTTCTCGGGCGAGGCGGAGAGCGCGCCGGCCACGAGCGCGTATTGCCCGTCGAGCCGGGCGGCGATGCGATGCACGGCGCCGATGAAGGCACCCTCGCCGCCGCCGACCATGCCGAGGCGGATCGGCCGCGGGGCCGCGGGGCGCGCGCTCTCGCCGCTCATGGCGCGCCCTTCGTGGCGGCAAGGCCGAGAATGCGCGCGAGTTGGGACGGGTCGGCCGCACCGGCGGCGAAATCCTCGAAGGAGCGCGCGGCCACCTGGATGATGTGCCGGCGGATGAACTCCGCGCCCTCGCGCGCGCCCTGCTCGGGATCCTTGAGGCAGCATTCCCATTCGAGGACCGCCCAGGACGCGTAGTTGTACTGGGCCATCTTCGAGAAGATCGCGGGAAAATCCACCTGCCCGTCGCCGAGCGAGCGAAAGCGCCCGGCACGCGAGAGCCAGGGCTGCAGGCCCGAATAGACGCCCTGCCGCCCGTCCGGGCGGAGCTCCGCGTCCTTCACGTGAAAGGCGCGGATGCGTTCGTGATAGAGATCGATGAAGGCGAGATAATCGAGGCCCTGAAGAAGGAAGTGGGACGGATCATAGTTGATCGCGCAGCGCGGATGATCGCCGACCGCGGCGAGGAACATCTCGAAGGTGGTGCCGTCGAAGATATCCTCGCCCGGATGGATCTCGTAGCAGAGATCCACGCCCTCGCGGTCGAACGCATCGAGGATCGGGCGCCAGCGTTTTCCCTGCTCGGCGAAGGCGGCCTCGATCAGGCCGGGCGGGCGCGGCGGCCAGGGATAGACGAAAGGCCAGGCGAGCGCTCCGGAAAAGGTGACGTGGGATCCGAGGGCGAGATGGCGCGAGGCGCGCGCGGCGAGATGCATCTGCGAGACCGCCCAGGCCTGGCGGGCGGGCGGATTGTTGCGCACGGAGGCGGGGGCGAAGGCATCGAACACTTCGTCGTACGCGGGATGAACGCAGACGAGCTGCCCCTGAAGATGGGTCGAGAGCTCGGTGATGGCGAGGCCGTGGCGGGCCGTGATGGCGCGCACCTCGTCGCAATAGGATTTCGAATCCGCCGCGCGCGCGAGGTCGAAAAGGCGCCCATCCCAGCTTGGAATCTGCACGCCGGCATAGCCGAGCCCGGCGGCCCAAGCGCAGATGGCATCGAGGCTGTCGAAAGGCGCGGCATCGCCCGCGAACTGGGCGAGGAAGATCGCCGGTCCCTTGAGATTGCTTGGCATCGTTCTATTTCCCGCGATTGACGTGCGGCAGAGGCCGCGTCTCAGGCGCGAATCAGAGGCAGCATCGTCTGCGCCGTTCTGGCGATGAGCGAGGTGTAGAACGCTTC
>JASHRV010000287.1 GCA_030037175.1 Acetobacteraceae bacterium
CGGCATTGCAACCTTTCTCGAAGCGGTCGGCGACGGTCAGCTCATTTCCATCGGATGAGCGATACGAAACTTGACCCGGCGCGCGCGCACCGGCACCGCTTGCGCATGCGCGTTCCCGTTGCCGCACCGGCGATTCGCACGCTCTTCGCCGCCTTCCTGCTCGCCGCCCTCGCAGCAACCGCCGGCCGCGCCGCCGCACCCGCGGCAACCCCCACGGCAGCCGCGCCGCCCGCCGACGCTCTGCTCGATCCCGCCCCGCTCTGGCAGCCGGCCGAGTTCCAGAAAGGCCCCTCCACCGGGCTCAAAATCCCGCGCTTCATCTCGCTGCTGACCGACGAGGTGAACATGCGCATCGGCCCCGGTTTCCAGTATCCGATCGAATGGGTCTATCACCGCCAGGGCCTGCCCGTGGAGGTCGAACGCGAGTTCGACGTCTGGCGCCTCGTCCTCGCCCCGGACGGCGGCCGCGGCTGGGTGCACGAAGCCACGATCTCCGGCACCCGCACCTTCGTCGTCACCGGCGGAGACCGCATCCTCCGCCGCCAGCCCGACAACTCCGCCCCCGCCGTCGCCGTGCTCAAGCTCGGTGCGATCGGCGCGATCCGCAGCTGCAAGGCCGGCGCCTCCTGGTGCGAGGTCAGCATCGACGGCGATCGCGGCTTCCTCCGCCGCGCCGATTTCTGGGGGACGTTCCCCGGCGAAGCCGTGCCTTAGAAAAGGCGGGAAAAAACTTCTTTTTCTGAAGAAAAAGAAGCAAAAAGCCTTTTCCCCGTTTTCCGGACCCGGCGCCGCCCTCGGCTACCCACCTCCGGCGATCGCGCTCTATAGTCCCCCCATGGATCACGAAGGCCTCCGCGCGCACCACGATCTCGGCGGCGCCCAAAAATATCTCTGCCAGGGGATCGACCAGGCCGCGCACGCGCTCACCGATTTCGACAAGGAAGTGGACGCGATCCGCGGCGTGCTCGGCGCCAAGGGCGTGATGACGGTGGACGAGCTCCGCCGCGGCATCGAATCCCTCCCCGAAGCCGACTACCACCGCCTCACCTACTACCAGCGCTGGATCTGCTCGATCGCGGACAACCTCCTCGCCCGCGGCGTCATCACCGAGGCCGAGCTCGCCGCCGCCCTCGCCGAGTCATGATTCCTCCCGGCACAACGGTCCGCGTCCGTGACGACTGGCCCGAAACCCGCGAAAAAGTCCATATCCGCACGCCGCACTATCTGCGCGGCCGCACCGGCCGCGTCCTGCGCCATCTCGGCAACTTCCCCAACCCGGAAGACCTCGCCTTCGCCCGCCCCGCGCGCACCCTCCCGCTCTATCACGTCCTCTTCGACCAGCCCCCGCTCTGGGAAGAAGGCTCTCCCGGCGACGAAGTCCTCGTGGAGATCTACGAGCCATGGCTGATGCTCGAGCGGGATGGGATCGCTGACGCTCCCCCATCCCGCTCTCGCTCTTTGTCTGATCGCGTGATTCAGACCTCCGGCGCCGGGGTCCCCGCGAACTCGTTCGCGGTCGGGGTCCCCAGCGGACAGGTCCGCTGGGGTGCCCCGGGGTTCCCCGATCCCGCCTCCGGTCATCACGCTCTGCCATGAACCTCCTCGCGCTCGAGCCCGAACGCCTGCTCGGCGCCGTCCGCGCCCTGCTCGCCGCGAAAGGCATTGCAAGCCCGGCCGAGATCGCCGAACGCATCGCCGCAACCGACGCCGCCTCGCCCGCCCAGGGCGCGCGCATGGTGGCGATTGCCTGGACCGATCCAGAATTCCGCGCGCTCATGCTCGCGGACGGCACCCGCGCCGCCGAATCCCTCGCCATCCCGATGCGCGGCGCACCCCCGCTTGGCGTGCTCGAGAACACGCCCGATCTGCACCACCTCGTCGTCTGCACGCTCTGCTCCTGCTACCCGCGCGCAGTCCTCGGCTACCCGCCCTTCTGGTACAAATCCGCCGCCTACCGCGCCCGCGCCGTGCGCGACCCGCGCGGCCTGATCGCCGAATGGGGCACCACCCTGCCCCCTGCCACCAAAATCCGCGTCGTCGACTCCACCGCCGACTACCGCTGGATGGTGCTGCCGCTCCGCCCCGCCGGAACGGAAAACTGGCCCGCCGACCGCCTCGCCACCCTCGTGCGCGAAACCGACATGATCGGGGTCACGCTGGTAGCCACCCCTGGCGATCACGCTCTAAATTCCTTCGCCTCTCCCCGCCCGCAGGCGTAACCTCCCCCCATGGCGGGGTCGCGACGCATTCGTGACCGGCCGCCCGCAAGGACGGCCAGCCACGGCGCGAACGCGCTCCCCGGACAAGATTTTCGGGAGGGACGAACATGGCCGTCCGCAGTCGGAGCCCCGTGGAATGGGTGTGGGAAGAGGTCAAGATCGCGGTCACCGCGGTGGGCGCGGTCGCGGACAATGAGGGCTCGGCGCGGGCTTCCGCGCCTATGGTGCGGCGGATCGAGCTCGCCGATCCCTGGCAGGCGCTGCGGCAGGGCCTATCCGACTTCGCCGCCTTCCGCGGGGATGCAGTGTTTCTCTGCCTGATCTACCCCGTGGCCGGGCTCGTTCTCGGCTGGCTCGCCTCCGGCTACAACGTCCTGCCCCTGGTCTTTCCCCTGGTCGCGGGCTTCGCGCTGATCGGGCCGCTCGCCGCAGTCGGGCTCAACGAGATGAGCCGGCTCAGCGAAACGCGGGACGACGTGACCTGGGTCGATTCCTTCGCCGTCTTCCGCTCGCACGCGATCGGCAAGATCGTCGTGCTCGGCCTGCTCCTGATGCTGATCTTCCTCGCCTGGCTGGTCGTCGCCGGCCTCATCTACGACGCAACCCTCGGCCCGCGCCCGCCGGCCTCGCTCGGCGTGTTCATGGGCGAGGTGTTCGGCACGGGCGCGGGCTGGACCATGATCGTGGCCGGGGTGGGCGTGGGCTTCCTCTTCGCGGTGCTCGTGCTCGCGATCGGCGCGATTTCGTTTCCGCTTCTGCTCGACCGCGATGTGCGGCTGGAGACCGCCGTCGCGACCTCGGTCCGCGCGGCCGCCGCCAATCCCGTCGCGATGGCGGAATGGGGCCTGATCGTCGCGGCCGGGCTCGTGCTCGGCTCGATCCCGTTCCTGCTCGGGCTGGCGATCGTGCTGCCGGTGCTCGGCCACGCGACCTGGCACCTCTACCGCAAGCTCGTCTGGTAGGCCCTATCCGGCAGGACCCATCCGGCAGGCCCTATCTGGCCGGCATCGCCTGGGAGAGCCGTCCGCCCAGGCGCAGCGGCTCGATCCGGCGGGCAAGGCCGCTCGCGTCCTCCGTCTCGACGAAGACCCCGCAGACCGTGGCCTCACCCTCGGCCGGGGAAAGCCGCTCCGCGCCGACCTTGGTCCAGAAGCGCGCGCTCGCCGGCCCCTTCATCATGCCGATCACGCTGTCATAGTCCCCGCACATCCCGAGATCGGAGATGAACGCCGTGCCTCCCGGCAGAACCTGCTGGTCGGCGGCCGGGCTGTGGGTGTGGG
>JASHRV010000288.1 GCA_030037175.1 Acetobacteraceae bacterium
CTGTGGTGCGCCTCGCTCGGCTTCTCCAACCGCAGGCTGATCGACGCGGCGATGCGGCAATACGAGAAGATCGGCTTCTATCATACGTTTTTTCACCGCACGAGCCCAGTGGCCGCGGAGCTTGCCGAGAAGCTGGTTCAGCTTTCGGGGCTGGAGCACGGCAAGGCCTATTTCGCGACCTCCGGCTCCGAGGCCAACGAGACGATGGTGAAGCTGGCCTGGGTCTATCACAAGGCCGCGGGCAAGCCTGAGAAGCGGAAGATCATCGCCCGCCAGAAAGCCTTTCACGGCAGCACGATCGGCGCTGCCTCGATGTGCGGGCTGCCCTTCATGCACCGCGAATACGGCCTGCCGATCCCGGGCTTCATTCACACCACCACGCCGGACCCCTATCACGGGCCGAAGGAGGGAGAAAACGAAGCCCAATTCGTCGACAGCCTGATCGCCGATCTCGAGGCGATGATCGAGAGCGAGGGGGCCGACACGATCGCGGGATTCATCGCCGAGCCGATCATGGCCGGGGGCGGGATCATCGTGCCGCCCGAGACTTACTTCGCCCGCGTGCGGGCGGTGCTGGAAAAGCACGACATCCTGCTGCTGGCCGATGAGATCGTTTGCGGCTTTCACCGCACCGGCAACTGGTTCGGGATGCAGACCGTCGGCATGAAGCCGGACATGATCTCGATGGCGAAGGGGCTTTCCTCCTCCTACTTCCCGATCTCCGCCGTGGTGGTGGCCGGGAAGGTGTATGACGCGCTCAGCGCGGTCAACAGGAAGGGCGAGATGTTCGGCCACGGCTTCACGAACTCGGGCCATCCGGTGGGCGCGGCGGTGGCGAGCGAGGCGATCAAGATCTACGAAGAGAGCGACATGTCCTCCCATGTGCGCGAGATCGGCGCCAAGCTGCGGACTGGGCTCGACGCGCTTGCGGAGAACTCTCCGATCATCGGGCAGGTTCGGGGCGCAGGGATGATGATCGGGATCGAGTTCGTGGCCGACAAGGCGACGCGCACCCCGTTCCCCGAAGAGATGAAGGTGGGCAAGACATTCGACAGCATCGCCTTCCGGCATGGCCTGATCCTGAGATGCATGGGCGACACGGTGGCGCTCGCGCCGCCTTTGATCATCGACGAGGCGGTGGCCGACGAGATCCTGGAGAAGTTCGAGACGACGCTCCACGATCTGACCGCGGAGGTTGCGTAGCAAACCCGCCGACGAGGTGTTGATTTTGGGAGTGTTTGCGATGCCAGGGGATATGCCGGATTTCTCGCGCGGCGCGGCCTACATGAACGGCACGTACGTGCCCATGGCCGAAGCCAAGATATCCGTGGGCGATTGGGGATTCATCCATTCGGATGTGACCTACGACGTGGTCCATGTCTGGGATGGAAAATTCTTTCGCCTGGAGGATCATCTCGACCGCTTCCATCGCTCGCTCGCGGGCTATCGCCTCAGCCCGCCCGTCTCGCGCGAGGAAATGCGGGAGATCCTGGCCAGGTGCGTCGCGTTGAGCGGGCTGCGCGAGGCGTTCGTCGCGATGCTCTCGACCCGCGGCGTGCCGCGCATCTATGGCTCGCGCCGGCCGGAGGATTGCGACAACAGCTTCATCGCCTATGCCTGCCCGTGGGTCGACGTGATTCCGAAGGATGTCCAGGAGCGGGGCGCGCATCTCTGGATCGCGAGCATTCCGCGCATCTCCCCGCTTTCGCTCGATCCGACCCTGAAGAACTATTCCTGGCGCGATTTTGTCCGCGGGCTCTTCGAGGCGCACGACCACGGATACGACACCGCCGTGCTGCTGGATCCGGAGGGCTATGTCACCGAGGGCTCCGGGTTCAACGTGTTCGCCGTGAAGGGGAACGTGGTGATGACGCCGGACCGGGGCGCGCTGGAAGGCGTGACCCGCAGATCGGTGCTCGATCTTTGCGACGAGCTCGGCCTGGTCGGCAAGATCATGCCGATGCGGACGGAAGATCTCATGGAGGCGGACGAAGTGTTCTGCTCGACCACGGCGGGTGGCGTGATGCCGTGCGCGCGCGTCGGCAATGCGACGATCGGCGACAATATCATGGCCAACGACCGGCCGGGGCCGATCAGCGTCAAGCTGAAGGAAGTGTACTGGAGGAAGCATGCCGAGGGGTGGCATGCGACGCCCGTCAATTATGACGACCCCGAGCACCCGCTGCTGATGCAGACGACGGCGGCTTAGGGCTTCAAAATAGGCAGGTCAGGGCTTCACCATGGTCGGGGGCGGAGCCTTTGCAATCCATTACTTTAGAAGAACGGATGGGGGTCTGGGGCCTCAAGGCCCCAGCGGGGTCCAGGGGCGGAGCCCCTGCCCTGCTCTCGATCCCGGCCAAGGTGGAGCGAGATGTGGGCGCTTGCTCAGAGGCCGACCGGGATCGCGTCAACCGGGACGCACATGGCACGGCCGAGTCGTTCGCCCGCGACGAGCTCGGGATTTTCCGTGGCCCACTGGGCATAGAATGAGAGCTGCTGCATGTTGCAGGTGAGCTGCGACATGGGCTGATAGAGCGGATCGACCGCGTGGCAGGTGGTTCCGTGCACGGTGCAGAGAAGAAAGAGCAGCTTGACCATCCCGAAGCTCCCGAGTCGCGTGCCGTTGGTGCATCTGCGAAATTATATATTGCACCTGCGAAGGGATATGTTTCGGGTCACATCGGATTGATGGTTCCGATCCGGTCTTGCGCTCAATTGCGCGTGAGGGCAGCGGTGAGCGCAGCTGCTTTCTCGCCGACGCGCGCGGGAGAGTCGCCCGGCTTGTAGATCGATGAGCCGATGCCGAAGCCGGCCGCGCCGGCTTCAAGCCAGGGTTGCATGTTCGCCGCGTCGATTCCGCCGACAGGTAGCACCGCGGTTCCGGGCGGCAGCACCGCGCGGATCGCGCGCAGCACGGAGGGGCTCGCAGCCTCGGCCGGGAAGAGCTTGAGCGCATCGGCGCCGGCGGCGAGCATGGCGAACGCCTCCGTGGGCGTGAAGATGCCGGGGCAGGCCAGCATATTTTGCGCCTTCGCCGCGCGCACGAGCTCGGCCGCCGCGTGCGGGGTCACGATCAGGCGCCCGCCGGAAGCGGCGATTTCCGAAACTTCGGCCACGGTCATCACCGTGCCGGCGCCGATCAGCATGCGCGCGCCGAAGCGCGCGGAGAGGCGGCGAATGCTCGCCATGGGATCGGGCGAGTTGAGCGGCACCTCGACGATCGCGATGCCCCGGGCCGCGAGCATTTCGGTGATCGCTTCGACCTCGTCCGGACGCACGCCGCGGAGGATGGCGATCAACGGGCATTTCGAGAGCCAGTCGCGAAAACTCAGCGCCATCCGAAGACTCTCCCGAGCTGCACGAGGCCGCGCTCCGCCGCCGCCTCCCCGTCATGCATGATGACGCGCGCGCCGGCGGCGAGGATCGCGCGCTCGTAGAGCTGCGCGAGCGCGTGCGCGCCGATCAGGTGCACTGCGGTGCCGTTTTCGGGGGCGCCGCATTCGCGGAGGGCGGCGCGCACTTCGTGGCCGATCAAAAGGCCTGAGAGATAGGAGGGCGCGGCCTCCTCCGTGAGGCGGCCGGTGAGGCCGAGGGTGCGGACGCCGAAGAGGTGATGGAGCAAATGGCCGGGCTCGGCGGCACGGGCGAGGCCGCGGTCGAAGGCGGCGAGGTCGGTGGGCGCTTCGCGCATCAGCCGGCCGAGGATGGTGTGGGCACGCAGAGCAGAGAACGCCTCGCCGGTGAAATAGGTTTCGAAGGCGACGATCCGGCCTGCCGCCGGAGCGTGATGAGCGGAGGCGGGATCGGGGCACCCCGCGAACGAGTTCGCGGGGACCCCGGCGCTGGAGGTCTGAATCACGCGACCAGACAAAGAGCGAGAGCGGGATGGGTGAGCGTGAGCGGTCCCATCCCGCTCCAGCCGTGCCCATTTGCTGTGGCTGCCGGGCAGGCAGGCGAGCGCCGGGGCCGTGGTTTCGGACAATGCGCCCAGGATCTGCGTTTCTTCCCCGCGCATGACCTCGGGCGTGGCGGAGGAATCGGAGGAGGTGAGGCCGGGAACGAGGCGCAGATCGAGGCCGGCGATGGCGAGCGTGGCCACGCCGGCGGCGATTTCGGGCAGGCCGGCGGGGCACGGGACATAGGGCACTTCCTGCCAGCCCTGGCGGCTGCCGATCATGCCGGACATCAGGGCGCGGTGCTCGCCGGCTTCGAGCCAGTCCCCGACCTGGCGGCGGAGCTCTTCTTCGAAGCGGCCGCCTTCGACGGCGAGAATGCCGCGCGGGGCGGCGCGGCGGGCGGTGATCTCGCCGTCCGGGCCGATGCGGAACGCGCGGAAGGCGCTGGTGCCCCAGTCGATCCCGATCATGCGCCGGGTTCTATCGGAGCGGGATCGCCGGAGGTCTGAATCACGCGAGAAAACAATGACCTAGAGCAGGATGGGTGAGCACAAGCGATCCCATCCTGCTCTAGGCGGCGCGGCTGGCGCGGGCGCCGGCGAGCGATTTCACCTTTTCGCTGTCTGCGGCAAGCTCGGCGGCCGGGCCTTCATGGATGATCGCGCCATCGGAGAGCACATAGGCGCGATCGGCGAAGGCCAGGGCGAGGATGGCGTTCTGCTCGACGAGGAGGATCGCCGTGCCTTCCGAGCGCATCCGGCGCACGGCCTGCATCACCTCCTCGACGATGACCGGGGCGAGGCCCTGGGAGGGCTCGTCGAGCAGGAGGAGGCGGGGGTTGAGGAGCAGCGCGCGGGCGATGGCGAGCATCTCCTGCTCGCCGCCCGAGAGCCGGCCGGCCTTGCTGGTGCGCCGCTCGGCAAGCCGGGGGAAGAGGGAGAAGATCGTGGCGAGCGACCACTGCCCCGGGGTGGGCGGCGGCACGCGCAGATTCTCCTCCACCGTCAGGTGGCGGAACATGTGCCGGCCCTCCGGCACATAGCCGACGCCGCCATTGCCGCTCCCCCGGGCGATGCGATGGGTTGGCCAGCCGGTCACGTCCTGGCCGAAGATCCTGACGCGGCCTTCGCGCGGGGGCGTGAGGCGCATGATCGCGCGGAGGGTGGTCGTCTTGCCGGCGCCGTTGCGGCCGAGCAGCGTGACCACCTCGCCCTCGGCGACGCTGAGCGAGACGCCGTGGAGGATGTGGCTCTTGCCGTAATAGGCCTCGATCCCTTCGGCTTCGAGCAGAAGGGTCATGCGTGCGCGCCGGGGCGCGAGCCGCCGAGATAGGCGGCCTGGACCGCCTCGTCGGCGGCGATCTCGGCGGCGGTGCCCTCGGCGAGCATGGTGCCGTTGTCGAGCACGGTGATGCGGTCCGCGACGCCGAAGATGATGTCCATGTCGTGCTCGATGAAGAGCATGGTGATGCCGCGCTCGCGGTTCAGGCGGCGGATGATGCCGACCATGTGGGCTGTCTCCTCCTCGCCCATGCCGGCGGTCGGCTCATCGAGGAGAAGCAGGCGCGGCTCGCGCGAGAGGGTGATGCCCATCTCGACGATGCGCTGATCGCCATGGGCGAGCTCGCTGGCGACACGGTCGGCCTTGTCCGCGAGCTGCACCGCTTCGAGCAGCGCCTCGACGCGCTCCGCGACCGTGCGGCGGCCGGCGGCGCCGAGGAATGGACGGAAGGTGAGGCCCATCGCAGCCTCGACGGCGAGGCGGAGATTTTCGTACACGGTGAGATCCGGAAAGATCTCGGTGATCTGGAAGGTGCGGATGATGCCGCGCGCGACGAGGCGCGCGGGCCGCTCGCCGGTGATCTCGCGCCCGTCGAAGACGATGCGGCCGGTGCTCGGCGGGAAGAGGCCGCTGACGAGGTTGAAGAGCGTGGTCTTGCCGGCGCCGTTCGGGCCGATGACGGCGCGAAGCTCACCCTGCTCCACGGAGAGATCGATATCGGAGAGCGCCTGCAGGGCGCCGAAGCGGCGCGAGACATGGTGCAGCTCGAGAAGGCTCACGCGCTTCTCCGCCGCGCCAGCACGCCGAGCAGGCCGCGGGGGAAGAAGAGCACGACGAGGATGAACATCAGCCCGATCACCGAAAGCCAGTTCTTGGTCACGCTGCTCGCATAGTCCTGCATGAGGACGTAGATCGCGGCGCCGAGGAATGGGCCCCAGAAGTTGCGCATGCCGCCGAGCACGCAGATGATCACGAAATAGCCGGAGAGCTGCCAATAAAGGTCGAGCGGCGAGGTGAAATTGTTGAGCAGCGCGCTCATGCTGCCGGCGAGCGCGGTGACGAAGCCGGAGATGGCGAAGGCGATCCAGGTCAGGCGCTCGACACGGACGCCGAGGAACTCGAGCCGGCGGGCGTTCTCGCGCGCGCCGACCATGGCATGGCCAAGCGGCGAGTTCAGCACCCACCAGAGGACGAAGGCGCCGACGGCGAAGAAGGCGAGCACGAAATAGTAGAACGGCACGGTGGTGAGATGGATGGCCCCGCCGGGCAGGGCGAGCGGCTCGCGCTGGAAGCCGGTGAGGCCATCCTCGCCGCCGGTGAAATTGTTCCAGCGCACGGCAATGAAATAAAACATCTGGCCGAAGGCGATGGTGATCATGGCGAAATAGATGCCGCGCCTCTTCATCACCAGCGGGCCGAGGAGGGTCGCGGCGACGCCGCCGAGAAGAACCCCGGCCAGAACTGCGAGCCACATATTGGGCCCCACATAGCGCAGCATCAGTCCGGTGCCGTAGGCGCCGAGGCCGAAATAGGCGGCATGGCCGAAGGAGAGCCCGCCGGTGAAGCCGAGCAGGAGATTGAGGCCCATCGCGGCGAGCGCGTAGACGAGCACGCGCGTGCCGAGATCGGTGTAGCTGCCGACCAGCGGCAGCCAGAATGGTGCTGCGAGAAGAAGGACGGCAAAGATTGCGAAGCGGAGCTTCTCGTCGCCGGGCAGCGCAAGGCCGGCACGGGAACGGGGCCGAGCCTCGGTTTCCACGCTCATCGGTCCGTGCTCATTCGAAGAGGCCTTCCTGGCCGAGCAAGCCACGTGGCCGGATCAGCAGAACGAGCGCCATGATGAGATAGATGACGACCTCGCTCGCGGCGGGGATATACATCGTGGTGACGCCGGCAGCGACGCCGATGATGAGGCCGCCGAGCAGGCTGCCGATCAGGCTGCCGGCCCCGCCGACGATGATGGCGACGAAGCTCGGCATGATCAGGCTTGAGCCCATGGTGGGCGTGAGGCCGAGCTGGCCGCCGGCGAGGATGCCGGCGAGGCCGGCGAGCAGGATGCCGAGCGCGAAGTTCAGCGCCCGAAGCAGGTAAATATTGACCCCGAGCGAGGCGACGGTTTCGAGATCGGCATTGCCGGCTCGGATACAGACGCCGAGGCGGGTGTACCGCAGCACGGCGAAGAGCGCGCCAGTCGCGACCGCGGCGACGATCACCACCAGGAGACGGTAGCCGGTGAGGAAGAAATAGACGTCGCTCAGCGGATGGTTGAGGAAGTCCGGGATGGCGAAGGGCACGCCCTGCGCGCCCCAGATGGTGCGCGTCATGTCCTCGAGGATCAGCGCGAGGCCGAAGGTAAGGAGGAGCGAGTAGAGGGGATCGCGGCCGTAGAGCGGGCGAATCAGCCCGCGCTCGGCGACGAGGCCGAGGGCGGCCGCAGCGAAGGGCGAGACAGCGAGCGCGCCCCAGAACCCGATGAAGGGCGCGAGCGTGAAAGCGAGATAGCCGCCAAGCGCCATGAACCCGCCATGGGCGAAGTTGATGACGCTGTTGAGTCCGAGAATGAGGGAAAGCCCGAGCGCCATCAGCGCGTAGAAGAAGCCGACGATGAGGCCGTTGAACGCGCCGAAGAGCAGAAGCTGCATCAGCGCTTCCGCGGGCGGGACGCGGGCGGGTTGGCGCGCGGCTGGAAAAGAATGCCGGCGCGGCGGAGATTCGCCGCGCCGGCTTCGGCCTTGGTCATTCCGCGCCGCACCTCAGGTCGGGTAGGTCATCTTGCAGCCATCCTCGGCGGGCGAGAGCGCGATCGTGCTGCCTGGCACAATGTTGGCGACGTGGAAGAGATCGGGATAAGTGCCGTTGGAGAGCACGTAGCCCGGGAACTCGTTGGCGATCAGCTGGTGGTCGGCGGCGCGATAGAACGGGTTGTTCGGCTGCAGCGCGACCTCCGGCGGGAGCGCCAGCCCCTCCATCGCCTTGACCACGCTCATCGTGTCGAGCGCCTTGGCCTTGTTGGCCGCGAGCGCCAGCGCATGGAGGCTGGCGAAGCCGAACCAGCTGCGCCCCGAGGGGACCTTGCCGCCGGCCATGGTCTTGTAGGTGGCGACGAAATCCGCGACGTGCGGCTGATTCGGCTGGTCCCACCACCATTCCATGACCCACCAGCCGAGGCGCGCTTCCTTCGGCAGCGCGGCGAGGTCCTCGAGCTCGATCAGCGCGCCCGCGATCGTCATGTCCTTCTCGAGCCCGAACTGCGTCGCCTGCTTCATCGAATTGACGAGGTCGTTGCCGGCGGTGAGGTTGACGAGCACGTCCGGCTTCGCCGCGCGCGCCCTGATCAGATAGGAGGAAAAATCGGTCGTGCCGAGCGGGGTGAGCGCGTTGCCGAGAACCTTGCCGCCGGCTTTCGCGAGCTGGCTGGCATAATCCTTCTGAAGCGAATGGCCATAGGCGTAGTCCGGCGTGATGAAGTACCAGCTCTTGCCGAACTTGTCGAAGAGGGTTCGGAAATTCCCCGCCGTCAGCATCCAGGTTGTCGAGCAGGTGCGGAAGGTCGTCCAGCGGCACTGGGTGCCGGTGACCTGGTCGGTGTGGCCCCCCGTATCGAGATAGAGGGTCTTGAGCTCCTCCGCGGCCTGGTTGAGCGAGAGCGACACGGCCGAGGAGACCGAGCCCATCAGGAAGTTGACCTTGTCGCTGTTGACGAGCTTGCGCGCCTTGGTCACGGCAAGGCCCGGGTCCGCGGCGGAGTCTTCGACCAGGAGCTCGACCGGCCGGCCGAGAATGCCGCCCGCCTTGTTGACCTGGTCGAGCGCCAGCCTCGCCCCCGTGATCTCGCTCGCTCCGAGGGCAGCGTAGGTGCCGGTCTGGGGATCAACCATCCCGATTTTGACAGGCGTTTCGCTGGCGGCGAAGGTTCCTCGCGCGGGATAGATCAGCGAGCCGGCCGCCACGGCGGCAGCGCCACCGAGCACCGAACGACGGCGGAAATTGCGCGTGAAGATATCCATCTCTGTTTCCTCCCCAGCCTTTGCGCACCGCGGCCGAGGGTCGGGCCGTATCGCGCGGGCATTTCTGCTCCCGCCGCGAGCGCGTGGGCCGCGGCGGGACTCTTAGATCAGGGCGGGGCGAAATGGGCAAGAGCCGGCGGATAAAGCGAGCCTGGCGCGACGGGTCCCTCATGCGCAAGGAGCGTCAAATTTATGCGAGAAATCAGGAACACATATTCCTTTGTGAAGGATTTCTCATGAATCGCCGCGCGCGGCGGGAGGAGCCCGAGCCGGGCTGAAAACAGGGGTCAGGCGGGATAGATCTGCACGGTTCCCGCCACCGCCTCGGCCACGTGCTCCCGGGTGATGACGCCGAGCACGGGCGGTTCCGGGCTCGATCCCTTGGCGTCGCCGAGGACGATAGCGGCCGCCGCGAACGCGGCGCTCATCGCGGTGATCACGCTGAAGACGGCGTCCGTCGGGCGGACGGTGACGAAGGTCCGATGCGCGAGCTCGCCGAGGGTTGCATGTGCGGCGCCGACGCCGACCGTGCGGCGCAGGCTTGTGTCCACCCGGAGCCAGCCGACGACCCTGCCCTCTTCGGTCACGACGATGTGCTGAAGGCCGGTCGAGACGGCCGCGCGCGAGAGGAGATCGGCAAAGCTCGTCGTCCCGTCGAGGACAAGGACGTCGCGATCCATGATCTCGGCGGCGCTCCTGACAAGGAAAAGATTCGCCTGCAGCGCCTTCGGCACGGGATGGCCGCGGCGTGCGATCTTCATCGTGTAGATGCTCTCCGGGGAGAAGGAACGGCGGACGGCATAGGCCGTCGCCACCGCGAGGATCATCGGCAGGACGATGAAATAATCCCGCGTCATCTCGAAGATCATCGTCACCGCGGTCATTGCGGCACCGGTGGCGCCGGCGACCATCGCACCCATGCCGACCATGGCGAAGGCGGGAAGGCTCACCGGCGCATGAGGAAAGAGCCAGAGCAGGGCCGCGGCGAAGGCGGCGCCGATCGCCGCGCCCATGAAGAGCGCGGGCGAGAAGATGCCGCCCGACGAACCCGAGCCGAGGCTCGTGCAGGTCGCGAAAAGCTTGCCCGCATAGAGCACCAGCAGGAATCCAATGCCGGTGATCTGACCGTGGAGCGCGGCCTGGATCGTCGAATAGCCGACGCCCTCGACATAGTAATGCCCGGCCGTACGCCAGAGCGCATACATCAGGATGCCGACCAGAAGCATGCCCGTGCCGTGGCGGAGATAGTTGCCGGGGATGCGGGCATAGGCGTCCTCGGCCCATTGCAGCCCGTGGATGAAGCCCGCCGCGGCGATGCCCATGACGGCGCCGAGCAGCGCGTAGAGAGCGAGGGTGGCCGCGCTGCTCGGCACGTCCGGGATCGGGGCGAGATGGGCGGGGACGCTGAAGGCGGGCTGCGAGCCGAAGAAAAGCCGGCCGATGAAGGTGGCGGTGCCGGTGGCGACGGCCACGGGGAGGAAGGTGTTGACGCTGACCTCGGGGAGCATCAGTTCGGTCGCGAACAGAACCCCGCCGATCGGGGTGTTGAAGGTCGCGGCGATGCCGGCGCCGGCGCCGGCCGCGACCAAGGTGATGCGCTGGCCGGGTCGCATGCGGATGATCTGGCCGAGCGTGGAGCCCATGGCTGCGCCGATCTGGATGATCGGCCCTTCCCGCCCCACCGCTGCGCCGGAGCCGATGGCGAGCGCCGAGGCAATGGACTTGATGACGGCGACGACCGGACGGATAATTCCACGTTCGTAATAGATTGCGTCCATCACTTCCGGCACGCCGTGGCCTTTCGCCTCCGGCGCGAAGTTGGAGACGAGCCAGGTGACGCCGAGAGCGCCGAGCACCGGCACCAGAATGACGAGCGCGCCCCAGGGAGCGGCCGGGGTGAAGAGCCGCGCGTCGTAGAGAAAAGAAAACCGGCCGAGGAAGAGGAGATTGTGGACCAGGCCGATGAGGCCGCGGAACACCACGGCGCCGAGCCCGGCCACCACGCCGACCACCAGTGCCAGGAGCGAGAGCGGCAGGAGACGCAGCACCGGCGCGGGAGGCTGCTCGGGAATGCGTGGGGCGGCGCCGGCCATCCGCGGAACCTTCCCGGGGAGAGCCGGGGTCAGTGCGCGAGCAGGAGCGGAAGCAGGCTCCTGCCCAAGAGCTCGCGCGTCGCGCCGCCGAAGAGCGACTCGCGCCAGGGGGCGCGGCCGTAGCCGCCGAGGACGAGGAGGTCGGCCCCTTCGTCGCGGGCGGCCGAAAGGATCTGGCCGCCCGGGCCTTCGCCGGGCACCGAGGGAACCATGCGCTGGCGGGCGATGATTCCATGCATGCGGAGATAGGCCAGGACCTGTTCGGCGCCCTCCCCGTCCGGCGCGCCGAGCGCGATGAGGATGGTCTCTCTGGCAAGGCGGAGGAACGGGAGCGCGGCGACGAGGGCACGGACGGCCTCGGCTGAGCCGTTCCAGCCGACTGCGACCGTTTCGCCGAGGGCGGGCGGCGCTTCCGCGGGGGCGAGCAGGACGGGGCGACCGGAGCGCATCAGCGTCTCCTCGATCGCGTCCGTGTGCGGGGCGTCGATGACGCGGTCGGAACGGCCGAGCACGACGAGGTCGAAGAAGCGGGCACGGCGGGAGATCAGGGCGGGGGCGTCGCCGGTTTCCTCGCGCCAGGAGGCGCCGGCGATGCCGGGCACGGGCGCCTCGACGAGCGGGAGCTGATGGCGGGCGGCGGCCGCGAGGAAGGCGGTGCGCGTGTCCTCCGCCCGCGATTCGACCGCGACCTCCGTCTGGTCGGCCCAGCCGATATCGGCGGCGGCGGCCAGGCCCTCGGCGCCGGCGGCGAGCACGAGCTCGGCGACGTCGAGCCGCACATGCAGGGCTTCGAGATGCGCGCCGAAGCGGGCGGCGACGCGGCAGGCGAGCTCGGCCGCGCCGCTGCTGGCGGAGCCGCCGCTGAGGGTGGTGAGAACCGTGCGAATGCTCATGGATTTTTCCCGGCGGGGAGAGGTGCCAGATCGTGCGCGTGCACGTCATGCGCACCGAGGGATTCGAGCGTGGTGACGGCCTTCTTCTCCTCGTCCGGCGTGCGGACATTGACCCAAAGGAGCAGGCCGCCGCGCGCCAGCTGCTCGCTGAGCCGCGCGGCATGGTGCTGGTGGATGAGGCGGCCGAGCACGGCGCCGATTGCGGCCCCGCTGCCGGCGGCGACCAGGACAGGCAGGGTCACGGGCGCGGTGCCGAGCCCGAGGGCCACGGCCGCAACGAAGGCGAGCGCCGGGGCGAGACCGTACTCCGCCTCCACCTGCGAGACGTGGGAAAAGAAGGTCTGGCGTGGGGCTTTCGGTTCGTCCTCCATCTCCTGCACGCGGCGGAAGCGGTGGCCGAGAACGCGCTCCACCGTGTGCTCGCTCGCGAGCACGCTGAAGGCGGCGCGGTCGAAGCCGTGGGTCTCGAGCGTGAAGACCGCGTTCTCAAGGGCGTCGGCGGTGTCGAATACGGCGACAATTTCGCGCGGAGGCACAGGCTGGGCGGACATGGCCGGACTCCTCGTGGACGGCGGTTATGAGAGGCTGGGCGATGCGGATGAACCGGAGACGGACGCGGCCGGTGTCGCGCCGGGCCGCTGCGGACGCAAGAGCAGCCGGTAGGCGAGGATCTTGCAGCCGCTGTTGATGAGGAACCAGGCGAGCGAATAGGCCCACACAAACCCTGCGTAGCGCCAGCCGATCGGAGCAACAAACCAGCCATAGACGGCGGCGAGGGTGCCGACAACCTTGGTTGCCTCGGTGCTGAGGAAGAAGCTCCAGCTCGGCCACGGGCGCTGCCAGATCGCACCCGGATTGCGGGTGAGGAAGATGGTGAGGTGGCCGGCGACGAGGAGTTTGAGAAAGATCATCGACTGGATCTCGGCTCGTTCGAGACGAAGCCAGCGCTCCGCGAGCCAGAAGAGGGCGAAGGAGGCGATCACGCCGAGCACGCCGAGCAGGCAGGCGATGGCGAGCGTGAGCCTCATGTCCCAGCGCACCGGCCGGTCCGCGACCGGCGCATTGTCGTAGGCGATCATCATGATCGGGAAGTCGTTGAGCAGCGCGAGCAGAACGATCATGACCGCAGTGACGGGATAGAAATTGAAGATGATGATCGAGAGCGTCATGAAGAGAAGGACGCGGATCGTTTCGCTGATGCGATAGATCGCGTAGCTCGTCATGCGCTCGAAGATGCGCCGCGCTTCCTCGATGCCGGTGGTGATGACGGAGAGCCCGGGCGCCGTGAGCACGAGCTCGGCCGCGGCGCGCGCGGCATCGGTGGCGCCGCTCACGGCGATGCCGACATCCGCCTGCTTGAGCGCGGGGGCGTCGTTGACGCCGTCCCCGGTCATGCCGACGATATGGCCGCGCGCCTGGAGGGCTTTCACGATCGCGTATTTGTGCTCGGGGAAGACCTGCGCGAAACCGTCCGCCGCCTCGATCGCGGCGGGGTCGAGCGCCGCTCCCTCGCGGCCGAACGCCTGATCGGCCGGGAGGATTCTTCCGCCGAGGCCGAGCCTCCGGGCGATCTCGCGCGCGATCGCACGGTGATCGCCGGTGACCATCTTGATCGCGACACCCATGCGCTGCGCGCGCGCGATCGTGGCGGCCGCGTCCTCGCGCGGCGGATCGTAGAGGGGCAGAAGGCCGAGGAAGCGCCAGTTCCCCACTCCAGGGCCAGCAACGTCGCCGGCAACCTCGCGGCTTGCGACGCCGAGCGTGCGATAGCCGCGCGCGGCGAGAGCATCGACCGCTTCGCGCACGCGCGCGGCGCGCGGCGCATCGGGATCGGTCATCGCCAGGATGACCTGCGGCGCGCCCTTTGCGACCTCGATGCGCGCGCCGGCGTGGGTGACGACGGCTTCGGTGCGCTTGCTGACCGGATCGAAGGGACGAAAGGCAGTGACTGCGTAATCCGCGAGCCGCTCCGGTGCGGCGAGGCCGGCGAGAACAGCCTGGTCGATCGCGTCCCCGCCCTCGTGCCGGGAAGCGAGCGCGGCGGCGAGCAGCAGCGCGTCCTTGTCAGCCGCGCCGATCAGCACCGGCTCGCCAAGGGTGAGCGTGTTTTGGGTCAGCGTGCCGGTCTTGTCGGCGCAGAGCACATCGA
>JASHRV010000289.1 GCA_030037175.1 Acetobacteraceae bacterium
AACGCGGTCTCTCGTGGCAATGTCGTGCTGCGCAACTGCCAGCGCTCGCTCGGCGGCTAGGGTAGAGCCGGGGCGGCATCCCAGGGCGGCATCAAAGTCGGGTGGAACGGAGGACGATCTTTGGCGGCCGGTTGCTGCCGGCAGCACTCGTGCTGCCGCAGCTCCTGGTCACGATCCTCTTCTTCCTGCTGCCGGCCGGGGAGGCGATCTATCAGAGCGTCACCGCGACCGACGCTTTCGGGCTGCACACGCGCTTCGTCGCGTGGGCGAATTTTTCCGCACTCTTCGCCGATCCCACCTATCTCTCCACTCTTGCGCGCACCGGCATCTTCTGCGCGCTGGTGACGCTGCTCGCCCTCGCCCTTGCCCTCGTGCTCGCCATCTTCGCCGATCACGAAATCCGCGGCCGCGCCCTCTATCGCACCCTGCTGATCTGGCCCTATGCCGTCGCACCCGCGGTCTCGGCCGTGCTCTGGGTGTTCGTGATGCATCCCGAGATCGGCATCATCGGCCGGCTGCTCAACCGCGCGGGGCTGCACTGGGATTATACGCTCGACGGCACCCAGGCGATGGGCCTTGTCATCGTCGCCAGCGCCTGGACGCAGGTGAGCTACAATTTCGTTTTCTTCCTCGCCGGTCTGCAATCGATCCCCCGCGCGGTGGTCGAGGCGGCGCGGATGGACGGGGCGCGCGGCTTCCTTCGCTTTCGCGCGATCATCCTGCCGCTTTTGATGCCCACCACCTTCTTCCTTCTCATCGTCAACCTCGTCTATGCCGCCTTCGAAACCTTCGGCACGATCATGGCGCTGACGCGCGGCGGCCCGGGCCAGGCGACCGAGACCATGGTGGTGAAGGTCTATCGCGACGGGGTGATCAATCTCGATCTCTCCGGTTCCGCGGCGCAATCGGTGGTGCTGATGCTGCTTGTCATCCTGCTCACCGCGCTGCAGTTCCGATTCCTTGGCCGGCGGACAAGCGCGTGATGCGGACGCGGACGGACTGGCTCGCCCACGCCGTGCTCGGGCTCGGCGTCGTTCTCTTCGCCTTCCCGGTCTGGCTCATCTTCGCCGGCGCCACGCAGGACGCGGGCGCGATCAACCGTGGCGACATCTCTCTCCTGCCGCGGCTCTCGCATCTCGGCATCTTCCTCTCCGTGCTCCGCAACGGCGATGGCGCCAATCCGACGCCGATCTGGCACATGCTGATGATCTCGGCGGGCATGGCGCTCGGGATCGCCATCGGGAAAATCGTGATCTCGCTCCTCTCGGCCTATGCGGTCGTGTTTTTCCGTTTCCCGTTCCGCATGCTCGCCTTCTGGACGATCTTCATCACCTTGATGCTGCCGGTGGAGGTGCGCATCATCCCGACTTATGCGGTGATGGCCGATTTCCACATGATCAACAGCTTCGCCGGCCTCACGGTGCCGCTGCTCGCTTCCGCGACCGCAACCCTCCTCCTGCGCCAGGTATTCCTCGCCATCCCGGACGAGCTCGTCGAGGCGGCGCGGATGGACGGTGCGGGCCCGGTCCGCTTCCTCGTCAGCATCCTGATCCCGGTCTCGGCCGCGAATCTCGCCGCCCTCTTCGTCATTCTTTTCGTCTATGGCTGGAACCAGTATCTCTGGCCGCTGCTCGTCGCGACCGACCCGCGGCTCGACACCATCGTCATCGGCATCGTTCAGCTCATCGACACCGGCTTCACGCTCACGCCCTGGAACACCATGATGGCAATGGCGGTGCTCGCCATCATTCCGCCTGTGATCGTGGTGGTGGCGATGCAGCGCTGGTTCGTCAAAGGCCTGACCGAGGTGGAGAAATAATGGCGAGCCTTGAGCTCCGCGGGCTCGCGAAGAGCTTCGGCGCGCAGGTCGTGCTGGACGGGATCGACCTCACGGTCGCCGACGGCGAAATGCTCGTGATCGTCGGCGCCTCGGGCTGCGGAAAATCGACCCTGCTTCGCCTCGTCGCCGGGCTTGAGCAGCCGAGCCGGGGCGAGGTGATCCTCGATGGGCGCGACATAACCGACCGCGATCCGGCCGAGCGTGACATCGCCATGGTGTTCCAGAACTACGCGCTCTATCCGCATATGAGCGTGTTCCAGAACATGGCGTTCGGGCTGAAGATCCGCGGCCTGCCGCAGGCCGATATCCGAAGGCGGGTAGGGGCGGCGGCCGAGATGCTCGGGCTCGGGGATCTGCTCACGCGCAAGCCGCGCGCGCTCTCGGGCGGCCAGCGCCAGCGCGTCGCCATGGGACGGGCCATCGTGCGCGAGCCGAAACTCTTCCTTTTCGATGAGCCGCTCTCGAACCTCGATGCCAAGCTCCGCGTGCAGATGCGGGCCGATATCCGTCGTCTCCAGCGTCGGTTCGCCATCACCAGCCTCTACGTCACCCATGACCAGGTCGAGGCGATGACGCTCGGCGACCGGCTGGTGGTGATGCGTGAGGGGCGGGCGGCACAGGTGGCGACGCCCATGGAGGTCTTCGCCCGCCCTGCCGACACCTATGTCGCCGGGTTCATCGGCGCGCCGGCGATGAACTTCCTTCCGGCCCGGCTCACCGCCGGCGGGCATGGGGCGGCGCTGGCGGCAGGGCCGGCGATCCTGTTCGCGGACGGGCCGCGCCCGGGGCCGGAGGGGCGGGGGCTCACGATCGGGATCCGACCCGAGCATGTCCAGCTGGATCCCGCGGGGATGGCGTTCGCGGTTGATCTCGTCGAGCCGCTCGGCTCGGAGACGCTCGTTCATGGCCGGCTTGCGGATGGGGAGGGGCTGGTGGTGAAGATCGCGGGGCAGGCCCCGCCCGGCGAGGCGCTCCGCGTCGCGCTGCCTCCTGCCCAGCTCCACGTCTTCGATGCCGGGAACGGGACACGCCTCGAGCCGGAGACTGCGACGGTTGGCCCGCTTGCCGGGCTTGCCGTGACTGGCTAGGCTTTCTGCGAAACGATTCCCGGCTTTGGGGAAGGGTCCGGGCGGGCCGGGATTTTCTCGAGCCCGGCCTTTGGGGTTTCGATGTCCGTTCGTCCCGCAAGCAACGGGGCCGGCGTCACCCCTGCTGAGATGGAGCAGATGGTGGCGCGCGCGGGCCTCGCGCTCAATCCGGGTCAGCTCGCCGATCTCGTGCTGACCTGGCGGCAGATGGCCGCGCTGATCGCCACGATCCCGCGGGCGCGGCCGCTCGCGGACGATTTTGCCTTCGTCTTCCGCCCGCCTCTTCCCAGGCCGGCGGCGCCTCCCCGCCGATGAGCGGGAGCGACCCCGGGCCGCTCACCATCGCCGAGGCCGCGCGCTTGATCGCGGGAAAGCGGCTCTCCCCGGTCGAGCTCACGCGGGGGCTGCTCGCGCGCATCGAGCGTCTCGATCCCCGTCTCAACGCCTTCATCACGGTGACCGGCCGCCACGCGCTGACGCAGGCACGGGCGGCTGAGAAGGCGGTGATGGCGGGCAAGCGCGGCCGGTTGCTCGGAATCCCGCTCGCCTACAAGGACATTTATGCCACGGCCGGCGTGCGCACGACCGCGCATTCCCGCCTGCTCGCCGAGAACGTGCCGAAGGAGGATGCCGAGGCGGTGCGGCGGCTGGCGGCGGCCGGGGCGGTGATGCTCGGCAAGCTCGCGACCCACGAGTTCGCGATCGGCGGTCCGGCCTTCGACCTGCCCTGGCCGCCGGCGCGCAATCCCTGGGACACCGAGCGCTTCACCGGCGGCTCGTCGTCCGGGTCGGGCGCGGCGGTGGCGGCCGGGCTCGCGCTTGGCGCGCTCGGGTCGGACACGGCGGGCTCGATCCGCATCCCCGCCGCCTATTGCGGCATCGCCGGCCTCAAGCCAACGCCCGGCCTCGTCTCGCGGCGCGGGGTGATCCCGCTCGCGCCGAGCCTCGACACGGCGGGCCCAATGGCCTGGACCGCAGAGGATTGCGCGCTTCTGCTCGATGCGCTTGCCGGCCATGACCCGGCCGATCCGGCCTCGGTCCCGGTGCCCAAGGAATCCTATGCCCGGGCGCTCGGTTCGCCGGTCAAGGGCCTCCGGATCGGCCTGCTGCGCCATTTCCATGAGCGCGACGTGCCGGCGGGCGCGGAGATGCTGCAGACGGTGGCGATGGCGGCGCGGCGGCTCGCCGAGCTCGGCTGCCGGGTGGAGGAGGCGAGCCTGCCCGCCGTGCAGGAATACAATGCGGTGGGGCGGATCATCATCTCGGCCGAGGCTTACGCGCTGCACGAGACGAATCTACAGACGCGGCTTTCGGACTATTCGCGCACCTTCCGTATGCGGGTGCTGTCGGGCGGGCTGATCCGCGCGGCCGATTATCTTGCCGCGCAACGCCGGCGGAGCGACCTGATCGCCGCGACCGCGCGCGCCTTTGCCCGTTACGATCTCCTGATCTCGGCGGCGGCACCGGGGCCGGCGCCGCTGCTCCGCGACCAGCGGCCGGACGAGGGATTCGCGATCCCGTTCCTCGCCACGCCGGCCAATGTGGCGGCGATCCCGGCGGCCGTGATCTGCGCAGGCTTCACGGCGCGGGGCTTGCCGCTCGGCGTGCAGATCATGGGGCCGGCCTGGAGCGAGGCGCTCGTGCTGCGCGTGGCGCATCGGCTCGAGGAGGCTCTCGGCACTCGGGCGCGCCGGCCGGATCTTTCCGGGGCCGGCGAGCCGGCGGCGCGGGTCGCCTGAACCGCGGCGTCAGACCACGGGCGAGCGGCCGCCATCGACATTGATGGCGGTGCCGGTCACGTAGGAAGCGGCGTCGGAAGCGAGGAAGCAGGCGAGGTTCGCGAACTCCTCCGCCTTTCCCATGCGCTTGAGCGGCACGGATTCCCCCATGCGGGCAACGAATTCGGCGAAGCTCGTGTTGCTGCCCTCGTTCGCATGCCGGCGTTCCCACTGCTCGCTGACGATGATCCCGACCAGCAGCGCATTGACGAGCACATTGTAAGGCGCGCCTTCGCCGGCGAGAATTTTTGTGAGCGCCATGCCGGCAGCGCGTGAGACGGCGGTTGGCGCGCCACCCGCCGCCGGGGCTTTCGCGCCGGTATTGAGCACGTTGATCACCCTGCCCCAGCGCTGCTCCTTCATGCCCGGCCAGACGAGCCGGGTGAGGCGGATCGCGGCGAAGAGCTTCAGGTCGAGATCCTCCTGCCAGATTTCGTCCGTGACCTCCTCGAAGGGGCCGTGGCGCGAGGTGCCGGCATTGTTGACGAGGATATCGACGCGGCCGAATTCGGCCATGACCGCCTCGTGCGCGCGGCCGATATCGGCGGGACGCGAAACATCGCAGGGAAAGGCGGCGACGCGGCCCTTCGCGGTGCGGGCGATTTCCTCCTTTGCCTCTGCGAGCGCTCCGGGCCTGCGGGCGAGGATGGCGACATCGGCGCCAGAGGCCGCGAACTGGGTGGCGACAGCAAGGCCGAGGCCCTTGCTGCCGCCCGTCACGAGCGCGGTGCGGCCTGCGAGCGAGATTTCCATGGCGAGGGCCTTTTTCCTTTGCTCTTCCGGTCGTCGCTCAATCCGGCGATCCACGGCCGGAGGCAAGGAGGACGGCTCCCTGCACGATATCGCGGAACGCGGCGTCGTAGCTCACGCCCTTCACGCCCCACGCATGCGCGGCATCATGCCAGTTCGTGCGCCACGTTCCTATCCAGCCGGGCAAGGTTTCGCTCCATTGGAGCGTGCCGAGAATGATCATCTCGCCCGGGCCGGGGCTCGCCGGCAGCTCCGTTGTCGAAGAGGGGAAATGCCCGGCCGAAACGCCCCAGGCGGAGAGCTCGGCGTTTCCGGGGAAGCGGACCATCATCCCGAATTCTCCGGCGGCCACGGCGAAGGAGCCGCGCTGCTCCGCCCCCGCGGGAATTTCGGCGCTCAGCACATAGGGCGGCGGCTTCGGCCCCGTGACCCGCAGCACCGGCACGATGACCGGCCGGGCGCCGTGCCAAGGCCGTTCGCCGAGCTCCGCCAGAGCCGCGTCGATACGCGCCGGGTCGAACGTGACCGT
>JASHRV010000290.1 GCA_030037175.1 Acetobacteraceae bacterium
GAAATAGGGCAGCAGATCCGCGAACCGCCATCCTTCCGGCCAGCGATCGTACGCGGCCGGGTGCCCCCGGTGATAGGCGAGCGCGTTGATCGTGCCCGACCCGCCCACCACCTTGCCGCGCGGGCAGGCGATCACCCGCCCGCCGAGCCCCGGCTGCGGCACCGTCGCGTAGCGCCAATCCACCGCGCTTCCCTGAAGCGCCGGCCAGTCCGGCGGACTCGCGATCTCGGGCAGACCGCCCTTCCCCCCGGCCTCGATCAGCAGCACGCGCCGCCCCGCGCGCCCCAGCCTGTGCGCCAGCACGCACCCGGCCGAACCCGCGCCGACGATCACATGCTCATACTCGTCCCGAACCTGCTCAACCGAAGCGAGGCTCCGCATGCCCGCCGCTCTCGCCGCCTGCCAAAGGAAGGTTGTTCTTTCCCGAAAGAACCTTTTTCCGTTTTCCGGACCCGGCGCCACCCCGGGACTCCGAACGATAGGACGAAGTCTCCCGCCGGCGCCCGCCCGGTCAGCCCCCCACCCGCACCGGCGCCTTGAACAGATGATTGTCGATCGTCTGCAGCTCGATCTCCGAGCCCGGCGCCACCACCTCGCCCGCAACCGCCGGCAGCGTGATCCGCGCCCGCGCGCCCATCCCCGCCGCCAGGCTCATCAGCGCCGGCCTGAACCTGTTGTAGGCATAGTCGTTCACGATCGCGGATTGCGGCAGCCCCGCAAGCTGGCCCGGCCCCCACACCGCCTCGGGCTTGTTCGCGGCATCGAGCAGCCGCACCCGCACCACATGCGCCGGCACGTCCGCCGTCCCGCCATCGAGATAGACGGTGAACGCAATCGCCCCGCCCGGCTCGGCCACCGCGTCGGAAACGCTGAGATGATGCACCGAAGGGCTCGTCGGGTCGCCATGGAACGGCGTCAGGATCGAGCCGCGATAATAATTGTAGGTCAGCATCACGAACGCCACCGCCACCAGGGCGAGCGCCGGCGCGAGCCTGCGGAAGATGCTCATCGGCAGCGGACCGCTCGCGATCCATGGGTACCACCCCTTCGCCGCAAGCCCGGGCCGCCGCGCCGCAATCACCGCATCGAGCGAAAAAGCCGAGCTTCCGGCAAGGAAAAGCGCGATGCCCATGCCGAAATTGGCCGCCGCCATCGTCCACTCATCGATGCAGGTGGCACCCTGCCAGCCATAAAGCAGCATCAGCACGAATGAGAGCCCGATCGTCGCCAGCGCCGAAAGCCGCGTCAGCAGACCTATAATCAAGAATAGCCCGAAAACCAGCTCCACCAGGCTGAAGACGATGATGCTCGCATAGAGAAGAACGAAGTGCCGGAGCAGGAAATCGACGACATATCCCGTCCACAGAATCGCCCCCGGCATCGCCGCCTGGAACTTGTTCGCCATCCAGCTCGCCGCATGGGGATCGAGCTTCGAGGGCGCATAGATGAACCGGCGCGAGCCGCCGCCCCAATAGATGAATCCCTGCACGAAACGCACGGCCAGCATCGCATAGGCCGCAAGCCTCCACGCGGAAAGCGCGCTCTCGTCGGCGCCCGCCGCGGCAACACGCGATGTCAGGCCCGCAACCTGCATCGTTCCCGCATTTGCCATGACACGTCCCACTCGAAAAAACGTCGCGACATCCTGTCCAGGCTCCCGGTCGCGCCATTGATCTGCGTCAAGAAAAAAGCCCTGCCCCAACGGGCATTTTGTCCAACGCCGCCCGCCCGAAGGGAAGACCGTTCTTTCTTGAAAGAATTTTTTTCCGTTTTCCGGACCCGGCGCCACCTCGGGACTCCGAACGGGAAAGGGAGAACAAGAAGACTCCTCGAACGTATCTACTTCGGAAATGGCGGGTCGAACACGCCGATCTGCTGGAACAGCCCGGCCCAGTCCTCGATCGCCCATTGCTCCGCGATCCTGCCGCCATCGATGCGGTAGAAGATGTTGGCTTCCCACCGCACCGCGCGTCCGGTGGGCGCAATGCCCCAGAGCTCGCCGCGATGCGTGCCCTGAACGACATAGCGGATCGCGACGAGATCGCCCGCCTCCACATAGCCCTGCTCGCTCGCGTGCAGATCGGGAAGCCCCTTCGTCAGCTTCGCGACCCCCTCCGCATAGGGCTTCACACCGTTGCGCACACCAAGGCTGCCCGCATGAAACACGTAATCCGCGGTGCAGAACCGCTCCGCCGCCGCGGGATCATGCCCGTTGAAGAATTCGCGGATGAAGGCGCGCACCACCTCGATGTTCGAGCCCGCCACCCCGCTTCTCCTCGTCCCCCCGCCAACGAAGCTCAGCCTGCCCGCCCCGTCCCCACCTGTCCAGGCCGCGCGCCATGCCCGCTTCCAGGGCGGGGACGAGGCCCGACGCTTCGCACGAAAAATGCGATCGTCGATCACCCGAGCACAAACCCCGCCAATTCCTCCAGCCCGCGCGTGTGCCTGAGCGGCTCCGGCGCGTCCGCCGGCTTCTCCATCCCGATCCGGTCGTGCCACCAGACGCCGAGCCCGACGCGCGAGGCGCCGATCAGGTCATAGGCCGAGCCGGCGACGAACAGGCAACGATCCGTCGCCGCGCCGAGCTCCGTCACCGCCAGCCGGTACGGATGCGGGTCGGGCTTGTAGAATCCCGCACGCTCCGCGGTGAGAACCACATCGAACCTCACGCCCACGCACGAAGCGGCCACGCGCCCCAGCGCTTCCGAGCAATTGGTGACGATGCCGAGCTTCACGCCCGCGTCCGCCAGCGGCGCCAGCGCCGCCGCAACGCCGGACCACGGGCGAAGCTCGCCATAGCGCGCCGCAAGCACATCCGCGAGACCGGCACCGAGGCCCGCCTCTCTCGCCGCCTCGGCCACCAGCGCCTCGTACGGACGATAGGCGCCGGCCGCGTAGGTGCGCTTCAGATAAACGGCGCGCCAGCGCCGCCCCGACGCTTCATCGCCGGCAACCTTGTTCCACAAGGTCCAGCTGTCCAGAAGCCCGGTCAGCAGATCGAACAACACGGCATCATAGCGACGCGTCACGAGAAGCCCCCCTCAGAGCACGCGCCGCCCTGCACCCAAGCGTAACCCCGAAAAACCCATTGAGTCATTAAAGTTGTTCTCTTTTGAAAAAGAGAACCAGAAAACTTTTCCCCGTTTTCCGGACCCGGCGCCATCTCGGGACTCCGACCGTCCGTCCGGAGTCCCCGGCCGCCGCCCACCCCCGGAAAACGGATAAAAGTCTTTTTGCTTCTTTTTCTTCAGAAAAAGAAGATTTTTTCCTTCCTCAAATTCCTCTTCACCCCTTCCTCAAATCACACATTCTCCAGCCCGAGCACCTTCGCCGTCTCGGCCCGGACTGTCCGCGTCGTTTCCGCGTCCTCGATCAGGTTCACGCCGTAGGAGGGGATGATTTCCTTGAGCTTCGGCAGCCAGGCGTTCGGCGTCAGCTCGCCCGCGAAATATGTCTCCAGCACGCTGATCGCGATGAAGGCCGCGGTCGAGGCGCCCGGCGAGGCGCCCAGCAGTGCGACCAGGGAGTGGTCTTCGGCCCCCACGAGCTCGGTCCCGAATTCCAGGAATCCCCCGCGCTTCGCATCGGGCTTGATGATCTCGACCCGCTGCCCGGCGACCTGGAGCCGCCAGTCGTCCGTTTGCGCCTGCGGGTAATATTCGTCGAGCGCGGCGAGCCGGTGGCTTTCGGACTGGAGCACCTGGCCCACGAGATATTCGGTGAGGTCGAAATTGTCCCGCGCCACCGAGAGCAGCGGCTCGACATTCGCCGGCCGCACGGATTCGAGAAGATCGAGCAGCGATCCGTGCTTGAGGAACTTGCTGGAGAATCCGGCATAGGGCCCGAACAGCAGGGAGCGCTTGCCCCCGATCACGCGCGTATCCAGGTGCGGCACGGACATCGGCGGCGAGCCCACCGGCGCCTTGCCGTAAACCTTGGCATGGTGCCGGTCCACCACCTTGGGGTCGTCGCAGCGGAGCCAGAGCCCGCTCACCGGGAACCCGCCATAGCCGCGCCCCTCGGGAATGCCCGATTCCTGCAACAGCGGCAGCGCCCCGCCGCCCGCCCCGATGAACACGAACTTCGCCGTGGCCGAGCGCTCCTCCCCGCTCGCGCGGTCGCGCATCTTCACCCGCCACCGCCCGCCCTCCTCGCGCGCGAAGCCCGTGACATGGTGCCGGTAATGAAGCGCGAATCCGGGCTGGGATTGCAGATAATGGACGAGCAGGTGCGTCAGCGCCCCGTAATCCACATCGGCGCCGGTCACGATCCGCGTCGCCGCGACCGGCTCGTCCTCGGCTCGCCCTTCCATCACCAGCGGCACCCAGCCGGCGAGCACCTTGCGGTCCTCGGTATATTCCATGCCGTGATAGCAATGATGCGCGGACATCGCCGCGAATCGCCGTTTCAAAAAATCGACGTTCGCGGCACTCCACACGAAGCTCATATGCGGCACGGGGTGGATGAAGCCGCGCGGGTCGGCGATCGCGCCCTTCCTGACGAGGTGGGACCAGAACTGCCGGGAGAGGTCGAACTCGACGTTCACCGTGAGCGCCCTCGAGATATCGACGCTCCCGTCCTTCCGCTCGGGCGTGTAGTTCAGCTCGCAATTGGCGGCATGTCCCGTGCCGGCATTGTTCCAGGCCTCGGAGCTTTCGAGCGCGCAGTCCTCGAGCGTCTCGAACATCGCGATCGAGAGCGAAGGGGCGAGCTCGCGCAGGAACACGCCCAGCGTCGCGCTCATGATCCCGGCCCCGATCAGGATCACGTCCGGGCTTTCGTCCGCAACCGTCGCGCTCATGACTGTCCTCCCGCGCCTCGGATCAGGCGCCCGGCTTGAACGGAACCGCGGCATCCGGGGCGAGGATCACATAGGCCCGCCGCCAGGGCTGCTCGTCGATCAGCTTCCAGCGATGCCCGGTGCCGGCGGTGTCCTCGGCATAGAGCACGTCGCCCGGATGGAGGGTGAAATGCTTGCCCTCGCGGGTCTGGAAATCGAGCGTGCCGGAGAGCGTGATCACGAACTGCCGGGCGGGCGCGGTGTGCCAGGCGAAGGCCCCGCCCGATTCCGTCTCCTGGAACGAGATGCTCGCGGCCCCCATCGTCCCGCTCAGCAGGTCCCCGCGCGCGCCTTCCTCGAGATGAAGCTTTCCCTCCTCGAAATGGGAATTGCCCTCATCCCCGGCCCAGAGCCGCACGCATCGGATCATCGGTTCGCCCCCTCACGCCAGCGCGGCCCTCACCCGCTCGAACGCCGCGTCCGAAACGCTAGCATCTCCGTCGGCGAGCGTATCCCAGCAGAATTTCAGCGCCCGCCGCTCGGCGGGGCTGAGCGCGATCTCGACCATGGCCCCGCCTTTGGCGATGGCCTCTCTCACCGCGGCCAGGCCGGCGCGCGCGGGCTCGCGATGGATCGCCGCGCCCGGATCGTCGATCGCCTTCTCGGCGAGCTCGGCCAGAAGCTCGGCGTCGTGACGGGTGAAGCTCGGCATGTACCCTTTACTATAGGGATTCTGCGGCGCCGGGCGAGCCGGGCCATTCCCGCCCGCGCAAGTCATTGTTTTCGCTCGCCTTTCATCCAAACCCTCGCTTTCCCTTCCGCTTATCCCTTTGATTCTGAACAACAATCCCCCTCCACCATGCCCCCTGTACGTCCAATCCGTCCAACCCGATTTTTCCCGATCCCCCAATTCCCAAGCAACTCCAAAACGTTTCATCCTAAACCTGCAACATGCTTCATTCCCCGCCCTGAAACATGTCGGCCCACGAATCAGCCATCGTCGCCACCTTTCTGGCCGACGACCCCGCCGCCATCGCCGCGCGCCTCGCCGCGGCACAGCTCCGCCATTTTCGCCTGACCGAGCCGGCTGCCCTCGCCGCCTGGGACATCACAATCACCGTTCTGCGTTCGGCGCTCGCGGCAATTCCCGCCGCACGCAACTGGCGGCTCCTGCTCGAATATCCGCTGCTCCGACTTGGCCGCCGGATCGACGCCGTTCTGATTGCTCCGCAGATGGTTCTGGTGCTCGAGTTCAAGGCGAGAGCCACCGAATTCGCCTCCGCTCACCTCCGCCAGGTCGAGGACTATGCGATCGACCTCCGCGATTTCCACGCGCGAAGCCGCGCGATCCCGATCGTGCCGATCCTGATCGCAACCGAGGCCGACCCACCCATGTCCGAGTGGCCGCTCGCCCTGAACGATGTCCATTCTCCATTGTGCGCCTCGGCCGCCTCGCTCGGTCCCCTGCTCGCCAAGCTCGATCGTCACTTCCCGCCGCTCACCCTCCCCATCGACGGGCTGGCCTGGGAGCGAGCTTCCTACCGGCCGGTGCCGGGCATCATCGACGCGGCAAGAATGCTTTACGCGCGGCACGATGTATCCGAGATCGCGACCGCCCGTGCGGGCGCGGCCGAGCTCGGGCGGACAACAACGGCGATTATGGAAGCGGTGCGGCTGGCCGAGGCGGAACGGCGCCATCTCGTGCTGTTCGTCACCGGGGTGCCCGGCTCCGGGAAAACGCTTGTTGGATTGAACTCGGTATTCGGAGCCGGGCGGGAGCTTGGCGCCGCCTATCTTACCGGCAACCCCACGCTCGTTCATGTGCTGCGGGAGGCGCTCGTCCGCGACGCGGCACAGGGGCGAAGGAATAGGCTCCGTTTCGCACGGCACAAGGTGAAGGCCAAAATCCAGCCTCTGCCGGAGTTCCGGGATCGGTACGTCGTCAACCCGCATGAAGTGCCTGCCGAACGCGTCATCGTGATCGACGAAGCGCAACGCTGTTGGTCGCGCGACTATGCCGTGCGGAAAAGCCAGGACCGTCGCGCCAAGCTCACCGATTCGGAGCCCGCGCACCTGCTCGAGATCATGGGTCGTCACAATGATTGGGCCGCGATTGTGTGCCTGGTCGGCAACGGTCAGGAAATCCATATCGGCGAAGGTGGCTTGGCCGAATGGGGCGTGGCGCTCCACAAGCGCCCTCTTTGGGTAAGCGAAGCCGCCGGGGCAACCCGTGACGCCACCGACCCCCGCCAATGCCTCCCATCTCTTCCCAACTTCACCGAAAACTCAGCGCTCGCGCTGACGGTACCGATGCGCGCGATCCGCAACGAAGCCGCGCCGCGTTGGGTCGATGCCATCCTGGCAAATGCACCCACGGAGGCGCGGCATATCGCCGACAAGGAAGGCGGTGTGCCGTTCCGGATGACGCGTGATCCGGCGGCAATGCGGCGGGCGCTCCGCGCCCTCGCGGCGGACGGATGCCATGCTGGCCTTGTTGCCAGTTCCGGAGCACGTCGCTTACGCCCCGAGGGCTTTGGCGTCGAACTACCGCATATGGATGTCGCCGCCGTGACGCGCTGGTTTCTCGACCGCTGGCCGGATGTGCGCGCCGCCGACGCGCTCGAGGTCCCGGCCACCGAGTTCTGCTGTCAGGGGCTGGAGCTCGACTATGTGGGCCTCTGTTGGGGCGGGGACCTCATCCGCCAAAGCGGCGCTTGGCAAGTACGTGCCTTCCGCGGCGACCGCTGGACGCTCGCGCGCGTTGCTGAGGCTGTCGCCAATGCGATGAACACGTACCGAGTGCTTCTGACCCGCGCCCGCTACGACACGATTCTCTGGGTGCCCCAAGGCAGCGCCGAGGATCGGACCCGCCCGCCTGAACTCTATGATAAAATCGCTTCCTTCCTCCTCGACTGTGGCGTGCATCCATTGGATGACTCACAGCCTCCGCATTCCATTCCCTCACCTCATCTCACTCTCGTCCCACGATGACCCGCCGCCTCGTTCTCCTCCTCGTCCTGCTGCTCTCCCTCCCCGCCGCCGCCCTCGCCGCCACGCTGAAGGTCGCGACCTGGAACATGGAGTGGTTCACGCTCCGCCCCGCCGGCGATCCCTCGCTGCCCCCCTCGGTCAGGCCGAAGCGCCCTGAGGACATCGCGCGCCTGCGCGCCTATGCCGACATCCTGAACGCCGACGTCGTCGCCATGGAGGAGGTCGATGGCCCCGTCCCCGCCGCCGAGGTCTTCACCCCCGACCGCTACGTGCTCCACTTCACCGCCGATCACGTGGTCCAGCGGGTCGGGCTCGCCATCCGCCGCTCCATCCCGTTCACCGCCAACCCGGACGTCACCGCGCTCGATCCCTATTCGCCCGACGCGCCCGAGCAGCTCCGCAGCGGCGCCGACGTCACGCTTCATCTCGGCGGGGCAAATCTCCGCATCCTCGCCGTTCATCTGAAGACCGGCTGCTGGGAAGTCCCGCTCGACTCGTCCCGCCCCGCCTGCGCGGTTCTCCGCGAGCAGCTTCCGGTCATCGAAAGCTGGATCGCGGCCCGCCGCGCTGCCGGCACGCCTTTCCTCGTCCTCGGCGATTTCAACCGCGTCCTCGGCCCGGACGATTCCTTCCTCGCCGGCCTCGATCACGTCACCCCGCTCGCCGTCGCCACCGCAGGCGTGCGCAATCCCTGCTGGGGCGGCCGCTATTCCACCTTCATCGACCAGATCCTCGCCGGCGATGCCGCCCGCGCCTGGATGGACCCGGAGAGCTTCCGTGTGCTCGTCTATCGCGAGACCGCCCCCATCTGGAAAGAGCGGCTCTCCGACCATTGCCCCGTGATGGTGGATTTCAACCTGCCCGGCTAAGGACTCTCATGCCCCATACTCTTTTCGTCTCCGGCGCCTCCGCCGGCTTCGGCGCCGCCATCGCCCGCCGCTTCATCGCCGACGGCCATCGCGTCATCGCCGCCGCCCGCCGCGGCGACCGGCTCGCCGCGCTCGGGCAGGAGCTTGGCGAGCGCCTGCTACCCTTCACCCTCGACGTCACCGACGCCGAGGCGGTCGCCGCGCTGCCCGGCTCCCTTCCCGCCGGCTGGCAGGAGGTGGACGTGCTCGTGAACAACGCGGGCCTCGCCCTCGGCCTCGATCCCGCCCAGCGCGCCAAACTCTCGGACTGGGACCAGATGGTCGCGACCAACGTCACCGGCCTTATCCACCTCACCCACGCCTTTCTGCCCGGTATGGCCGCGCGCGATCGCGGCCATATCGTCAATCTCGGCAGCACCGCCGCCCACTATCCCTATCCGGGCGGACACGTGTACGGCGCCTCGAAGGCGTTCGTCGCTCAGTTCAGCCTCAACCTGCGCGCCGATCTCGTCGGCACCAATGTCCGCGTCAGCGACCTCGATCCCGGCCTCGTCGGCGGCACCGAGTTCAGCACGGTCCGTTTCGGCGATCCGGCCCGCGCGGCCGCGATCTATGCCGGCACCACGCCGCTCACGCCGGAGGACATCGCGGAGGCCGTCGCGTGGGTCGTCGGCCTGCCGCCGCACTTCAACGTCAACCGCATGGAGATCATGCCCACCTGCCAGGCGCCCGGGCCGCTTGCGATCAAACGGCGGGGGGGCTGAGCGCGATCCCGGCGATCTCCGCCATCGCCGCCGCGATCCCCGGTGCCGCGGCGAGCACCGGCCCTCCGCGCTCGAGCCCGTCCGCGGCGAGGAACGGGTTGATCCGCCCGCCTGCCTCCCGCACCAGCAGCAGGCCGGCGAGGCAGTCCCAGGCATTGATGTGCAGCTCGGCATAGGCGTCCGTCCGTGCGTCCGCGACATAGGCGAGCCCGAGCGCGCCCGAGCCGCCGCGCCGCACCGATGCCCCCGCCGCCATGACTTTTCCGAGCAGATCGATATAGCGCGCAGCCTCGACCCGCGCGGACCAGCCGATCTCGACCATCGCCTCGCCCATCGCGTCCGTCTGCGCAGCTTCGATCCGCTCGCCGTTCCGCGTCGCACCCCGCCCGGCCCTGGCGAAATAGAGCTCGCCCAGCACCGGATCGAGGATCGCGCCGAGCGTCATCTCGCCCTCGGCGAGGAAGGCGGCCGAGATGCAGAAATGGGGCAGGCCGCGCACGAAGTTCGCCGTGCCATCGATCGGATCGACGACCCAGAGTCCCCCGCCCCTCGATTCCCCGCCGCCCGTCTCCTCGCCGAGAAAGCCATCCTGGGGAAAAGCGCCGAGCAGAAGCCCGCGAAAGAGCCGCTCCACCGCCCCGTCTGCGGCGCTCACGAAATCCTGCGGCCCCTTGCGCCCAACCTCCAGCCGTGCCGGCGCGGCGAGATAGGAGAGCGCTTCCGCGCCCGCCGCCTTCATTGCCTCCCGCAAAACCGTCTCGCGGGAATCGATCTCCTCGTCCCTCACTGCCGCACGCTTCCGCGTTCGACCAACGCCACCGGCAGCATGACCGGCGGGGTTCCTGGCGGGGGCTCCTCCTCATCCGCCAACGCCGCCATCACTGCATCGACCAGCCGTGGCATGGACTGGCAGAGCGTCGTCAGCCGGTAGCCGAGCCAGGCGGCCTGCGGGATATCGTCGAAGCCGATCACCGAGACTTCCTCCGGAATGCCCCAGCCGAGCTCGTGCCGCGCCCCGTCCATGAAACCCATGGCGATCAGGTCGGTGACGCAGAAGGCACCGTCGATTTCGGGCCCTGCTTGCTCCATGCCGCCCTGCCGCGCGCCGAGCAGCCCGCGCACAGCGCGCAGGCCCGTCTCATAGCCGGTCGGCCCTTGGGACCAGACCACGGAGGAAAGCCCGCGCGCGGCGATATAAGCCGAAAACGCGTCGATCCGCCGCGTGATGCTTGCCGTGCCGCTGGCGCTGCCGATCACCGCGAGCCGCCGGCAGCCGGCCGCCAGCAGCCGCTCCGCCGCAAGCCTGGCGCCGGCCGCATCGTCGCAGAGGATGGTGTGCGCGGCGAGCTCGGGCAGCGGCTTATTGATCAGGATGACCCGGAGGCCCGAGCGGCGGCACTCCTCGACGATTGTGGTCGGCGGCGTGCCGGAGAGGATCACCACGGCGCGGGCGCGGAACTCGAGCAGTGTCTCGATCAGCGGGGCAACATCCGACCCGCTTCTATCGGCGTTCAGCAGCAGGCACTGCATGTCCGCGGCAAGGAGCGCCTCGCTCAAGGCCGCGACCTGGCTGCCATGAAACGGTGTGGCGAGATTGGAGCCGACCAGCCCGACAAGGCGCGAGCGTGCCTGGATCAGGCTCTGGGCCAACCGGTTGACTCGGTAGCCCATCGCCGCCGCCACTTTCATCACCCGGCTCCGCGCTTCCGGCGAGACGCTGGCCCCAGGCGTGAAGGCGCGGCTCACGGTTGAGCGCGAGACCTGCGCTGCGCGTGCGACAGCGTCGGCCGTGACGAAATGCCGCGAAGAGGGATCAGCCTGTCGGTTCATCAGGCGACCCCCTCCCTTCCGAAGTTATCGGCAACCGATTGCACGCGCGTGCAAAACCTGCGGCGGCAACCTGCCCCTGTCAATCGCCGCGTGCGGCAAGATGCTGCTCATAGGCGGTGCGGGCGGCGCGCACCTCCGCCCGTGTCGAGACCTCCGGCACGCCCACGTCCCACCAGGCACCGCCTTGCTCGGTGGTCGCGGCCGGATCCGTCTCGATCACAATGACAAAGGTACGTGGGGCTTCCCGCGCCCGCTCGAGCGCCTGCTCGAGCTCGGGGATGGAGCTCACCTGCTCGGCAATCGCGCCCAGGCTCGCCGCATGGGCAGCGAAATCGATCCGCGGCAGCATGTCATGGCGGGCATCGGCGAGAAGATTGTTGAACGAGGCGCCACCCGTGGCACGCTGCAGCCGGTCGATGCAGCCGAAACCGCCATTGTCCAGGACGACGATGACGAGCTTGAGCCCGAGCATGACGGAGGTTGCGATCTCGGAGTTCAGCATCAGGTAGCTGCCGTCGCCGAGCAGCGCATAGACCATGGCATCGGGCCGCGCGAGCGCGACACCCAGGGCGCCCGCGATCTCATAGCCCATGCAGGAATAGCCGTATTCGAGGTGGTAATCTCCCGGAACGCGGCTTCGCCAGAGCTTATGAAGCTCGCCCGGAAGCCCGCCAGCGGCGGCGGCGATGATCCCCTTGGGCCCGACTGCGCGCCGGACGGCGCCGATTACCTCGGCATCAGAGGGCCGAATGCGGTTGGAGGGTGCCGTGGCCCGGGCAACGACGCCCTGCCAGGCCTCGATCCCGGTGCGGGCCCTTGCCTCCCAGGCGGCTGGCGCGCGGTGGCCGGCAAGTGCCGCGCCCAGCGCCGTGAGGCCTGCCTCCGCGTCGGCAACCAGCGGCAGGGAGAAATGCTTGGCGGCGTCGAAGGGCTGGATATTGAGGCCGATCAGCTGGCACCCGGGAGAAAAGAGAGCCCGCGAGCCGGTGGTGAAATCCCCGAGCCTTGCGCCCACGGCGAGGATGACATCGGCGTCTCGCGCGAGCGCGTTCGCCGCCGCCGTGCCGGTGACGCCGATCGCGCCGAGGTTGAGCGGATGATCCGCAGCGAGCGCACCCTTGCCCGCCTGGGTCTCGGCGAAAGGGATCGCGTGCGTTTGGCAGAAACGGCCAAGGGTGGCGGCCGCGCCGCTATAGATCACCCCGCCGCCGGCGATGACGAGTGGCGCCTTGGCTGCCCGCAATGCCGCCGCCGCGCCGGCGAGCTCTGCCGGATCGGGCGATGGGCGACGGATGCGCCAGACGCGCGGCGCAAAGAATGCGCGCGGGAAGTCAGCGGCCTCCGCCTGCACGTCCTGGCAAAGGGAAAGCGTCACCGGTCCGCAAGCGGCCGGGTCGGTCAGCACCGACATCGCTCGGGGCAAGGCCACGAGGATCTGTTCCGGGCGGAGGATGCGGTCGAAATAGCGCGAGACCGGGCGGAAGCAGTCATTGGCGGAGACCGTGCCGTCGGCGAAATCCTCCACCTGTTGCAGCACAGGATCAGGCCGGCGGGAGGCGAAGACGTCGCCCGGCAGCAGGAGCACCGGCAGGCGGTTGACATGCGCGAGCGCCGCGGCCGTCACCATGTTCGTGGCCCCCGGCCCGATCGAGGTCGTGCAGGCCATCATCCGTCTCCGCGACGACGCCTTGGCGAAGGCGATCGCGGCATGGGCCATCGCCTGCTCATTGTGGGATCGGAATGTCGGCAGCGTATCGGCGGCGGCCGCCAGCGCCTCCCCGAGTCCCGCGACGTTGCCGTGGCCGAAGATCGCCCAGATGCCGGCGAAAAGCGGCAGCTCGGCGCCATCGACTTCGGTGCGCTGGGCAGCGAGATAGCGCACCAGCGCCTGGGCCGTGGTCAGACGGATCGCGTCCATGGATCGTTCTTTCCTCCCCGGCAGCACCAGGTTTGATTTGATATGTTTGCGCGGCAAGCGTGGATATTTCGCCGTGCACAGCTTCCACCATTGCGGGCCGAGGGCAAGACGGCGATACCCCGTGGCCTTGGCGAGCCGCAATCGTCACGTTTCGGCCTTGATCCGGTGATCTATGGACCAGCCTGTTCAGGTCGCTTGGCGATTCAGGAACAGGTGCAGGAAAAGCGACAATACTATTTTTCTGAGTAGGGGCGGGAGAGAAGTCTATTTTATATTTGGCCGGAACAATGCGACGTGAATTGCGGGCGCGAATAAGTTCCGTATTCTGGAGCATTCGAATGGAAATGCATGCGATTGTCGGCTCCCGGAGGCAGCCATAGAGACAGCGCTGCGATGGCGCCTCGCACTTTTTGCGGTCGTGCCCATTGCACAGGCCGGGTCCGCGCCGTTGCCGCCGACCATGCGTCGGCGAGTGGTCCGATCCGCCATTTTGATGGTACCATCAGCAGAGATGCTACCATGCCGTGCATGACCGGACCACTCGTGCTGTCAGGCTCCCGTAAATTGGGGAGGAACAGTAATCCTCCATCCCCAATCCTGTGCCCTGGCGTCGTCAGACCGCTTTCTTGAGCGAGGGCGACGCCTTGAAACGCACGGTCTTGCCGGCCTTGACGCGAATTGCCTCGCCGGTCCGCGGATTGAGGCCCTTACGCGCCTTCGTCTTGCGCACGGTGAACGTCCCGAAGCTCGGCAGCTTGAACTTGCCGGTCTTCTTGAGTTCCTTGACGATCGCTCCCATCAGTTCGCCAGCGGCACGATTGGCCGCGACCCCAGAAAGGTCAGCGGATTCCTGGAGCACCTGAGCTATGAACGCTTTCGACATCGTACCCTCATTGTTTGCGCAGCTTCACGCCTCAGCGCGTGTGTTGCCGCCTTTTCGTTGGAGAGAAACGGCGCCTTCCCAAATTCCGCGCCGGACGCGCCTTTTAGAGTAAGAGAGCAGATTCGACCAGACCTTTTGCAGAAAAATCCCATGCCCGCGAATCTTGTCCATCCTGCCACTGAATCCGCTGACGCGCGTTTCGCCGATCTCGATGCTTGGCCGCCAGAAGCCGTGCTCGAAACACTATGGGAATCCCAGCTTGCGGCAGTCGCTGCCGTACGATCCGCGCTCAACCAGCTCGCCTCTGCCTGTCGCGCCGCCGCCGCGCGCCTCGCCGAAGGCGGCCGAATTGTCTACACTGGTGCCGGTACCTCGGGCCGTATCGCAGCGCAGGACGGCGCAGAGCTTGGCCCGACTTTTGGCTGGCCTGCCGAGCGCATATTGCTGCTGCCCGCAGGTGGCGCCGAGGCGCTGGTCCGTGCCATCGAAAATGCCGAGGATAACAGCGAAGCCGCGGAAAAAGCGGTAAAGGAGCACGCGATCGGCGCGCGGGATGTTGTGCTTGCCATCGCGGCCAGCGGAACGACACCGTATACGGTAACATTCGTCGCGCTCGCGCGGCAAGCCGGCGCACTTACGATCGGTATTGCGAACAGTCCCGGAACGAAATTGCTCTCCGAAGCCGAATTTCCCATCCTGATTGAAACCGGCGCGGAGGCCATAGCCGGATCAACCCGTCTCAAAGCTGGCACAGCGCAAAAGGTGGCAATTAATCTATTCTCAAGCCTCGTCATGATCCTTCTCAACCATGTCTATCATGGCCGCATGGTCGATCTCGAAATCACCAATGCCAAGCTCGCCCAGCGCGCAGTCCGCACTCTTGCGGAATTAACCGGCACCAGCGAAGACTCTGCAGCACCTCTGCTCGCGCGCGCCGAGGGAAACGTCAAGCGGGCGCTCCTGCTCGCACACGGCCTGACGCCGGAGCAAGCGAACCAGATGCTTGCGCAACATCGTGGAAACCTGCGCGCTGCCCTTGCTTCTCTCGATCCTCGATCGCCCGGCGCTTAGGGACCATGACGCGGCAAGCGATTCTCGCCCCTTTCCTTTTCGACGGCACGAAGCTTCGTGCCGAACAGGCGGTGATCATCGAGGATGATCGCATCCTCGCCATCATTTCGCCATCGGAGGTTCCTGCATCGTGCCGTATTGTCCAAACCGCAGGCACCGTCTATGTCGCACCCGGTCTGATCGATCTACAGGTGAACGGAGGGGGCGGAACTCTCTTCAACGATGCGCTGACGCCTGACGGCATCGCACGCATCGTTGCCGCGCATCGCACGCTCGGAACGTCGTATCTGCTGCCGACGATCATGAGCGGTTCGACACGGGGAATCGGCGCCGCTCTCGATGCCACGCGCTCGGCGATGGCGCGCGCCATGCCCGGCGTCCTTGGCCTGCATGTCGAAGGCCCATTCTTCAATCTTCGCCGCCGCGGCATTCATCCTGCTGGGGCGATCCGGCCGATGAACGCTGACGACCTCGCGCTTCTGACCGCGCCTTTCCCCGGCTGCCTGATACTGACGCTTGCGCCCGAGACCGTGTCCGAGGCGACGCTGCGCCGACTCGCTTCCGCCGGCGTGGTTCTGCTTGCCGGCCATACCGAGGCCAGTTCCGAGGAGGTCGTGCGGGCGCGTGGCGCCGGCCTTGTCGGCTTCACCCACCTCTTCAACGCCATGCCACCAATCGCCGGACGTATCCCTGGCCCTGCCGGGGCCGCGCTCGCCGACCGAGAGAGCTTTGCCTCGGTGATCATCGATGGCCTCCATCTGCACGCGGATACCGCCCGTCTCGCCATCGCTGCGAAAGGCACAGACCGGCTCTTTCTTGTCTCCGACGCCATGCCGACGGTCGGTTCCACTCTCGATTCGTTCCGGATTGGCGAAACCCTGATTCGCCTTCGCGAAGGAAGGTTGGTCGACGAGGCGGGAACGCTTGGCGGCGCGCATCTCTCGCTTGCCGAGGCTGTGCGCAACGCTCACCTTCATCTCGGTCTCGCCCCGGAGGAGGCGCTCAGGATGGCAACCGCAACGCCCGCCGCGTGCCTCGGCCTTGGTGAGCGGGTCGGTGCGATTCTGCCCGGTGCGCGCGCCGATCTCGCTCTTTTCGATGCCTCGCTCGGTCTGATCGGCACCTGGGACGGCGGCGTCTTTGTGCCGAACAAGAGGGGAATGTTGCAGAAATAGGGTTTGGAGGCTTTGCCTCTGTCATGACAAACCGCCGATACCTGCTTATTCCCGTCGAGCGTGAATCTGAGCATGCGGCGTGCTGCCAGTGCCGGGATCGTGTCGCTCATCCGATTCCTGCACTGGTACTAGATGAAGGCTGGCAGACACCGCGTTTCACCGTCATCGCATCGGCGAACGCGCGCGCGGCAGCGAGCGATCCCCTCAAAACCGAGGCCTCAAGCCCGTTCGCACGGTCGATTGCCACGCGCGTGACGGAAACGACAAAATCGTGATGCTCGCTTAGTTCTCGATTCAGTCATTGCGCCAGTTTTTGCGTCTTGTATTCGAACACCTAGGCGGCACGGCGACGCAGAGTGTCTTTCCCTCGGCGACCACCTCGTGCACGCCCATGTCACGGATCATGTCACGGATCACGTCGCGGACAGTTGCCAAGCGGCCGGCATAGCCGCGACGCTGCATCAACGCGTCCACTGTCTGCTGCGGATCATCGTCGATTGTGATGATGATCCGTTCTATGGCCGACCATTCCCTGTGCCGCACGTACCGGCCCTGCGATCTCTGGCTTCAACGGAGACTGATAATAGAATGTTTCTTGAAAGTGACATGACTTTTGCAAATGTTTTTGGATAACCACCTGCTGTCCGATTTTCTTTGGGCCGTGTCTAGCGAACGTGCTCCAGGGCATCTTTGACGACCAGGGCGACGTCATTTTTTTCAAGCTGGCTGGCATCTGCGCCATCCTGATCGCGGCCAATCTTCTCGGCCGGGCATGGGCTTTCATCTCGTTCCAGCATTATCCATTGCTGCTCGGCGCCGCCCTTCCCGCCCGCGGCTTTAGCCTCCGCCACACGGTGGAGGCCGAACCACATCGCCGCCATCGACAACGTCACCCGCGAATTGATGCAGGAGGGCAAGCGGGCGGTCATCGCCGGCGTCTCTTTGCTTTTCCCGCTCGTGATCGCGGCGATGAATCTCGTCATCTCCGCCGGAGCGTACGGGACGTTCCGCCACGTCACCGAAGGCGGACGTTATATGGAGAAGGATCTCGACGCGCTGCTTGCCGGGCACGGCGTACTGGCTCGCATCCTTCGGCCGCTATTCTGGCTGGCTGGGAGACGTGCATGGCTCGGGATTCCCTTCGACCCAGGCTTCGATAGGGCGAGCGAGGTCGGGCTGCTCGGCATCTCCGCAGTTGAAGCCGTGAATGGCATGTCGGTCTGGTCGATCCTCGCTTTTTCCACGCTCTTCACCGCCGGCATCGCGCTCATCGAAGCGACCGGCAATATCCTGGTTCTCGGGCGCCTACGACTGGGCTTTCATAAAGCCGATGCGCAAGATTCATTGCAATCTGCTGATCATTTTCATTTCGGCGGTGGTCGCTCTCGCCATCGGCGGCATCGAAGCGCTCGGCCTCGTTGGCGGCCAACTCGGCTTGCGAAAATGGCTTTGGCGAAAACTATACGCATTCAAAGACAATTTCGGCACGATCGGCTACGTGACCGTCGGCGTGTTCGCATTGATCTGGACGGCGGCCGCGGTGACCGATCGCATCCGCGGCTGTGACCGGCTGGAGCTAAAGAACTGAAAGAAGACGGGCCGGGCGGGAGCATTCCCGCCCGCACCCATCCTCTTAGGCGCTCGCCTGCGAGACGAACTTGGTGACGAGGTAGGCCTCGATCGCTTCGAGTCCGCCTTCCGAACCATAGCCCGAATCCTTGACTCCGCCGAACGGCACCTCCGGCAGTGCGAGGCCGTGATGATTGATCGAGATCATCCCCGACTCCACGGCGCCCGCGATTGCGTTCGCGGTTTTCGCGGAGCGCGTATAGGCATAGGATGCGAGCCCGTAATCGAGCCGGTTCGCTTCCTTGACCGCATCGTCGAACTCGCGGAAGGGCGAGATCATCGCCACAGGGCCGAACGGCTCCTCGTTCATCATCCGCGCCGTCTTCGGCACGTTCGTCAGCACGGTCGGCTCGAAGAAATAACCCTTGTTGCCGATGCGCTTGCCGCCCGCCACCAACTCCGCGCCCTTCTGCACGGCGTCGGTGATGAAGCCTTCCATCGCCGCGACGCGGCGCTCATGGGCGAGCGGCCCCATCTGGGTCTGAGGATCGAGCCCATCCCCCACCTTCAGCCCCTTGGCGACCGTGACGAAGCGGTCGACGAAATCGTCATAGACCTTCTCCTGCACCAGGAAGCGCGTCGGCGCGATGCAGACCTGGCCGGCGTTACGGAACTTGTTGGCGGAGAGAATCTTCGTCGCCGCCTCGACATCCGCGTCCTCGAAGACGATCGCCGGCGCATGGCCGCCGAGCTCCATCGTCACCCGCTTCATGTGCGCCCCGGCCAGTGCTGCGAGCTGCTTGCCTACGGCCGTCGAGCCGGTGAAGGAGATCTTCCGCACGAGCGGGTGCGCGATCAGGTAGCTCGAAATATCACCAGGCACGCCGAAGACAAGGTTGATCACGCCTTCAGGCACGCCGGCATCGGCGTAGGCGCGCACCAGTTCCGCGCAGGAGCCCGGCGTCTCCTCGGGCCCCTTGATGACGATCGAGCAGCCAGCAGCAAGGGCGGCGGAAATCTTGCGTACCGCCTGGTTGATCGGGAAGTTCCACGGCGTGAACGCGGCGGCGACACCGACCGGCTCCTTGACGACGAGTTGATAGATCCCGGGCGCCCGCGCCGGCACCACGCGCCCATAAGCCCGTCGCGCCTCCTCGGCGAACCATTCAATGACATCGCCGGCGAGCGCAGTTTCGGTCCTTGCTTCGGCGAGCGGCTTGCCTTGCTCGGTCGTCATCACGCGGGCGATCTCCTCGACCCGCTCGCGCATCAGGCTGCCTGCCTTGCGCATGATCTTCGCGCGCTCATAGGCGGACATTTTCCGCCAGGTCTCGAACCCCTTGGCGGCGGCGGCAAGCGCGCGGTCGAGATCGGCCTGCTCGGCATGCGCGACCTTCCCGATCGCCTCGCCAGTAGCGGGGTTCAGGACCGCGATGGTCTTGCCGGCGGCGCTTCCGCTCCAGCTTCCGTCGATGAACAGGGAGACATCGGAATACATGGGCTCTGCTCCTCCGTCAGCACGCGCAGGCGCGTGTGCGCCGCCAAATGCAGCGCATCATGCGCCGCCACGCGCGCGCGGTCGAGAGCGCCTCAGCGCTCGCTGCTCCAGACGGGATCTAGACGGGTTCGGTATCGAGCGCGTAGCCGGCCGCGCGAACGGTGCGCACCACGTCGAGCTCGCCCGGGCCGTTGAGCGCCCGGCGCAGCCGCCGGATATGGACATCCACCGTCCTGGGCTCGACATGAATGTCCGGGCCCCAGACGGAGTCCAGGAGCTCCTCCCGGGAAAACACCCGGCAGGGGTGCTGCATCAGGAACTCGAGCAGGCGGAATTCGGTCGGGCCGAGATGCACTGCCCTCCCATTACGGCTGGTGCGATGCTGCGCGAGATCGAGCGTGATATCGTGGAAGCGGAGCTGGCCCTTGGCCGGCACCGCGCCGGATCGGCGCAACAGCGCCCGCATGCGGGCGAGCAGCGCATCGACGCTGAACGGTTTGGTGATGTAATCATCGGCGCCGATATTCAGCCCGCGCACCGCGTCCTGATCCTCGCTCCGTGCCGTCACCATGATCACCGGCAGGTCGCGTGTTGTGGGCCGGCGCCGAAGCTGGCGGCACACCTCGATCCCCGACATCACCGGGAGCATCCAGTCGAGCAGCACGAGGTCTGGTTTGGCCTCGGAGATGCGCATCAACGCCTCCTCGCCATCGCCCGCTTCCTCGACCCGGAATCCCTGCTTCTCGAGATTGTAGCGCAGCATTGTCGCCAGCGCGGCCTCATCCTCTACCACGAGCACGAGGGGCTTGCCGACCCCGAGCAATGCCTCTCCCATCAAACTGTTCCCCTCATTCCTCCGGGCGCTCGATGGCGAAGGCGGAGCTCAAACCCTTGGGCCGCTCGTCGGGCAGGACCTCGCCGGTCGCGGCAAAATGCACAGTCTCTGCGATATTGGTCGCATGGTCACCGATTCGCTCAAGATTCTTCGCGATAAACAAAAGATGCGTGCAAGGGGTGATGTTGCGCGGATCCTCCATCATGTAGGTGATCAGCTCGCGGAAGATCGCGGTATAGAGATCATCGATCAGCCGGTCTGACCGCCAAACCTCGATCGCTTTCTCCGGATCGTTCTCGCTTGCCGCGTCGATCACCGTCTTCAGGTTCTGCTGCACCATCCGCGCCATCGAGGCGATGGGGGTCAGGCTGAAGGAAAGCGGGAAGTGGGAAAGCACCATGCTTCGCTTGGCAGCATTGACCGCGTAGTCGCCGATGCGTTCGAGCCCGGCAGTGATCTTGATCGCCGCGACGATGCGGCGCAGGTCGCTCGCCACCGGCTGGCGCAGAGCGAGCATACGAATGGCGAATTGCTCGACCTCGCGCTCGAGCGCGTCCACCTGGGGATCCGTCTCCACTGCGCGCGTCGCCGCGGTCGCGTCCTGATCCACCACGGCCTCGGCCGCCAGCGCCACCTCGCTTTCGACCAAACCACCCATGCGAGCGATCAGGTCGCCGAGACGTGCAAGCTCCTGTTCGAAGCTCTTGACGATGTGCTCCGCCGGTTCCGACATCGCCCGAATCCTTAGCCAAACCGCCCGGTGATGTATTCCTGGGTGCGCTTCTCGCGCGGCGCGGTGAACATCGCCGCCGCCGGCCCCACTTCCACCAGCTCGCCCAGATAGAAGAAGGCCACCTGATCGGCGCACCGCGCCGCCTGCTGCATGTTGTGGGTCACCAAGGCGATGGTGAAATCCCGTTTCAACTCGTCCACCAACTCTTCGACCTTGAGCGTGCTGATCGGGTCGAGCGCGCTGGTGGGCTCATCGAGCAGAATCACCTGAGGCCGAACCGCGATCGTCCGGGCGATGCAGAGCCGCTGTTGCTGCCCGCCCGAGAGCCCGGCTGCCGGGCTCCCCAGCCGGTCCTTCACCTCGTCCCAGAGGGCGGCGCGCGAGAGCGACCATTCCACCCGCTCACGCATCTCGCCACGGCCGAGCCTCTCGTGCAGCCTGACGCCGAAGGCGATGTTGTCGAAGATCGACATCGCGAAAGGCGTCGGCTTCTGGAACACCATCCCGATCCTGGCCCGGAGCACGGTGAGGTCCATGTCCGGATCGAGGATGTTCTTCCCGTCGAGCAGCACCTCCCCGGTCGCACGCTGGCCGGGATAGAGGTCGTACATCCGGTTCAGGACCCGGAGCAAAGTCGATTTGCCACAGCCGGAGGGGCCGATCATGCCGGTCACCCGCCGCTCCGGCAGGTCGAGGTTCACGTGCTTGAGTGCCTGCGTCCCGCCATAGAAGAACTCGAGGTTCCGGATTGAGACCCGCACCTCCGCCGGCGCCGCGCTCTCGGAGCCGGCCTTGGTGGCTGTAGGCATACCCGCTGGCACGTCCACTGGCGCCCTCATTGGCTGACCCGAAGCATCGTTCATGAAATTGACCCTAGGGGGAGGTGGCGACGCCATTATTGCAGATCAGTGAAGCTTTGATGACAGCCCATCTGCTGACTGTCTCTATCCTTCCGATTCGCGCGCTATTCTGTGGCTTTGTGAGGCGCTCTGGGTAGATCGACCATCCGGAGATAAGCTTGAGCGTTTTCCAGCCCCGCGGGAACCGGATTTTGGCGTCTGCGCCCGCAAGGCTCGGCGCGATGATCACCGGCTTGCCCGGCCCCCCCAGTTGTCCGGGGGTCGAGACCTTCTCCTTGTCGGTGAGCTGAAGGCTATACACCGCCCGCAGGATTGCCTGGAAGTTGCGCCCCGCGTTCGGCGGATAGGTCATGATCAGCCGCACCTCCTTGGCTGGATCGACCGAAAGCCCGATCATCCTGACGTTGCGCTTCACCCACTCCGGCTTGAGCCGCGCAACCTCGTCGAGCTCTGTCGTGCACACAGGCGTATAATCCTTCGGATCGCTGAACAGGATACTCTAGGAAGCACCGAGCCATTTGCGAAAGCTGATCCGGCCTTCGGCGCTCTCCTGCTCGAAATTTGGCGCGATCTGCCCGAGCTGGATCGCCATCGTCCGCTCCTCTCTCGATTGCGATTGTCATGGCGGGCGGATAAGCCCGGCGCTCTGCCCATATAGTAAGTGGCCACCGACATCCCTGCCAGCGTGAGCGGGTTTCTCTCTAGCCGTCTGCTTCGGCAGTTCCTACCATCCCCTTGCGGTCCCCGGGAGAAGACATTGATCCGCCCCCTCATCCCCCTCGTTCTTATTCTTACGTGCCTTTCGTTCCTGCCCCCCTCGCTTGCCCGCGCCGCCGGCACGCTCACCTACGGAATGCAGGATGATCCGGACGCGCTCGATCCCGCGCAGAGCGGCACTTACTCCGGACGCGTCGTCTTCGCCGCGATGTGCGACAAGCTGATCGATACCAACGCCGCGATGCAGTTCGTGCCCCAGCTTGCAACCAGCTGGAGCTGGAGTCCCGACAGCCTTTCCCTCACCCTGAAGCTACGGCCGAACGTGCGCTTTCAGGACGGAAGCCCGCTTGATGCTGCAGCCGTCAAGACCAATCTCGAGCGCTATCTCGACGCCCCCTATTCTTTCCGCAAGGCAGAACTCGGGCCGCTCACCGCGATCATAGTGATCGATCCGCTCACCGTCCGCCTCACCCTCGCCCACCCCTATGCGCCCCTCATCGCCGTGCTGGCCGACCGTGCCGGCATGATGCTCTCGCCCGCCGCCCTCGCCCGCGCAGGAAAGAACATCGCGCTCCATCCGGTCTGCGCAGGACCATTCCAGTTCGTGAACCGCGTCGCCGAGGACCACATCACGCTCGAGCGTTTCGGCGGCTACTGGAACGCCAACGCGATCCATCTCGATCGCATCATCTACCGCATGATCCCGAACGCCGCCGTGCGGCTAGAGGATCTGGAGGCTGGCTCGCTCGATGTCGCCGAGCAAATCCCGCCGCCGGACATCGCCGGGATGCTGCAGCATCGCAGCCTCAAGCTGATCTCCTCGCCCGCGCTTGCCTACAAAACCATCTCCTTCAACCTTGCCAACGGTCCGGCAGCGAACACGCCGCTTGGGCAGGATCCGCGCGTGCGCCGCGCACTCGCGCTCGCCATCGACCGCAACGCGCTCAACCAGGTCGTGTTCAGCGGCCAGTTCATCCCCAACAACCAGACTCAGGTGCCGCACAGCACGTACTGGGACCCGGATTTCCCCGTCCAGCCGGCCGATGCGGAAGCGGCACGAAAGCTCCTCGCCGCCGCCGGCCATCCGAGCGTGTCCTTCACGCTCATCACCGACAACACACCGACGGACCAGGAGGTCGGCCAAGTCATCCAGTCTATGGCGGGCGCGGCCGGTTTCCACATCACGCTGCGCCCGATGGACGCAAACGCCCAGGTTGCGGCAGCGCGTGCCGGCGATTATCAGGCTGCGCTCGTTTTCTGGAGCGGCCGTTCGGACCCGGACTTCAACCTCTCCATCTGGCTCGCCAGCAACGGCTTCGAAAACTGGGGCCATTACCGCAGCAAATCGTTCAATGAGCTGCTCACCGAAGCCCGCACGAGCACCAACACCGCTACCCGCCAGGCGCTCTACCGCAAGATTGTCGCGAGCTACCTCCAGGACGTTCCCCATCTCTTCCTTTACAACTGGCGCTGGCTCTGGGGCGCGACCACGCGCCTCCAAGGGTACACGCCGCAGCCGGACGGTCTCTTCCGCCCGGAAGGCATCACGCTCTCGCAATGATGGAAGCTGCCATCGCGGGCTTTCTCGCCCGTGAACGCTCTCGGCAGGACGAATTTCTTGCCGCGCTGGTCACACACCCATCTGACAATCCGCCTGGCGACTGCGCCCCCCATGCTGAGAGCGCCGCCGTGTTGCTCGAAGCGCTCGGCTTCGCCGTCGAGCGCTACCCCGTCCCGCTCGATCTCGTGCGCGCCAATGGCATGAAAAGTGCTACCAATCTTGTCGTGCGCCACAGCTTTGCGCCGGGCGGCCCCGTAATTGCCCTCAACGCCCATGGCGATGTGGTGCCGCCCGGCGAAGGCTGGATCCGCGATCCCTACGGCGCCGACATCGTCGATGGGTGGATGTACGGCCGCGGTGTTGCCGTCTCTAAATCGGATTTCGCAACTTATAGCTTCGCCCTGCTGGCGGTCAAAACTCTTGAGTTGCCGCTACGCGGATCGGTCGAATTGCATTTCACTTACGATGAAGAGGTGGGTGGCGAGATCGGCCCCGCATTCCTGTTGCGCGAAGGCATCTCCCGCCCCGACTTCGCAATCGGTGCGGGCTTCTCCTACGCGGTTGTGACCGCCCACAATGGCTGCCTTCATATCGAGGTGACAGTGCACGGTAAGTCGGCGCACGCTGCCCTTCCCGCCACCGGCGTCGATGCGCTCGAAGCCACAATCGAAATCCTCGCTTCACTCTATCGCAGCCGCGTCGACCTTGCCGCGCGCGCCTCCGCCATTCCTGGCATCGGTAGCCCGCAGCTTACGATCGGCCTCATCGAAGGGGGCATCAACACCAACGTGGTGCCGGACCGCGTCAGTTTTCGCCTCGACCGGCGCATCCTCCCCGAGGAGGATCCCACTCGGGTGGAAGCCGATCTACGCGCGCAAATCGCCCAGGCCGCGTTTGCTTTTCCCCGCGCCCGTGTCGAGATCCGCCGGATTCTTCTTGCCGTCCCTCTCGTTCCCTTGTCGGGAAGCGCGCGCCTCGCCGAAATCCTCTGCACCCATGCGACGCGCGTGATGGGCGAGCCGGTCGCAACGACAGGTGTGCCCCTCTATACCGATGCGCGCCACTATGCCGCGGCCGGCGTGCCGGTCGTGCTTTACGGTGCTGGCCCTCGCACGATAGAGGAGGCGAATGCGCACCGCGCGGACGAGCGCCTACCGCTCGCCGATCTCCACAAAGCGACACAAATCGTCGCCCTCAGTCTCGCCACCCTCCTCACCGCCCAATAGCGCACTGGAGGCACTCCCATGACCGCCTATCCCCGCGACATGACCGGGTACGGTCGCCATACGCCCGATCCCGCCTGGCCCGGTGGAGCGCGCATCTGTGTCCAGTTCGTTATCAACTATGAGGAGGGCGGAGAGAACAACATCCTCCACGGCGACCCGCACTCAGAAGCCTTCCTCTCCGAAATCATGGGTGCTGCCAACTGGCCTGGCCAGCGCCACTGGAACATGGAATCGATCTACGAATATGGTGCCCGTGTCGGCTTCTGGCGGCTCTGGCGGCTCTTCACTGAGCGGCGCATCCCCATTACCGTCTTCGGCGTCGCTACCGCGCTCATGCGCGGGCGCGAGCAGGTCGCGGCGATGCACGAGGGCGGCTGGGAAATCGCCTCGCACGGGTTGAAATGGATCGAGTACAAGGACATACCCCGCGAAATCGAGCGCGAGCATCTCCGCCAGGCAACCGCCCTGCACGAGGAAGTCACCGGCGAACCCCCGCTTGGCTTCTATCTCGGGCGTTGCTCGATGAACACGCTTGGCCTCGTCCTGGAGCATGGCGGCTTCCTCTATTCGTCAGATAGCTACGCCGACGAGTTGCCGTACTGGGTTGAGGGGGGCGAGCGCCCGCATCTCGTCATTCCCTACACGTTGGATGCGAACGACATGCGCTTCGCAACAGCCCAGGGCTTCAATTCCGGCGAGCAGTTCTTTACCTATCTCAAAGACTCATTCGACACGCTTTGGCGGGAAGGCGGCGACGGCCAAGCAAAGATGCTGAGCGTCGGGCTCCACTGCCGCCTTGCTGGTCGGCCCGGACGTGCCGCCGCAGTAGCACGCTTCGCCGATTATATCCTCGCCCGACCCGGTGTCTGGATCGCCCGCCGTATCGACATCGCACGCCACTGGCATGAGAATCATCCGCCGGAAGTTTAGGGAAAAGGGAAAGGCCAGATCGCCGGCTTCGCCCCTTGGCAAGCGACTCCACTGCTTGAGGGGTCTCCCTCGCGCAAGCGCGATGGGCATCCCGGCGAAGGCGGAGCCTTTGCAATCCATACCCTATAATAAATAATAAGCGGATGGGGGCCTCGGGCCTCGCGGCTCAGCGGGGTCCATGGGAAGAGCCCCTTGCCACGGGAGTTCTTTTGCCGGGGACAAAGCCCCTTGGCCTATCCTCATCGATCTTGATCTATAACGCCCTCCGCACGAACAACGGGCAGGGCGCATGGTGGCACGAAACGGTGAACAGAGATCGGGCGGGGTCGCCACGTCTAAATCCATCCCCAAAGTGGAGCGCGGCGCAGCCGATCGTGCCATATATCGCGCGATCCTCGCCGCGATCACCGATCATCGCCTTGCACCCGGCACACGCCTGCCCGAAGATCGTTTGGCCGCCGCTTTCGGTTGCAGTCGCACGGTCGTCCGCCAGGCGCTACAGCTCCTGGTGCACGACCGGTTGCTCGAGCAGCTTCCAAACCGTACCGCAGCTGTGGCCCGGCCCGGCTTCGACGAGGTACGCGAGCTCTTTGCCGCCCGCGCAACGATCGAGGGCCCGCTCGTCGCCGCCGCTGCGCGCCGCGCGGGTGCGGCAGATATCGCTGCCCTCAAGCGTAACATCGAGGAAGAGGAAGCCGCGACCGCCGCCAGCGATCGGCAGGGCGAGCTCCGTCTTACCGGCGAATTCCACCGCTTGATCGCGACCATCGCCGGCAATCGCACGCTCGCCGGCTTCGTCGGCCAACTCGTCTCACGCACAGCCCTGGTCCTCGCCCTCTATGAAAGCGGCGGTGCACCTTCCTGTTCCAAGCACGACCACGCCGCCCTGCTCGCCGCCATTGCCGCCGGGAAGGAACGCGAAGCGCAGAACCTAATGGCGGCCCATCTTGCCCGACTCGAAGCCGGCCTCAAGCCGCGTCCGGCCCCGCGAGAGCTCGATCTTGCGGCGCTCTTTTTCCCCCGCCGCGGCCGGCCGCCGCATCCTCGGCATCCGGCGCCATATGGGCGAGCAAGCCGCGATAGGGCTTGACATTCGGCGGAGCGAGATCGCCCAGCTTGCTCGTGGCAAGGCCGAGCCCGACAAGCGCCTCGGCGAGCTTCACCGCCGCGCCGACGCCATCGATCACTGGCACGCCAAGCTTGGCTGAGAGGTCGGTGGCAAGATCGGCCATGCCTGCGCAGCCAAGCACGATCGCGCCTGTCCCGTCTTCAGCGAGCGCGCGTCGGCACTCGGCCGCGATCACGCCAGCGGCATCGCTACCGGGGTCGGCGAGCCCGAGTACTGGCAGGTCAGTCGCCCGCACGCGCCGACAATGCCGTTCCATACCGTACGCCACCACCAGGTGCTCGGTGATAATGCGGGTGCGCGCGAGGGTCGTAACCACCGAGAATCCTGTGGCGACCAGGCTCGCCAAATGCATCGCCGCCTCGGCAATGCCGATCACCGGCGCCCGCGCAATCTCGCGCGCCGCGAGCAGGCCGGGATCTCCGAAACAGGCGATCACGTGCGCCGCCGCGCCCTCCCCCTCCCCCGCCCGGACCGCCTCGAGCACGGCAATTGCGGCGACCGCCTCCTCATAGTGCCCCTCGATCGACACCGGACCCGTTGCGGCGGTGACCGGCGAAATCGTTGTTCCGGGCGCAGCCGCCATACGCGCTGCCGCAGCGATCGTCCCGGTCATGCTTTCGGTGGTGTTGGGGTTGATGACCCGGATCTGCATCGCCGTTTCTTTCCCCGCCGCTGCCGCAGGGCACATGGATATACAATTTTAGTATTAACTTGCATACAATAATTGCGTTTCCGTTCAGCACAGTGCTAGCCTTCCCGTAACGACGGGGACGGCGAAGTCCTCGCCATCATAAAGAGAGTGCGGGAGGAACGGCCTTCTGCCTGGGAAGGGGAGGCACTGATGAAGCGTGCAGCAGCAGTGAAACGACGTCATGTTCTTGCCGCCGCGGGTGGGCTCGCGGCTGTTGCAGCGGGGCTCGGCCGCCCAGCGATCGCGGCGATGAAGACATTTCGCGTCGGCGTGCTCGGGGTGATGAGCGGACCTGACGCCGCCTGGGGCCTGCACAACAAGTTCTGCGCGATCGCCACAGCGAACATGTACAACGCCGTTGGCGGCTTCGAAATCGGCGGCGAAAAGTATGGCATCGAGGTGTCGGCGATGGATGACCAGCTCGACCCGAAGATCGCCGTTGCCGGGGCCGAGAAGCTCACCCAGGAAGACGGGCTGCGCTACGTGATTGGCCCGAACGTCGATACAACGGCGCTCTCGATCAAGCCGGTGATGGAGCGCAACAAGGCGATTTACATCCCTTACGCCTTCAACAAGACGCTCTACACACCGCCGGCGGAGAACGCAATCCTCGGCATGATCGCCTCTTACGAGGCTGGGCCGATCATCTACGAGTACCTGATAAAAACGAGGGGCATCAAGACGATCGCCTTTCTCGCGGCCAACGAGCCCGATCCGCTCAACCAGCAGCAGGCGGGGGTTGCGGCGGCGGAAAAGCTTGGCCTCGACGTGTTGGTCAAGGATGCGACCTACCAGGCCAGCGCCACCGACTTCTTCCCGGTGGTTTCGCCGATCGTTAAAAAGAAGCCCGATCTGCTCGTTCTTTCCGGTGTTGCGCCGGCGACCGCGCCGCTGCTCATCAAGGCAGCCCGCGAGCTCGGTTACAAGGGGCTCCTTTCGACCGAGACCGCGCAGGACATCAAGATTCTCACCGAAGGTGCAGGAAAATACGCTGAGGGCTTCATTTCGGTAGGCGGCGCGTCAACACCGGAGATTCGCTCCGCCTACATGGAAAGCTTCGTCAAGGAATATGCGAAGGCCGCTGGTCAGTGGGACGACGAGGCTGGAACCAAGGTCTATGCCCTCGAAATGGTCCTGCATACCATCGCCAAGGCCGGGCCGCAGGCAATCGATGATACCAGCGTTTACAAGGCCGCAATCGACAGTTTCACGATGCCGAATCCCTTCCTCAAATCGGCAAGCACGCTGCAATATGTCGGCCAAGCCTATTTCGGCCAGAAGCGGCAAATCGGCGTGCCCATGGTGGTGAACGAAGTGAAGGACGGTAGCTTCCAGACTCTCTTCGTCGGCAGCGTCGCCTGATATCTCGAGAAAAGGTGGCGCCATCGCACCTCAGCGGCGTTGGCGCGCGCGGTGAGGCTGGATGGCGCAGATCCTGATCGACGGCTCCGTACTTTCGGCAAGCTACGCGCTGATTGCGCTGGGCATTACGCTTATCTTCTCGATCATGAGGCTGCTCAACTTCGCCCATGGCGAGCTCTTCATGATCGGCGCCTTCATGGTCTACTACGTCTATGGCGCTTGGCACTTGCCGTTCGTTTTGGGCCTCCTCATCGCAGCTCTTGTGCCTGCGCTGATCGGCGCCTGCTTCGAGAAATTCCTTTTCCGTCGCGTAATGCGCGTGGCCACGCGGGAAGAGAACTCGATGCTGCTTGCCGTCGGCACCGCGATCCTGCTCGACAACGTCGCTCTCTTCCTCTTCGGCGAGGAGCAGCACGGCGTTCCGGAGACGATCTCCGGCGTGCTTCAGATCGCCGGGGGCTTCCTCCCGTATCAGCGGCTCGTCGTTGTCGTCATGTCACTGGCGCTGATCGCGTTGCTCCTTGGCTTCGTGCAATTCTCCCGCCCCGGCCGGGCGATGCGCGCGCTCGCCCAGGATCGCGACGCCGCCCTGCTGATGGGCGTCGATGTCGATCGCACCTCGATGCTCGGTTTTGCGATCGGCGCTGGCCTTGCCGGGCTCGCTGGCGGCCTTCTGGTGACGATCCAGGGCGTGAACGCCGGCATCGGCGTCGATATCTCCATCAAGGCTTTCATCATGATCATGATTGGCGGCGCCGGCGTGGTGAGCGGCGCGCTGCTGGGAGCGCTCGTGCTTGGATTCGCCGAATCCATCGGCTACTCGGCTCTTCCGGGATCAGAGACTTACCTGCTCATCTTCGTCGCTCTCGTACTCTTTCTGATCATCCGCCCACAGGGCATCATGGGCCACCCTTGGGGATGAGCGGTGGCTGATGCGGCGCTTTTCTGCCCTCATCGGCTTCGCCCTCTTCGCCGCAGTGATGCTCATTGCCGTCCCGCTCGCCCTCGCGGGCCAGGGCTACTGGCTCACGGTCCTCACAACCGCCGCCCTCCTTGCCTTCGGTAGCCTCGGCGTCTGGCTCACTTTCTCGATCGGCCGCATCAACATCGCCCAAGGCGCCTTCGCCCTGATAGGCGGCTATGTCGTCGCGATTCTCGGCACGCGCTACCATGTTTCGTTCTGGCTCTCGCTCCCGCTCGCCGTGCTGATTGCGGCAGCGGTCGCGAGGCTGGTTGGATGGCCGATTCTTCGGCTGCGCGGCGTCTATTTCGCGATGATCACGCTCAGCCTCACGGAAGTGGCGAGCCTTGCCTTTCTCAACGGCGGCAGCTTCACCGCTGGCGCCTCCGGCATCACCTCCATCCCCCGTCCTGCTCTTCTTTCCTCCTCGCTCTCAATCTACCTCGCCTCCGCCCTGCTGCTGCTCATCGGAATCGCACTCGCCTGGCGCTTCGCCGCCTCGCCCACTGGTGCCGTCTTCCGCTCGCTTCGCCAGGGCGAAGAGCTCGCCGCCTCCCTTGGCATCGACGTCGCCCGCTACCGCCTCCTCGCTTTCGTCGTATCCTCAGGCATGGGCGGTGCCGCCGGGGCAATGTTCGCCGCCTTTCAGCAGAACATCTTTCCCACCAGCTATACAGTGAACGACAGCGTCAACTTCATGCTTTATTGCTTTCTGGGCGGCCTGCAATCGGTCGCGGGCCCTGTCGTCGGCGCCTTTCTGCTGGTGATTGCCTTCCAGCTCCTTTCCGTGATCCAGCGCTTTCAGGCACTGCTCTACGGAATATTCATGATTGCCGCGATGCTCTTCCTCCCCAACGGGTTGATGAGTCTGCCGCAAGTTCTCGCTGCGCGACGCCATGAGCGCGACGCTGTGGTGCCACCGCGATGAGCCTGCTCGAAATCGAAGGTGTGAGCCGCCGTTTCGGCGGCCTCCTCGCCGTCAACGACGTAAGCTTCGCTGTCGAGACAGGCGAGATTCTTTCGGTCATCGGCCCGAACGGCGCCGGAAAGTCCACGCTCTTCAAACTGATCGCCGGCTTCCTTAAGCCAAGTGCCGGCCGCATCCTGCTCGACGGCAAACGCATCGATGGCCTCCGACCGCACACGATCGCCGCGCGCGGCCTTGTGCGCACTTTCCAGGAAACGACGGTCTTCCGAGAGATGACTGCGCTCGAGAACGTCGTCGTCGCCCACCATCTCCGCCGCCGTGGCTCGATCCTCGCCGAGTTGCTCGCAACCCCTGGCGTGCAGAACGAGCAGGAGAATTTTGTTGCCAACGCGAAGGAAATTCTCGCGCACCTCGGCCTCTCCGGATTCGAGGATGAAAGTGCCCGCAACCTGCCACACGGTCATCTGCGTGCGCTCGGAATCGCCATGACCCTTGCCGTCAGGCCGCGAGTCATCCTTCTCGACGAGCCCTTCGCCGGCATGAACTCCGAGGAGACTGCGCGCGCTGTCCAGATCGTGCGGGGCATCCGAGCGAGCGGCATCACCGTCGTGCTGGTGGAACACGACATGGGCGCAGTGATGCGCATCAGCGACCGCATCATCGTCCTCAATTTCGGCACGCTCATCGCCTCCGGCTCGCCTGCGGCTATCCAGCAGGACGAGACAGTCATCGACGCCTATCTCGGCCGCGCCGACGAGACCGCCGCCCTATGACCGAAACGAACGAGCCCTTCTTCTCCGTCCATGATCTCGTTGTTCGCTATGACCGCGTTCTCGCTGTGCGCGAGGTTTCGCTCGCCTGCCCCGCCGGCAGTGCGATCGCGCTGATCGGCGCCAACGGCGCCGGCAAAACCTCAACACTGCGCGCGATCACCGGCCTCGTCCGTCCTGCGGGCGGCGAAATCCGGCTCGAAGGCACCCGCATCGATGGGCTGGCGCCAGCTGCCATCGCCGCTTGCGGCATCACCATGGTGCCCGAGGGCCGCCACGTCTTCCCGCTGATGACCGTACGCGACAACTTGATGATGGGCGCCTATCTCCGCCGCGATGCACCGGCTATACGCGCCGATCTCGCCCGCTTGCTCGATCGCTTCCCCCGCCTCGCCGAGCGCATCAATCAACAGGCAGGCACGCTCTCCGGTGGAGAACAGGAAATGGTGGTGGTGGCACGGGCGTTGATGGCCCGCCCGCGCCTCCTTCTGCTTGATGAGCCCTCACTTGGCCTTGCCCCAAAAATCGTTGCCGACATCGCCGGCCTCATTCTCTCGATCATCCGCGATGACAAGGTCAGCGTCGTTCTGGTCGAGCAGAACTCGCGCATGGCGCTCCGCCTCTCCCATCATGCCTATGTGTTGGAGACCGGCCGTATCGCTCTCTCCGGGCCCTCTGCGCTACTCGCCGAAGACGATCACGTTCGCCGCCTCTATCTCGGAGCGATGGAGTAGCGGCCAGGAGACGCCGCCACCGCCGAATGGACGAAGGCCTGAGTCTGAGAAGGCCCGGTGAGAGATGGAGGGGACAGACCCCATCATATATCCGCGTAGCAATGCGTCTCCGCCGTCGCGCCCGGGTGCGTCACTGCGCCGAAGCAGGCGGGCCCGACGAGTTCCGCGTATTTCCAGAGCGCTCCGCTCTGGTAGTCGGTCTTGCGCGGCCGCCATGCCGCGCGGCGGGCTGCGAGTTCCGCCTCCGAAAGTGCGACATCGATGCTTCCCTTCTCGGCATCGATGATGATTCGGTCGCCGTTCTTCAGCAATGCGATCGGCCCGCCGACCGCCGCCTCAGGTCCGATATGACCGACGCAGAACCCGCGCGTGCCGCCCGAGAAGCGACCATCCGTGATCAACGCCACCTGTTCGCCCATGCCTTGGCCGTAGATCGCGCTCGTGGTCGAGAGCATCTCGCGCATGCCGGGGCCACCCTTTGGCCCTTCGTAGCGGATTACGATCACGTCGCCTGCCTTGTAGGCGCGCTCCTGCACGGCGCGGAACGCGTCTTCTTCGCAATCGAAGCAGAGGGCCGTGCCCTCGAAGCGCAGATGCTTGAGCCCAGCGATCTTCACGATCGCGCCCTCGGTTGCGAGATTGCCCTTGAGCCCAACCACGCCGCCCGTCTTCGAGATCGCGCGGGAGACCGGATAGACGACATCCTGGTCGGTCGGAAACACGACATCCTTCAGGTTCTCCGCTAGCGTCCGTCCGCTGACGGTGAGGCAATCGCCGTAAAGCAGCCCGGCATCGAGCAGAGCCTTCAGGATCACCGGGATGCCGCCGATGCGGAACACGTCGAGTGCCACATATTTTCCGCCCGGCTTGAGGTCCGCGATGTAGGGCGTGCGCCGCATGATCTCGACCACATCGTCGAGCGTGAAGCGGATGCCCGCCTCGTGCGCAATTGCAGGCAAATGAAGCCCGGCATTGGTCGAGCCCCCCGTGGCGCCCACCACCACTGCCGCGTTCTCGAGCGCGCGTCGCGTCACGATGTCGCGCGGTCGGATGTTGCTCTCGAGAAGCTGCATCACAGCGCGCCCCGATTCGACGGCAAACCGGTCGCGATCCTCGTAAGGAGCCGGCGCACCGGCCGAGCCCGGCAGTGCAAGCCCGATCGTTTCGCTCACCGTCGCCATCGTATTGGCGGTGAACTGTCCGCCGCAGGCGCCGGCAGACGGGCAAGCCACACATTCCAGCGCATGCAACTCTGCGTCATCCATCTTTCCCGCCGCGTGCTGGCCCACCGCCTCGAACACATCGACCACCGTCACATCGCGGTCATGGAAGCGGCCGGGTAGGATCGAGCCGCCGTACATGAAGACGCTTGGCACGTTGAGCCTCAGCATCGCCATCATCATCCCGGGCAGCGACTTGTCACAGCCGGCAAGTCCGACGAGCGCGTCATAGCAGTGCCCGCGCATGGTGAGTTCGATCGAGTCGGCAATGAGATCGCGCGAGACCAGCGAAGATTTCATCCCCTGGTGACCCATCGCGATGCCGTCGGTGACGGTGATGGTGGTAAACTCGCGCGGGGATCCACCCGACTCTGCGACCCCTTTCTTCGCCGACTGCGCCTGGCGCGAAAGCGCAATGTTGCAGGGTGCGGCCTCGTTCCAGCAGGTTGCGACGCCGACCAACGGCTGGTGAATCTCGTCCTCTGTCATTCCCATCGCGTAATAGTAACTGCGATGCGGTGCGCGGTCCGGCCCTTCGGTGACATGGCGCGAGGGCAGCCGAGACTTGTCCCAGCGTTTCTGCAGCATCGGCGGTTTCCTCCTTTATCGGCAGCGATGATAAGCGGTGCTGAAGCTCAGGCGATGCGGCGCAAGGCGGCCTCGAGGCGGGCAAGCTCCGCCTCGGCCGCGGCGAGCCGCTCGCGATTCTCCTCGACGACTTCTTCGGGTGCGCGGCTAACGAAGGCCTGATCGGCAAGCTTCTGCTTGAGCCGTTCCGCCTCGCGCCCGACCTTGCCGCGCTCGCGGTCGAGCCGTGCCCGCTCGGCGGCAAGATCGACGATCTCGGCGAGCGGCAAAATCACGGTCGCTTCATCAACAACCGCCTGTGCCACGCCGCGCGGCGGTGCGCCCACGAGCGCACGGATCTCCGAAACTCGCGCCAGCCTTCCGATCGCCTCGCGCCAACGTTCGGCCCGCAGGAGTGTCGTGGGCATCGCGTCCTTGAGCAGGATCGGCGTAGGCGTTGCCGGTGGCACGTTCATCTCCGCGCGCACTGTCCGAACTTCCCCGATCAACCGCACCACCCAGTCGAGTTCCGCCCGGGCAGAATCCGCATCCGCAACTGCGACCGGCTCGGGCCATCGCGTGCGGATTAGGCTGCCCGAAGGGCCGTAGCCCAGCTGTTCCCAGAGTTCCTCGCTTGCGAAGGGTGTTGCTGGATGCAGAAGACGGAGCAACGTGCCCAGCACCTGCGCGGCCGCTGCACGCACCTCCGCTGCCCCCGCCCCACCCGCAGCGAGTTCAGGTTTTGCGAACTCGAGGAACCAATCGCAGAACACGTGCCACGCGAAGCGGTAGCAGGCGGCGGCATATTCATCGAAGCGGTACGCCGCGAGCGCCGCCGTCGCCTCGCCGATTGCGCGGTTGGCGGCATCCAGCACCCATCGGCAGAGCGGCAGCGTCGCCGCCTCGGGCCGGAATTCCGGATCGGGGCGGATCCCGTTCATCTCGCAAAAGCGCGCGGCATTCCAGATCTTGGTGACGAAGCTCCGCGCGGTTTCCACGCGCGCCGGCCCAAGCTTGATGTCCCGCCCCGGCCCGGTGAGCTGGACGATCGCGAACCGAAGTGCGTCGGCTCCGTAACGATCGATCAGTTCGAGGGGATCGACGATGTTCCCTTTCGATTTCGACATCTTCTGCCCGTGCTGATCGCGCACGAGCCCGTGGATGTATACCGCGCGGAAAGGCACGTCGTGCATGAAATGGTGGCCCATCATCATCATCCGGGCGACCCAGAAGAAGATGATGTCGAATCCCGTCACCAGCACGTCGGTCGGGTAGTAGCGCTTGAGCTCCCTGGTCTCTTCAGGCCAGCCAAGGGTCGAGAAGGGCCACAGCGCGGAGCTGAACCAGGTGTCGAGCACGTCCTCGTCCTGGCGAAGCTCCACGGGTCTGCCGTAGCTTTTCGCCGCCAACGCCGCCGCCTCCTCGGCAGTGTCGGCGACGAAGATCTTTTCATCCGGCCCATACCAGGCCGGGATCCGATGACCCCACCACAGCTGACGGCTGATGCACCAGGGTTCGAGGTTGCGCATCCAGGCGAAGAATGTGTTCTCCCACTGCTTCGGCACGAATTCCGTTCGCCCAGTTTCCACTGCGGCGATCGCCGGTTTCGCGAGTTCGACGGCGTTGCAGAACCACTGCCATGTGAGCAGCGGCTCGATCGGCACGCCGGAACGGTCCCCGTGCGGGACCTGATGCAATTGCGGCTCGGATTTCTCCAAAAGCCCGAGCTCGCTGAGCTTCTGCACAATTGCTTCGCGCGCGGCGAAGCGGTCCTGCCCGGCAAGGCTTTCGAGGAATTCCTGGTCCGCGACGCCCGCGAGCGGGGAAAAATTCTCTCGGATCTCATCGAGCCGGATCCGCGCTTCGCGGTCCAGCACCGAAGGCATCGGCAGCCCGTGCCGCTCGCCCACCTTGAAGTCGTTGAAGTCGTGCGCCGGGGTGATCTTCACCGCTCCGCTGCCCTTCTCGGGATCGGAGTATTCATCGGCGATAACCGGGATTCGCCGCCCGACGAGCGGCAGAATCGCCGATCGCCCGATAAGCCCGCGATAGCGCACATCCGCGGGATGAACAGCGACCGCGACGTCACCAAGCAGGGTCTCGGGCCGTGTCGTCGCAACGATGATGAATTTTCCCTCCTCTCCGGCCATCGGATAACGGATGTGCCAGAGCGTGCCCTTGATCGCACGGCTTTCGACCTCGAGGTCAGAGATTGCCGACTGGAATTTCGGATCCCAGTTCACCAGCCTCCGCGCGCGGTGGATCAACCCCTCCCGATGGAGCGTGACGAACACGCGCCGCACCGCTTCCGAAAGTCCCGCATCCATGGTGAAGCGCTCTCGCGGCCAGTCGAGCGAAGCGCCCAGCCGCCGCAATTGGCGGGTAATCGTCCCGCCCGATTCTTCTCGCCAGCGCCACACACGCTCGACGAAGGCCTCACGACCGATCGCGCGGCGGCTGGTTTGCGTCTCCGCAAGCAGTCGTTCCACCACCATCTGGGTGGCAATTCCAGCGTGGTCGGTGCCCGGCTGCCAGAGCACATCCCGTCCCTGCATCCGCCGCCAGCGGATCAGCGTGTCCTGGATGGTGAAGGTCAGCGCATGGCCCATATGCAGGCTGCCGGTGACGTTCGGCGGCGGGATCATGATCGTGAACGTCCGGGCGCTGCTGTCCGGCCGGGCGGCGAAGGCACCGCTCTCCTCCCACTCGGCATAGCGGCGTCCCTCGATCGCCGCCGGGTCATAGGTCTTCTCGAGCATGACGGGTGCTTTGGCTCGCCCTGCGCTCCGGCGCAAGTGCAACAACAGCTACGGAGCGATGCGCCCGAGCACGCGCTCGATCTCCGCCCGCACCAGCCGTTCGACCAGGCCCGGCAGGTGCGCGTCCAGCCAGGCCTTGAGCAGCGGGCGGAGCTCCTCCCGCACCAGATCCTCGATCGTCGGGCCCCCACGATGGACGATGGCGCCGCGCTCGCTCTGAAGCCGCTTGACGAGGCCGCTGACTGCCGCCGCCGCCGCAGCAGCGGCTGCCGCCTCAACCTCGGGCGCCGTCAACCGCATCTCGGCGGCCGCCGGCTCTCCCTCCATCGCCGCTTCCTCATCCGCCGCGCCGGCGGCCGGCACCTCGGCGTCATCCTGCCCCGGGGCCTGAAGCGAGGGAAGCTCAGCCTTCGTGAGGTCAGCTTTCGATGGTTCGGACCTGGCTTGCCCCCCCACCATCATTGAGCTGTCGAGGACCAGCACATCTTCCGGCCGCGGCGTCGGCGAAGCCGGTTGCTGGGTCATGCCCGGCGCTGATTCATCCTCGTTCAGGATGCGTCGGATCGAGGCGAGAATATCCTCCATGGAAGGCTCGGCGGGCGGCGCCCGGCGCTCAGCTTTGTCCGGCGGGTCGTGATTACCGCTCACTCGCGTCTTTCTCCCCGCCCTCAGTGCTGCGGCGTGCCGGACGCAGGAGACGCGGCTGGCACGACCGGTGGGGAATAGTCTCCGGGATCAGCCGGGCCACCGGTGCCGAAGAGCGCATCGCGCACCGAACTGTAGTAGGCATCCTCATTGTAATAGGACACCGGAAGCTTGAGGTCGCGCGCTGTAAGCCGGCCGATCGCCTGCGCCACGCCATAGGACGCTGTCACCAGGCTGGCAAGGTTCTGCACCAGCGTCGTCTCCGCAGTCAGCAGATCCTGCTGCACTTGCAAGACGTCGAGCGTGGTCGCCGTGCCGACAATGGCCTCACGCTCGGTGCCCTCGAGCGCGATCCGGTTGGCCCGCACCGCCGCTCGGCTCGACACGATGGCTGCCTGCGCCGCGACCAGCGTCTCCCATGCCTGGGATGCGGACTGCACCGCCGAACGACGCTCGTAGTCCAGGGTCTGCACCGCCCTGTCCTGGTTCTGTTTGGCCTGGCGAATGGTCGCATACTCACCACCGCCCTGATAGAGCGGCACCGCCAGGTTCGCCGTCACCGACCAGCCCGTGAACTGGGTATCCGGGTTCTGGGGATTCGTCTGAAGGAAGGTGCTAGCCTGCACATTTACGGTCGGCATCAGCGCAGAGAATGCGAGCGAGACGCCGTTCTTCGCCGCCGCAAGATTGAAGAGCGAGTTGATCACCGTCGGATTGTTCGCAGCCGCGAGATTATCGGCCGTCGTCTCCGAATTCACCGGCAATACCAGAGGTTGAGGGTCACCGAGTTTCGCGGCGGCCGGCTCACCTACCTGTTGCAGATAGGTTGCAAGTGCCGTCTGCAGATTGCCCCGCGCGGTTTCGAGCTGAGACTGGCCCTGAGCCAACCCTGCCTCGGACTGCGCCACGTCCGTCTGCGTCAGCTCACCAACCCGGAAACGGTCCTGAGTCGATTGCAACTGCTCCTGCAGCACCTGGACGTTGTTCTCGTTGACTGCCACCAGCGCACGGTTTTCGATCACGCCGACATAGGCGCTGATCACGTTGAAGAACACCGATTCCTCGGTGGCGACCAGCTGCGCCCGCTCCGCCCGCACCAAGTTCTCGGCCTGAAAGACGCTGGCGCGAGTCTTGCCGCCCTGGAAAATCGGCTGCGTAAGGGTGGCCGCGGCGGTTGCGGTGTCGCGGTTGAGATCCGTGTTGATGGTGCCGCCGGGCCCGAAGAGCGTCGGCCCGACCTGCGTGCGCTCATTCTCCCCCGTGTATCCGCCGCTTCCGCTCAGCTCCACCGTCGGGCGCCATCCGCCGAGCGCCTTGGGCACGTTCTCGTCCACCGAGCGCAGGTTGGCCCGCTCCGCAAGCAGCTGCGGGTTTGTGTCGTAGGCCTCCACCAGCGCCTGCTCGAGCGTCACCGGAATCGCCTGCGCCTGCGCCAAGTGGGAACCGAGTGCGATCGCAAGGGCGATAGCCACGCCACCCAGAGCTCCGCAGCGAACTCTGCTGCCCCGGGCTTCGCGGCAACGTACGACCGTGCTTCGCATCCCCGTTGCGCCCCCTCTTGCACTCATGCTCTGCCGGAGCCCGCGGCGAGCGGGGTTATCATCTGCCACAATCGCTCCTATGGCGCCAATACCTTGCACGGCTTGTTTGGGTGGCGTGATTAGAACGTGAACGCAGGCGGGGGAGCCAGCGTCGGCAGCAACGGGGTAGCGCAATCGAAGGCGTCCTGAATCGCGAGCCCGCCGACGCTTGGGCGCCCGACCACCGCCCGGCCGACCATATCGGGCTCAGCGAGCACCGTGATGACCCGCCCGCTCTCGCGCATGAGCTGATCGCCGATCGCCGGCGGAATGCGGGGCACGGCCCCCTCGATCAGCACGATGTGCCAGGGTCCGCCCGCCGGCCAGCCTTCGGCCAGCTTCCCTTCAACGATCTGCACAGCAGGGGCGAACACCGGCAGCACGGCGCGAGCGGTCGCCAGCAGCCGCGCGTCCTCTTCGAGCGCGGTCACGCTCGGCCCGCAGGCCGCCAGCACGGCTGCGCCTAGGCCAGTGCCCGCGCCCACCACGAGCGCCCGCTCGCCGGCTCGCGGTTCGGCCAGCTGCACGAGCCGCGCCAATGCCATCGGCTCCATCAGCACCCGGCCGGCACCGAGCGGGACGTCGTCGTCTACGTAGGCGAAAGCCGCCAGGCTCTCCGGCAGAAACCGCTCGCGCGGCAGGCTCAGCATCGCGGCAAGCACGCGCGGATCGCTGACCCGGTTCGGGCGGAGCTGGCTTTCGACCATGTGCGTACGCGCGGCGACGAAGTCGGTCTCTGTCTCTGGCACGATCTGTTCCATGGAACCCCGGCGCAAGCGGCGGAAGGAAGACTGCCCGGGTCTCATAGCCTGTACCAAGCGCATCCCGCCACCCCGGAGAAGCGCCGCGGCCTTGACCATTTCTTCTCTCGCGCCCGATATAGGCCCTGCCTCGGGTCCGGTGGCAGAGTGGTCATGCAGCGGACTGCAAATCCGCGTACGTCGGTTCGATTCCGGCCCGGACCTTGAAGGCCCCGCGTCCAGGGAGCGAAAAACGTGAACCGGGCCAACGGCCCACGCGCCGCCGATCTGCTCTAGGCTCGGCTGGTGCACAGGTTCGTCCGTCCCTCGGCAGCCATCATCCTCGTCCTCGTCGGCTCCAGCGTGCCCGCGGCCGCTCCCCAGCCATACCGCGTGACGCTCGCCCCCACAGGCAACGCCGCCCTCGACGCCGCGCTCGCCGCGAGTTCGACCCTCATCAGCCTGCGCACCAGCGCCCCGGTCGGACCCTTCGCTCTCATCGGCCGCGCCCGCAACGACGCGTCCCGCTTCCTCCTCGCTCTCGACAGCTTCGGCTACTACGACGGCACGGTGGATATCCGCATCGCGGGCCACGAGCTCTCTGATCCCGACCTTCCCGCCATCCTCGGCGCGGCGCCCGCTTCCCCGCCGGTCGATGTCGCTGTCAGCTTCACGCTCGGCCCGCTCTTTCACCTTGGGCAGGTCGCGATCAAGGGCAGCGTGCCGGAGAAAGCCCGCGCCGCGCTTCGGCTCTCACCCGGCCAGCCCGCCCGCGCCGCCGATGTGCTCGCCGCCCGCACTCGTCTTCTCGCCGCCCTGCAGGGCGAGGGCTACGCGCTCGCCAAAGTGAGCGAGCCGCTCGCAATCCTCCACCCGACGAGCCGCACGCTCGACATCACCTACACCGTCACCACCGGTCCGCGTGTCGATCTCGGTCCGATCCGGATCACCGGCCTGAAAACCATCAACGAAACCTTCATCCGCCGCCGCCTCACCGTCCATCAGGGCGAGCAGTTCGATCCGGCGAAACTTTCGGCCGCTCGGCAGAACTTGACAGCTCTCCCCATCGTCTCGGCCGTCAGCATTCAGCCTGCCACCGCGACCAATGCGGGAGGTCAGCTTCCCATCACGGTCAACATCACCGAGCGGCCGCTGCACGTGGTGAGCCTCGGCGCCAACTACTCCACCGATCTCGGCATCGGCCTCACCGGCTCCTGGGAAGACCGCAACCTCTTCGGCAATGCGGAGGACCTGAAACTCTCCGCCGGCACCACCCTCGGCGGCACGGCGGTGACCGGTCTCGGCTACACGCTCGGCGCCACCTTCACCAAGCCCGACTTCCTGGCTCGCGACCAGACGCTCACCGTCAACCTCACGACCCTCGATCAGGACCTCACGCCCTACGACCAGATCGCAGTCACCGGCAGCGTCGGCCTCTCCCGTCCGCTGGCCCCGCATCTGACCGGCAGCATCGCCCTCGCGGCCGAGCAGGAGTCGATCACCCAGAACAGCACCACCAACAACTATACGCTCTTCGGCGTGCCCATCGGCCTCACCTACGATTCCACCAACAGCCTGCTCGCGCCCACGCGCGGTCTGCGCGCGAGCATCACCGTCACGCCCACCTATTCCTTCGGCCCGGTCTCCGCGCAGTTCGTCACCACGCAGGTCGGCGCCTCGACCTATCTCGATTTCTCCAAATTTGCAGGCGAGACGCCCGGACAGAGCGTGCTCGCGCTGCGCGGCCTCATCGGCTCGGACATCGGTGCGAGCCTCGACGCCATTCCGGCCGACAAGCGCTTCTATGCCGGCGGCAGCGGAACGATCCGCGGCTACAAATATCTTTCGATCGCGCCCACCTTTCCGGGCGGGGCGATCGAGGGCGGCGCCTCGATCGACACCGGAACGATCGAGCTCCGCCAACGCGTCTGGGGCAATATCGGGATCGCAAGCTTCGTCGACGCGGGCCAGGTCAGCGCTCGAAGCGCGCCCTTCACCGCCCCGCTCCGGGTCGGCGTCGGCGGCGGATTGCGCTACTATACGCCGATCGGCCCGCTCCGGCTGGACGTGGCCTTTCCGCTCGAACGGCTGCCCGGCAGCGATGCGTTCGAGCTCTATATCGGGCTTGGCGAGGCGTTCTGAGCGATGCGGCGGATCGCCAAATGGACAGGGATCGGGCTCGCCGGCGCCCTCGGCCTGGTGCTGGCCCTGCTCGCCGTCATCCTCCTCGGCGCCAACACCGCCCCCGGCCGCAAGGCGCTCACCTGGCTCGTCCCGCGCCTCACCTCAGGCGAGGTCCGCGTCAGCGGGCTCTCGGGCCGGTTTCCCGCTGCGCTCCGCGTTCGCACCCTGACACTTGCCGACCCATCCGGCCCCTGGCTCACCGGGCGGAACATCGCGGTCGATTGGCACCCGCTCCGTCTGCTCTCCGGAGAGATCGCCGTCGATCATCTCACCGCCGCCGAGATCGAC
>JASHRV010000291.1 GCA_030037175.1 Acetobacteraceae bacterium
CGGTCCGCACATGGAACAGAAATGTGCGAGCTTGTGCGCCTCCTTGGGCAGGGTCTCGTCGTGGAAGGCGCGCGCGGTATCGGGGTCGAGGCCGAGATTGAACTGATCCTCCCAGCGGAATTCGAAACGCGCCCGCGAGAGCGCATCGTCGCGGAGCTTCGCCGCGGGGTGGCCCTTGGCGAGATCGGCCGCATGCGCGGCGATGCGGTAGGCGATCACGCCGGCCTTGACGTCGTCGCGGTCGGGCAGGCCCAGATGCTCCTTCGGCGTCACGTAGCAAAGCATCGCAGTGCCGAACCAGCCGATCATCGCCGCCCCGATCGCGGAGGTGATGTGATCGTGGCCAGGCGCGATATCGGTGACGAGCGGCCCGAGCGTGTAGAACGGCGCCTCGCCGCAGGAAGCGAGCTGTTTCTCCACATTGACCTTGATCTTGTGCATCGGCACATGGCCGGGGCCCTCGATCATCACCTGGCAGCCCTTCTCCCAGGCGATCTTCGTAAGCTCGCCCAGCGTTTCGAGCTCGGCGAACTGCGCCGCGTCGTTCGCATCCGCGATCGAGCCCGGACGCAGGCCATCGCCGAGCGAGAAGGAAACGTCGTAACGGCGCATGATCTCGCAGATCTCGGGGAAGCGCTCGTAGAGGAAGCTTTCCTGGTGGTGGGCGAGGCACCAGCGCGCCATGATCGAGCCGCCGCGCGAAACGATGCCGGTGACCCGGCGCGCGGTGAGGGGAATATGGCCAAGCCGCACCCCGGCATGGATCGTGAAGTAGTCCACGCCTTGCTCCGCCTGCTCGACGAGCGTGTCCTTGAACATCTCCCAATCGAGCTTTTCCGGCTCGCCGCCTGCCTTTTCGAGCGCCTGGTAGATCGGCACCGTGCCGATCGGCACAGGCGAATTGCGCATGATCCAGCCGCGAATATTGTGAATGTTCCGCCCAGTGGAGAGATCCATCACCGTGTCCGCGCCCCAGCGGATCGCCCAGACGAGCTTCTCCACTTCCTCGGCCGCGCCGGAGCTGACGGCGGAATTGCCGATATTGGCGTTCACCTTCACCAAAAAATTGCGGCCGATGATCGTGGGCTCGAGCTCGGGATGGTTGATGTTGGCAGGAATGATCGCCCGCCCGCGCGCAACCTCGTCGCGGACGAATTCTGGCGTGATGAAGGATGGAATCTCCGCGCCGAAATCCTCGCCGTCCGCGCGCCGCTCTTCCGCGCCCGCCACCATCGCCGCGCGGCCGAGATTCTCCCGGTGCGCGACATACCTCATCTCCTCGGTGACGATCCCCTTCCGGGCGAATTCGAGCTGCGTGACCGGGCGGCCGGATGGCGCGGCGCGGACCGTGTGCGCGGCCGGGCAAGGCGGAAGAATTTTCTCTTCCGGAACGTTTCCGTTGTCGGCCGGCTGCACGGCCCGCGGCGTGCCGGCTTGCAGCTCGCGCGCTTCGATCCAGGCTGCGCGCACGGGCGGCAGGCCGAGGGCGAGATCGATCGCGGCCGCCGGGTCGCTGTACGGGCCGGAGGTGTCATAGAGGCGGAAGGGCGGCTCCTCCGCGGCAGCGTCGAGCGGCACCTCCCGAAACGGCACCGCAATGTCCGGCCGGCCGGGAACCGGCGCATAGATCTTGCGCGAGCCGGTGACGGGCCCGGTGGTGACGCTTTCCGGACGGGCCGCGGCCTTGCCCACGGACTTGCCATATGCCGTCATCGCCGCCTCCTCGCTCGCGGGCACCGGGAAGGCGGGAGTCTGCGATTGGCTTCCCGTCCCTCCGCCGGCATGACCCGGTTCAGGTTCACAGGGTCACCACGCTGTCCGCCCCGCCAACATCGACAATGCACCATCGGCGCGGACCGGTGGTATCTCAGCCCCCTGTCGGGGCCCCCCTCGGTCGTATCAATGATCGGTGCTCGCCCGCTTCGTGTCAATGCCTCGCCTCGCGACACCGCTGCTGCGCAACCGTCCCGGGAGCGGCGGAAGATTGCGGAAAGTTATTGTGCAGGGTCAGAGGACAAGACATTATCCTGGCGCAATCCGCGCTCCAGGCGCGGCATGGGATTTGGCGCGTACTCAAAACCGGCCCATGAAGATAGGGAGGGATAGATGGTTCAAGGGAAGCCTTCGGGCCGGCTTGGCCGGCGGGGTGTGCTCAAGGCTGGCGCGGCGCTTGGCGCGATCGGTGCAGCGCAGATCAGTTCACCCTTCATCGTCAAGGCGCTCGGAGAGCAGCCTTTCAAGATTGGATTCGTAGACCCGCTCACCGGCAGCCTTTCCCTCCTGGCCGTCTCAGAGGTGCAGGGTGCGCACTATGCCGTGGACGAGATCAACAAGAAGGGTGGCATCGCCGGACGCGAGGTTCAGCTCTTCGTCGAGGATTCGGCGAACGATGTCGGCACCGGGGTCGAAAAGATCCGCGAGCTGATCGACAAGGATCACGTCGACGTGACGATGGGCGACGTCAACTCCGCGATCGCCTATGCCATCTCCCAGGTCGCGACCGAGAAGGGCATTCTGCACATCGTGCCGGGCGGCCACACCGACCCGATCACCGGCAAGGATTGCGCGTGGAACGTGTTTCGCATCTGCAACACGACCTCGATGGATGCCAACGCGATCTCCGAAATTCTGATCAAGAAGTTCGGCAAGCGCTGGTACTTCATCACGCCGGACTATGCCTATGGCCACACGCTGCAAGCCGCCTTCGTCAAGAATCTCATGAAAGCCGGCGGCACCTATGAGGCGGAGCTGCTGCCGATCGCCAACAGCGACTTCTCGGCGAGCCTGATCCGGGCCAAGGCATACAAGCCCAACGTGCTGCTCAACAACATGGGTGGGCTCGCCCAGATCGACTGCATGAAGCAGTTCGTGCAGTTCGGCATGGACAAGGACATGGCGCTGGGCGGCGCTCTATTTGAGATCGAATCCGTCCTCGCCGTGCCGCCAACGGCGCAGGCCGGCTGGTGGGACATGGAGTGGTGGTGGGACCAGCCCGGCGTGCCCTATGTGAAGGAGTTCGTCACCGGTATCGTCGACCGCTACAAGAAGCCCTGCTCGGCCCGCCATTGGTTCGGTTACGTCGGCATCTACTCCTTCAAGCTCGCGGTCGAGAAGGCGAAGAGCACGAAGGCGATCGACCTCGCCCACACGCTCGAGGGCATGGAGCTGCCGCCCGAAATTGCGCTGCAGCCGGGCAAGGTCTTCTACCGTGCCGGCGATCATGAGCTCATGCCGAATATCTTCGCGGGCGAAGTGCATCCGCCGGCGGCCAATGAGCCGTACAATCTCTTCACCGTCGCCGATCTCGTGCCCGGCGATCAGGCCCAGCCCCTCGCGGAGACGGGCTGCCATATGACCTACCCGAGCTAGCTCGGACATTGCGGGCAAACCCCTGTCGCCGGCGTTGCGCCGCGCGGCAGGGGTTTCGTTTACACAAAACAAATAGAAAAAAAATAAACGAGCCACAGGGACGGACATGCTGCAACTGGTGCTTTTCAACCTCTTCAACGGGCTGATCATCGGCGCGTTCTACGTGCTGACCGCGCTCGGCCTTTCGATGATTCTCAACCTCAGCAACGTCATCAATTTCGCGCACGGCAACTTCCTTGCCCTTGGCGGCTATCTCGCTTACGTCCTCATTCCCTATATCGGCTTCTGGCCGGCCCTCGTGGTCTCGCCGCTCCTGACCGCAGTCCTCGGCTTCGTGGTGGAGCGGACGATGATCCGGCGCATCTATGGCCGCGACCCGATCTACAGTTTGCTGCTGACCTTCGGTCTCGCCTTCATGATCCAGGATGGCTGCCGCTATATCTGGGGCGTGAACGGCCTGCCGCTGACGACGCCGGCAAGCATCTCCCAGCCGCTGAGCCAGGAATTCTTCTTTCTCACCGGCTACCGGCTGTTCGTCGTCGGCATCGTGATCGTCGCCGTGGCGGCTCTGTTCGCCTTCCTCCGCTACACAAGGATGGGCATGCGCATCCGTGCCGGCGTGCTCGATCTCGACACCGTCTCGGCGCTCGGGATCAATGTCCGGCTGCTGCGCTCGCTCAACTTTGCCTTCGGCATCTTCCTCGCCGGCTTGGCGGGCGTGCTCGCGGGCGGGCAGATCGGTCTCAACCCGAACATGGGCGATGATCTTCTTCTGCCGAGCTTCGTCGCCATCATCGTCGGTGGAATGGGCAGCCTGGTCGGCACGCTCCTCGGCGGCCTCCTGATCGGCGTCGCAGCCGCCATCACAACAATCTTCTACGCCTCGGCAAGCCAGGCGGTGATCTATGTGATCATGGCGGTCGTGCTGCTGGCGCGGCCGCGCGGGCTGCTCGGCGAGGAGGGCCTGCAATGAGCGGCATGGCACGCGCCCAAACCCAAGCGCCCGCCGCGGAACGGCCGCTTCTCATCCTCGCCGGCATCTGGGTGGTGCTGATCGCGGCCCCCTTCTGGATGCCGCTCGTCGGCGGCTACACCTCGCTCGCCTCGCGCATCCTGGTGATCGGGCTCGCGGCGATGTCGCTCAACTTCCTGATCGGCTTCACCGGCGTGGTCAGCTTCGGACATGCCGCCTATTTCGGGCTCGGCGTCTACGGCGCGGGCATGATCCTGCGCTACATCGCGCCCTCCACTCCGCTCGCGGTCATTGCGGGCATCCTTCTCGGCGGCATCGTCGGCAGCGCGGTCGGCGCGCTGATCTGCCGCCGCCGGGGAATCTATTTCGCTCTCGTTACCATCGCCTTCCAGGAGGTCTTCTACTACATCGCCTACAAATGGGATTCGGTGACCGGCGGCTTCGACGGCCTGCGCGGCTTCCAGCGCCAGCCGATCCATTTCGGCCTCTTCACGCTCGACATCCAGAAAAACGACCTCGCCTTCTACTACTTCGTGCTCGCCGTCTTCGCGATCGTCGTCGGCTTCATGGGCTTCGTCCTGCGCTCGCCCTTCGGGCGCACCCTCCTCGCCGTGCGGGAGAACGAACGCCGCGCCCGCTTCCTCGGCATCCCGGTCGATCGGCACATCTGGCTTGCCTTCACCATCTCCTCCTTCTGCATCGGCGCTGCCGGCGCGCTCTATGCGCTGCTCAACAATTTCGCCGATCCATCCTCTCTCTATACGGACCTTTCGGGGGAGCTCGTGATCATGTGCGTGCTCGGCGGCATGCGCAGCTTCTGGGGGCCGCTGCTCGGTGCTGCGGTCTTCGAGGTGCTGCAGGACTATATCTCGAGCCAGACCGTCAACTGGCTCTTCTTCATCGGCCTCATCTTCGTCCTCGTGGTGATGTTCTTCCCACGCGGCCTGCTCGGCGTGTTCCGCCGCCGGAGCGCCGCATGAGCATGCTCGAGGTCCGCAACGTCTCCAAGCATTTCGGCAGCCTGATCGCGGTGCGTGAGGTCTCGCTCACCGTCGCCAAGGGCGAGCTCCGCGCCATCATCGGCCCGAACGGCGCCGGCAAGACCACCTTCTTCAATCTCATCACCGGCTTCTTTCCGCCCACCGCGGGCGAGATCATCTTCGATGGCCAGAACGTCACCACCGTGAGCGCGGCGGACCGGGTCAAGCGCGGCATGGCCCGCACGTTCCAGGTCACCGAGGTGTTTCCCGAGCTTTCGGTGCGCGAGAATGTCCGCATCGCGGCCGAGGTCGCCGCGGGCTACGCGCTCCGTCCCTGGCTCGGGGGCGCGGAGGTGCGGGACATCGCCAGCGTGGTCGAGGAGACGGTGGCGGTCACCGGGCTCGCGGGAAAGGCCAACCGGCTGGTCGGCGAGCTCGCCCACGGCGATCAGCGCGCCGCCGAAATCGCGATGGCGCTCGCGCTCCGCCCGCGCCTTCTTCTGCTCGACGAGCCGACGGCCGGAATGGGCGAGCAGGAAACATTCGAGATTGCCGGCCTCATCCGCAAGCTGCACCGCGACAAGAGCTACACGATCATCCTCGTCGAGCACGACATGCGCGTCGTGTTCCACCTCGCCGACCGCATCTCCGTGCTCGACCAGGGGGCGCTGCTCGCCGACGGAACGCCCGAGCAGATCGCCGCCAACCCGGCCGTGCAGGCGGCCTATCTGGGGAAGGCAGCATGAACGCGATCGAGATCGAAGGGCTGCACACCTATTACGGCAAAAGCCATATCCTTCACGGCGTGAGCCTCACCGTCGAGGAAGGAAGGCTGACAACGTTGCTTGGCCGCAACGGTGCCGGCAAGACCACAACGATGCGCAGCGTCATGGGCCTCACGCCCGCCCGCGAGGGAACAGTGCGCATCTTCGGCCGCGAGACCACGCGCTGGCCGAGCTTCCGCATCGCCGCCCTCGGTGTCGGCTACGTGCCGGAGGGCCGCCGCATCTTCCCCAACCTTTCGGTCGAGGAAAATCTCAAGGTGCCGCTGGAGCGGCCCGGCCCCTGGAGCATCCCGCGCGTCTACGAGCTCTTTCCCCGCCTGCAGGAGCGCAAGCTCAATCGCGGGCGCCAGCTCTCGGGCGGCGAGCAGGAGATGCTCTCGATCGCCCGCGCGCTCCTGCTCAACCCGCGGGTCCTGATCCTCGATGAGCCTTCGCAGGGCCTCGCCCCGCTCATCGTGCGCGATGTCTTCCGCATCGTCGCCGAGATGCGCAACGAAGGCATCTCGGTCCTGCTGGTCGAGCAGAACGTGCGCATGAGCCTCGAGATCGCCGATTACGCCTATGTGCTCGATGACGGCATGATCGTGCATGCCGGCCCCGCCGCCGAGCTCGCCCGCGACGAAGAGCGCATCCAGTCCCTCGCCGGCGCAACCGCCGAAGAGTGGCACGAGAAGGAGCCTGCCGCTTGACGGGCAGCTGTCCGGCCCGCACATCCGCCGCATGAGTCCCTACGTCGTCCCCCAGGAAGCCTCCGCCGCCGCGGCAATCGCCGCGATCGCCGATGAGCTGGCACTCTTCGACGGATGGGAGGACCGCTACCGCTACATCATCGATCTCGGCCACGACCTGCCGCCCTTCCCCCGCGCCTGGATGGACGACGCGCACCGGGTCGCGGGCTGCCAAAGCCGCGTCTGGCTCGCCGCCGAGCTCCGCGACGGCCGCCTCTACCTCGCCGGCGCCTCCGACGCCGCCATCGTCTCCGGCCTCGTGGCACTCCTGCTCCGCGTCTACTCCGGCCGCACACAAGCCGAAATCGCGGCCGCCAACCCCCGGTTTCTCACGGAGCTCGGCCTCATCGGCGCGCTCTCGACCAACCGCGGCAACGGCGTCGCCGCCATGGCCCGCCGCATCCACGCCATGGCCCACACGCCCATGCCCGCCGCTTGAGTTAAGGCCAGGGAACGCTGTCCCCTGAACCCCCTTTGCCGAACTGAATAACGCGTTGGGGACTGCGTCGGCCAATGAACGTTGATCTCGGGTGAGAATGTGGCCACTGCTCCCTCGCAAGGGCCGGCACTGGTTCAGCCCGGCTTGCAGCCCCGGCGCAATGTCGATTGACGTTCGCTCCTCCGCTTTGCCGGGTCCCGCCCGCGGGAGATCTCAGGCGGCGAAAGCCGGCAAGATCATTCCGTATTCGGAATGAAGCGCTCATTCAGCGTATCGAACGCACGTTGGAACGTGTCTCTCTGCACCATCGGGATGAGCGTGAGATCGTCGGTGGGTGCGGCAACCCAGTCCGCGGTCCACACTGCGAAGGTCTCGTCTGTCGCGGTAATGGGATGGAGCCGTACCCCGGCGTGATAGTTGAGCCAGGGCAGAGAGGATTTGATAATACGATAGCGAAAGGCGTGATGGTGGTCCGAGAGCAGCGTGAGCTGTTCGTCGAGTGCGGCATCGCCGATGCGGAATTCGCGCGTGCCGCCGACCTTGTCCGGACGCACCCCGGCCAGCATGCGCATCTCGCGAATGTCCGGATGCCAATCGCCCATGCCGGCGAAATCGCGGACGCGATCCCAGACGCTCGCCAGCGGTCCGTGGATGACCGACGAGCAGAAGACCTTCGCCGGACGGGCTCCCTGCCAGCGGGCGGCGCCTTCCGGAATGGCTCGGTCCGCCGCCTTGTCCGCCAGCGCGGAAAGGCCGCCCGCGAAGACAGCGTTGGAGACGATATCGACATAGCGGCCGCTCTCGGCCACCGGCTCGTCGAAGTCCGCTCGCCATTCGGCGAAGGTGGCATCGCCGTCGGTAACCGGGATCAGCGTAAAGGTCGCAATATAATTCGTGATCGGGAAGGCGGGCGTTTCGAAGTTGTAGCGGAAGCGGTACCGGCAATCGTCGAGCTCGATCAGGCGTTCGCGCACGTGCGAACCATCCGTCAGAGTGAAGGAGCGGATCGCGCCGACCACATCGGCGTCACGGCCCTCCTCGATCTCGCTGCGTTTGATAGCGGGGTGCCAGGTGGGAAGGTCGTTGAAGCCGCGCACGATCTCCCATACGGCCTCGACCGGCGCGGCGATGATCCTGCTCGCATAGGCTCGTGCCATGAATCCTTCCTCCCCGGTTCGGCTATCTCGTGATGGCCTTGAAGGCGCGCGTCTGATCAGCGATCACCCTTTCCGTGGGCAGGCGCTCCATCGAGCTCGCGCCGTAGAAACCGTGGCAGCGCGGAGAATGCGAGAGCACAAAGCGGGCATCGTCGGGGGTCGCGATCGGCC
>JASHRV010000292.1 GCA_030037175.1 Acetobacteraceae bacterium
GCGGCGGCGCGGTTTTCCGGCCAGGGCTCGGGCTGGAGCACGGCCAGCCGGGCGCGGAGGCTCGCGGGCGGCATGGGCGGGCTGATCGCGAGCGGGGCGCCGGCGGAGCCGGGGGCGGTGGCGAGGAGGGCGACGCGGTTGCCTTCGTGGGCGATGCGGTCGAGGGCGGCGTTCGCGGCGAGCATTCGCGCGCTCCAGTCCGCCGCGGCGCCCCAGCCATTGTCGATCACCATCAGCACCGGGCCCTGGCCCACGGCGAGGCTGCCGGCGCGCTCGACCGGGCCGGCGAGGCCGATGATGACGAGGGCGGCGGCGGCGAGGCGGAGTGCGAGCAGCCACCACGGCGTGCGGGCGGTTGCCTGCTCGACCGGGGCGAGGTCCTTCAGCAGGCGGACGGCCGGGAAGCGTTCCCGCTTGGGCGCCGGGGGCGTGACCCGGAGCAGCCACCAGAGCAGGGGCAGGAAGACGAGGGCGAGAAGGATCCAGGGGGCGGTGAAGATCATCAGGCGGCGGGCGCTTCACCCGGGAGCGAGGCGGCGGCGGGAAGGCCGGCGGGGGAAAGCGTGGGCGCGAGGGCGAGGTAGAGCGAGAGCAGCGCCTGCTCCGGCGGAAGGTCGGTCATGTGGGTGGCGAAGCCGAAGCCGAGCGCCCCGCAGAGCGCGGCGAGCCCCTCCTGATGGCGGGCGAAGCGTTCGGCGTAGGCCTCGCGCACGCCTTCGACGCGCGGGATCAAGGCATCCCCTTCCTCTTCGAGATCCGTGAAGCGGACGCGGCCCTGGAACGGCAGCGCGCGCTCCGCCGGATCGAGCACCTGCATCAGATGGGCGTGCACCGGCACCGCGGCCAGCCGGGCGAGGGAAGATTGGATGGCGGGGAGCGGGTCGAGGAAGTCCCCGAAGAGGACGACGGTGGCGTGGCGCGGGAGGGGAAGATCGGGCGGGAGGCTTCTCGCGGAGGGGGTGCCGGAGGAGGTGCCGGAGGGATTGGCGACGAGGGCGGCGCCCAGGGCGGCGGCGATCCGCTCCAGCGCGTCGCGCCCGCCATGGCTCTGGGCGTTGGGCGCCATCAGCCGGACCCGTTCGCCGCCGCGGAGCAGCAATGCCGCAAGAGCGAGCAGAAGGAGTACCGCGCGGTCAGCTTTTTCAACCTGCGCGAGACGCGAGCGCCAGCGCATGCTGGGCGAGGAATCGGCCCAGAGGGCGACGGTCTGGGCCGCTTCCCACTCGGTTTCGCGCACGAACGTGCGGTCCGACTTGGCGGATTGGCGCCAATCGATGCGCGCCACCGCGTCCCCGGGGAGGAAGGGGCGGAACTGCCAGAAACTGTCGCCCTGACCGACACGCCTGCGGCCATGCACGCCCTGTGCCACGGTGGCGGCGACGCGGCGGGCGGCGACGAGGAGGGGGGGCAGGGCGGCGCCGAGCGCCTCGGCGCGCCGTGCGTCGCGCGCCGGGGGAAGCGGGCCGGGCTCGCTCATCCGAGCCGTTCCACCAGCGCGGCGATGATGTCCGCGAGATGCACGCCCTCGGCGCGGGCCGAGAAGGAGAGCGCCATGCGGTGGCGGAGCACGGGGGCGGAGAGGGCGGCGACGTCGTCGAGGCTGGGCGCGAGGCGGCCGTCGAGCAGGGCGCGGGCGCGGCAGGCGAGCATGAGCGCCTGGGCGGCGCGCGGGCCGGGGCCCCAGGCGACGTGGCGGCGGACGGATTCGAGCGAGGCGGTTTCGGGGCGGCCGCCGCGGACGAGCTCGAGGATGGCGGCGAGCACGCTTTCGCCGACGGGGATGCGGCGGATGAGGGCCTGGGCGGCCATCAGCCCCTCGACCGAGAGGACGGGGACGGGCTGGGCCTGCTCGGCGCCGGTGGTGGCCAGCAGCATGGCGCGCTCGGCGGCGAGGTCGGGGTAGGGGACCTGGACCTCGAGCAGGAAGCGGTCGAGCTGGGCCTCGGGCAGCGGGTAGGTGCCTTCCTGCTCGATCGGGTTCTGGGTGGCGAGGACGTGGAAGGGGCGGGGCAGCGCGTGCTCGACCCCGCCGACGGCGACCTTGAACTCCTGCATCGCCTGGAGGAGGGCGGACTGGGTGCGCGGGCTCGCGCGGTTGATCTCGTCCGCCATCAGGAGCTGGCAGAAGACGGGGCCGGGGACGAAGCGGAAGCTGCGCCGGCCGGCGGCGTCCTCGTCCAGCACCTCGCTGCCGAGGATGTCCGCGGGCATGAGATCGGGGGTGAACTGGACGCGCTTGGCGGTGAGGCCGAGCACGATGCCGAGGGTTTCGACGAGCTTCGTCTTGCCGAGGCCGGGGACGCCGACGAGGAGGACGTGCCCGCCGCAGAGCAGCGTGATGAGCGTCTGCTCGATCACGATGTCCTGACCGAAGATGACGCGGGCGATCTCGGCGCGGACGGTGCGCATGCGCACGCCGAGCGCCTCGATCTCGGCGAGGACCTCGGTGGTCTGCTGGGAGGGGGGCGAGAGGCTGGCGGACATTCGGTATTCCTCAGTGGTGGTCGGCGGTGTTCGGCGGCGGTCGGCGGTGGTCCCTGGGCCGGCGGCGGGCCTGCATCCTGCACATGGTGCCCGGACATGGCCCGCGCCATGGTCCCGGCGACGTTCCCTGGACGACCTTTCCCGGGAAGATCGGGCCTGCTCACGACTCGGGGTGCACTTCCCTTGGGGTCGAGTCGATCCTTATATCACGCGCGGAAGGTGAGAGTGCGAAACCCGTGACGCAGTGCGGCGGAGAGCGAAGGGACGTGAGCGGCGCCACCTCACGATCGCGGGGCGCCGAGGGGCCGGCGGGATGCGCGGGCGCGGCTTCGGTGGCGGCGGGGAAGCGGCGGCGGGCGCCGATCGATTGCGGCAATCTTCCTTTCCTGATCCGGCGCGACGGGACCTGGCTCTACCGGGGCAGCCCGATCGGGCGGAAGGAGCTGGTGTGCCTCTTCGCGAGCGTGCTGAAGCGCGAGGAGGACGGCTCCTACTGGCTGGAGACGCCGGCCGAGCGCGGGCGGATCGAGGTGGAGGACGTGCCGTTCGTGGCCGTGGAGCTGGATTGGACGGGCAGCGGGCGCGGCCAGCGGCTTTCGTTCCGGACCAATATCGACGAGGTGGTGACGGCGGATGCCGAGCACCCGATCCGTGTGGCGCACGACCTGCTGACCTGCCACCCCACGCCTTACCTGATGGTGCGGCCGGGCGGGGGCGGGGAGCCGGGGATCGAGGCCAGGATCGGGCGGGCGGTCTATTACGAGCTGGCGGCGCTGGCGGAGCCGGGATGGATCGGCTGCCGGCGGGCGCTCGGCGTGTGGAGCTGCCGGAAGTTCTTTCCGCTGGGCGAGCTGCCGGCGGGGGAGGATGCGGGTGCCGCGTGCGGGCGCGCGAGGGGGATTAAAGACCCCGGGCATAGAGACCCAGGGCATAGAGACCCCGGGCATAGAGACCCAGGGCATAGAGACCTCGGGCGCGAAGACTGAGCCCGTGGATGAGGCGAGCCTGCGGGCCCGGCTCGCCGGGCTTCCCGCCGCGACCGCGCCGGCTCCCGACCCGGGGGCGCTGATCGGTGCGGCGGTGCTGGTGCCGATCGTGCTTTCGTCGCCGCCCGCCATTCTGCTGACGAAACGAAGCGAGCAGCTCGCGCGGCATGCCGGGCAGGTGAGCTTTCCGGGCGGGCGGATCGAACGGGCGGATGCCTCGCCGGCGGCGGCGGCGCTGCGCGAGGCGGCGGAGGAGCTGGCGCTCGATCCGGCGCGGGTGGCGCTGGTGGGGCGGCTGCCGGAGCATGCGACGGGGACGGGGTTTCTGATCACGCCGGTGGTGGGGCTGCTGCCGCCGGGGCTCACGCTGGTGCCGACGCCGGGCGAGGTGGCGGCGGTGTTCATGCTTTCGCTTGCCGTGCTGCTCGACCCGGCGGCGCCGCGGCGAAGGACGGGGATGCGGGGCGGGCGGCTGCGCGAATACTGGGTGTGGCCGCATCCCGAGCATGAGATCTGGGGCGCGACGGCGGCGATTCTGGTGCGGCTTGCCGGGCTGCTGCGGGGCGAGTCTCATGCGATCGCATGAGGGCTGCTGCGGGCGGGGGCGAGGCCTGCTTCTGCTGGGGCTGCGGAATACCATTCCAGTTTCGTCATAAAAATCTCCCGGAAAAGAGGAAAAAGTTCTTTGGTTCTTTCTTTCAAGAAAGAACATTTTTCCTTTTTTGCTGCCTGCTTGCCGGACGGTGCGGAAGGCGCTTTCGTTCGCTATAGTCGCTCCGGAAGAGAGATGGTTGGGAGAAAGCGCCATGAGCCTCGTGCGTCCTGATCCGACCTTCTATCCTTCGCCGCGCCTGGCGATGGAGGGGCCGCGCGAGCGGCTCGGCTATGTTGCGCTGCTTCGTCCCGACCGGCGCGCGCCGGATGCGATCGGGGTCGTCGATCTCGATCCGGGGTCTCAGCGCTTCGGGACGATGGTGGGCCATCTCCCGCTCAGCCATGCCGGGGATGAGCTGCATCATTTCGGCTGGAACGCGTGCAGCTCGATGCTGTGCCCGATGACGGGGCATCCGTTCACGGAGCGGCGTTATCTGATCGTGCCGGGGATTCGTTCCTCGCGGATCTACATCATCGACACCAAGCCCGATCCGTTGCATCCGCGGATCGTCAAGGAGATCTCGCCCGAGGAGGTGATGCAGAAGACGGGCTATTCGCGCCCGCACACCGTGCATTGCGGCCCGGAAGGGGTTTACATCAGCACGCTCGGCGGGCGCGGGGAGCGCGGCGATCAGGGCGTGCCGGGGATTTTCCTGCTCGATTGCGAGAGCTTCGAGATTCGCGGCCAATGGGAGATGGAGCGCGGACCGCAGACGCTGGGCTATGATTTCTGGTGGAACATCCCCCACGATTATATGATCTCGTCCGAATGGGGGCTGCCGCCGCAGTTCGAGAACGGGCTCGTGGGCGAGGACCTGCTCGCGAACAGATACGGCCACCGGCTGCATTTCTGGGATCTGCGGGCGCGGCGGCACGTGCAGACGATCGATCTCGGCGCCAATCACCAGATGGCGCTCGAGGTGCGCCCGGCGCACGATCCCAAGAAGGATCACGGGTTTCTCGGCGTGGTCGTCGATACGACGAATCTCGAGAGCTCGATCTGGACGTTCTGGCGCGAGGGCGGGAAATTCCACGCGCGCAAGACGGCGAGCATTCCGCCCGAGCCCGCGGACCCGGCGCAGCTGCCGGATCTGCTCAAGCCGTTCAAGGCGGTGCCGCCGCTGGTGACCGATATCGATCTCTCGCTCGACGACCGCTATCTCTACGCGTCGTGCTGGGGCACGGGCGAGCTGCGCCAGTACGATGTGAGCGATCCGATGGCGCCGCGGCTTGCGGGCTCGGTGCGGGTGGGCGGGATCGGCGGGGCCGCGCATGCTTCGGGCAAGAGCTTCGCGGCCGGGCCGCAGATGGTGGAGATCAGCCGCGACGGCGAGCGCGTCTATTTCACCAATTCGCTCTACAGCGCGTGGGACGACCAGTTCTATCCGGGCGGCGTGCCGGGGCGGATGGCGATGGCGCGCGTGCAGCCGGGCGGGGGGATCGCGCTCGATCCCGCTTTCCTGGTGGAGTTTCCCGAAGGCTATCGCGCGCACCAGGTGCGCCTCGAGGGCGGGGACTGCTCGACGGAGAGCTTCTGCTTCGCCTCTGCCTGAGGCGCGCGATGGGCGGTGCCGCGCTCTGGGGAATGATCGCGGCGATGGGCGTCTATCAGGGCGTCAATCCGCCGATGGGCTGGCTCTACGCGGTGGGGCGCGGGTTCGAGCGGGGATCTCCGGCATCGGTGCTCGCGGGCACGGGCGCGTTCGCGGCGGGGCATTTTCTCGCGATGATCGTGCTCGGGCTTCCCGCCGCTCTCGTGCTGGCGCTCGGGCGTGCCGACCCGGGCCTGACGCTGCCCTGGCTCGGGATCGCGCTGATCGTTTTCGGCCTTTACAAGCTCGCCTGGCCGCTTCATCCGCGGCTGGCGGTGCGCATTCCGCCGAGCCGGCCGGTTTCCTGGTCGTTCGCGATGGCGTGCCTGCATTGCGGCTCGCCGGTGATGATGCTGATGCCGCTCGCGAGCCTGCTGATGCTGTTCACGATGGGCGGCGGGGCGGGCGCGGGGATCGGGGTGCGCGCCGGCTGGTTCGCGGGTGCCGCGATGATCGTCGCGGCGGTGATGACCGCGAGCCTGTTCGCGACCGCCTCCCTGATCGCGCTTCTCGTCTATCGGCGTCTTGGGCTGCGCGCGCTCACCCGCGTGTGGGTCAATCTCGATCCCGGATGGGCGGTGATGTTCGTGCTGATGGGCGTGATGGCGCTCGGCATGGGTTGACGCTCCGGGAAGCGTGAGGCAGAGCCAAGGTTCTTGCGCAAGAGAAGCGGAGGCTCGCCGGTGCTCGATCCCGACAATCGTGTGGTGATGGTTTCCGGCGCGGCGCGCGGGATCGGGCGGGCGATCGTCGAGCGGCTGCTCGGGGCGGGGTTCCGCGTTTCCGCCGGCGTGCGCGAGGCGCGCGGGCTTGCCGCCTCGGAGCGGCTGATGGTGCAGCGCTACGATGCCGAGAGCCTCGCGAGCGCCGAGCGTTGGGTTGCGCAGACGCTGGCGCGGTTCGGCGCGCTGCACGCGCTCGTCAATGTTGCCGGGATCAATGGGCCGGCCACGCTCGACGATCCGGACGAGAGCAGGCTCGATGCGCTCTGGGCGATCAATGTGAAGGCGCCGATGCGGCTGATCCGGCTCGCGCTGCCGCATCTCGCGGCGTGCGGCTGCGGGCGGGTGGTGAATGTCTCCTCGCTTTCCGGCAAGCGCGTGCGCAACGCGAACACCGGCTATGCGATGAGCAAGTTCGCGCTGGTCGCGCTGACGCATGCGGTGCGGCAGGCGGGATGGGAGAAAGGGGTGCGGGCGACGGCGCTCTGTCCCGGCTATGTGGCGACGGACATGACGGCGGGGGTGACGAACTTTCCGCGCGAGCGGATGTCCGATCCGGCGGACATCGCGCTGCTGACGGAGACCGTGCTGCGGCTTTCCAACACCGCCTCGGTCGCGGAGCTGCTGGTCAATTGCCAGCGCGAGGAGATGCTGTAGCCTTCCATGAGAGTGAGCCAGGGCGACATGATTGGCGACATGATCCATGCAGATTGATGATCGGACCATGATGGCCGCGCTCTGCGGCGCGGTCGCGGTGGAGGCGATTTGCGGCGGCCTCGGGCTTTCGGCGGCGGATTTCGCGGCCGCGCGCGATGCGTTCCTGAGCCGGCGCGCCGCCTCGGGCGACCGCGATCTCGGCGCGGCGGTCGCGGGGGTGGTCGAGATCAAGCGCGACGGCGCCGGGGTGCCGCATATCTATGCCGGCAGCACGAAAGATCTTTTCTTCGGCCTCGGCTTCGCGATGGCCGAGGACAGGCTTTGGCAGATGGACCGGCTTCGCCGCCGCGCGCTCGGCCGGCAGGCGGAGATTCTCGGGCCCGGCTTCGTGGCGAGCGACATCGCGCATCTCACCGTGGGCATCGACCGGATCGCGGAGGCCGATGCGGCGGCGATGGACGGGCCGACGCGTGAGATCGTCGCGGTCTTCGCTGCCGGCATCAACCGTTTCATCGAAGCGGGGAAGCTGCCGATCGAGTTCGAGATCCTGGACTATGCGCCGGAACCGTTCACCGTTCGCGATATCGTCGCGATCGGGCGCGGGATCTGGTGGTCGCTGAACGGGCGGATCGACCGCATCGCCGCGGCGGAGTGCGCGCGCTTCCTGCCGGACGAGGCGCTGCGGACGCTCTATCTGACCCCGGAGGCCTCCGAGAATGTCGTGCTGCCGTGGCTCGGCGCCGACGCCGCCGCGCTGCGGCCGACCGGCACCGACGATGCGACCGGCAGCAACAACTGGGCGCTCGCGCCGCGCCGCACCGGAACCGGATATCCCATTCTGTGCGGCGATCCGCACCAGCCTTTCTGGGTGCCGTCGAGCTGGTACGAGTTCGCGCTGCACGGGCCCGAGGACGATGCGGCGGGCGCGGGCCATCCGGGGCTTCCCGGAATGTGGTGGGGCAGCAACGGCACGATCGCGTGGGGCATCACCAACAATGCCGCCTCGACCCGCGACCTCTATCGCGAGGAGGTGGACCCCGACGATCCAGAACGCTATCGCGACGGCGCGGGCTGGCGGACATTCGATGCGCGCACGGTGACGATCCCCGTGCGCGGCGAGGCGGCGCGCGCGCTCACGATCCGTGCCACCGTGCGCGGACCGGTGGTCAATGCGCTGGTCCCGCCGCTTGCGGAAGAGCCCGGGCCGCCTTTGTCGCTCCGCTGGGTCGGGGCCGAGCATCTCGACGATATGAGGGCGGCGATCGCCGTCTCGCGCGCGAAGGACTGGCAGGGCTTCCGCGCCGCGCTCAGGGATTGGGCCGTTGCGGTCTTCAATTTCGTCTATGCCGACCGCGGCGGGAATATCGGCTACCAGATGGCCGGACGGCTGCCCGTGCGCGGGCGGATCACCTACGGCTACCGGGAAGCGAACGAGGCCGCCGACCGGTGGCTCGGATACGTGCCGTTCGAGGAGCTGCCGCACACGTTCAACCCGGCGCGCGGCTATGTCGCGAGCGCCAATCAAAGGATCGTGCCGGCCGATTATCGCCAGCCGATCTACGGCGCTTATTCCCAGGGGCACCGGGGCGTGCGCATCGACGAGCAGTTCGCGCGCCAGCCGGTGATGGACCGGGACGACAACATCCGCTTCCAGAACGACGTCAAGAGCAGCCGCGCCGAGCGGATGTGCCCGCACATCCTGCGCCGGATCGCGGCAAGCGCAGATCCCGACGTGGCGATCGTGCGGGCCGCGCTCGAAGGCTGGGATTTCCGCTACGATCTCGCGAGCGCCGCGCCCACGATCTTCGAGACCTTCCTTGCGATCTGGCAGAGAACCGTGCTCTCGGAGCACCTGCCGGCGCGGCTGCTCGACCTTGCCTCCCAGCAGACGGGCCTCGCCATGAGCCTGCTCGAGGATGACGGCCTCGGCTACTTCCCGGCCGGAACCTCGGCCATGGCGAGCGCCGCCGCGAAGCAGGCGGTCGCGCGGCTCAGGGAACGGCTCGGCGACGATCCCGCCGCGTGGCGATGGGAACGGGTGCACACGGCGCATTGGCGGCACCCGCTCTCGAACGCGGCAACCGGCGGCGCCTTCGATATCGGGCCGGCCCCGGTGGATGGCGGATCGCACACGGTGCGAAACACCGGCGGCGAGCTGCCGCCGCACGGCGCGAACGCCGGCACCGAATACCGGCTCGTGGTCGATTTCGCCGCCCCGGACAAATTCCTCGCCGTCCAGAACATCGGCAATTCCGGCGTGCCGGGAAGCAAACACTACAAGGACCAGTTCACGCCGTGGCTCAAGGGCGAGTACCACACGATTCCCCTCGCCCGCGAGGCCGTGAACGCCGCCTGCACCGTAACGACGCGCATCGCTCCGGCGCCGGATAGGTAGCAAGCAAGACCAGGGAACGCTGTCCCCTGGACCCCATCCGTTTGGCGGTGGAAAGGCCGGTCAGTTTTGAGCGAAACCGCTCAAAACTGACCGGCCTTTCCGCCGCCAACGAAAGGGTTCCAAGGGCTCAGCCCTTGGCGGGGTTCCAAGGGGCAGAGCCCCTTGGTCTTTCTTTCTGCCTAGCGGGCCTGGGCGCTTGCTTCGCTGCGCACGGCGCCGACGCGGGCTGCGAGGGCTGCGCCCATGAAGTCGTCGAGCTCGCCGTCGAGCACGGCGGTGGGGTTGCCTTTTTCGACCCCGGTGCGGAGGTCCTTCA
>JASHRV010000293.1 GCA_030037175.1 Acetobacteraceae bacterium
TTCATGGAGAGCCCGAACATCCCGCGGGCGCTGGAGGCGCTCCGGGCCGAGGGGATCGGCTTCGATCCGATGCAGGTGAGCTATTTCGTGGGTCGTGAGCTTCTGGTCTCGGGCGCGGTGCCGAAGATGCCTTTCTGGCGGCTCTGGCTCTTCCTGGTGATGGCGCGCAATGCGGTGCCGGCGACCGAGTTCTTCCATATCCCGGCTGACCGCGTGGTGGAACTCGGGGTCAGGATCGCGATCTGACCCGATGAGGCATTGAGAGGGAAGAGCCGTTTTCCGGACCAGGCCCCATCTCGGGACTCCGAACGACGGTCGGTAGCCCGAGCTGTTGCCTGGTCCGGAAAACGGATAAAAGTTTTCTGGTTCTCTTTTTCAAAAGAGAACAATCTTCTATACTCATCGCTTGAGGGGGTTCCGCTTTTTGATCGGGGCGCAGCCATTGGGCGCGCGGGGTGGCGGCGCCGGTTGCAGAAGCGCACATTAACATGATCGATAGAAGAACGAGATGACGCTCGCCGCGATGCTGCGCGAGCGCGCCGCAGGGGTGGTGGCGTTTCCGAGGATAATTTCCGGGGACGCGTTCCCGACCGCGGCGTGTAGGAGGGATGGCGAAGGAGCGGGGGCAAGGCAAGGCCCAGGACCAGGCGCGCGCGGTCAACCGCCTCCTCGCGATGATGCCGCTCCAAACGTTCGCGCGGCTGCAGCCCGATCTCGAGCTCGTGGAGCTGGTGCCGCACGCCGTTCTGGCCGAACCGGGCGCGCCGCTCACCCACGCCTATTTCCCGCATCGCGGCATGGTCTCATTCCTTTCGGTCACGAGCCGCGGCGTGATCGAGGCGGCAACGGTGGGGCCGGAGGGTTTCACCGGCTTCGAGGCGCTGCTTGGAGCAAGGGACTCGTCCCAACGCTTGCTGATCCGAGCCGCGGGAACGGCCTCACGGCTGCCGGTCGGCGTGCTGTGCGAGGCTGCCAGGGAGAGCCCCGCGTTCAACGCGCTGTTGCTCGGCTCTGTGCGCTGCTTCCTGCTCCAGCTCACCCAGTCGGTCGCCTGCAACGGGCTGCACTCGGTTCGCGAACGATGCGCGCGCTGGCTGCTGACGATGCGGGACCGGACCGGCCAGGACCGTTTCGAACTTACTCATGCGGCGCTCGCCGAAATGCTGGGCGTGCATCGCCCGAGCGTCACGATCGTCGCGCGCGGGCTGCAGGAGGCCGGGCTCATCCGCTACAGCCGCGGCATCATCACGATCCGCGATCATGCGGGCCTCGAGCGAGTAACATGTGAATGCTATGCGGTCGTCCAAACGGCGTTCCGTAAGGCCTTGAGCCTGCCCCGGCCGGATTCCGGCGAGGATTCGCGCCAACCCCTGAAAAACGGCTGAATCGCTCTTGTGTTATCAACCTTACACGGTAAGGTTGCGAACATTACACGTGTCCGGATGAGGCTCATGGACATGAAGGGGGACCAGCGGCACGCGGGGGCGCGTGACCGCAAAGCCCGGTTTCGCATATCGCGGGGGCGAGGCGCGCCCATGCGTGCTTGCCGAGCCGCGCAAAGCTACCGCTCCGCCTGCCTGGCCGGAGCCGGTCCGTGATGCGCTGCTCGGAATGCCCGCTCCGACGGAGGCAGCTCTTTCACGCGATGAGCGCGCGCGAGGTCGCGATGATCGGGCGCATGAAGCGCGAGCATCTCGGCGTGGCGGCGGGAAAGGACATCATCCGCGAGGGGGGGCACGGACAGGAGCTCTACACCCTCTATGAAGGATGGGCGCTCCGTTACCATCGCCTCCAGGACGGGTCGCGCCAGATCCTCGACGTCCTGCTGCCGGGCGACACGGTCGGCATGACATCGGTCCTGCTGGGTCAGAGCGCCCATTCCGTGCAAGCGCTTACTACGGCCAGCTTCTGCGTGCTTGACGGACGCGTCCTGCCCGAGCTCTTCAAGAAGAGTCCCGAATTGGCGCTGGCGCTGACACGGACCTGGTTCGCGGATCTGCGCCGTGGCGATCTCAGGGCAACGATGCTGGGGCGGATGAATGCGGCCGAGCGCGTCGGGTACTTCCTGATCGAGATCTACGACCGGCTGCGGCAGCGCGGCATGGCAAGGGGCGGCGTCTCGCCTTGTCCGCTGCGAGGGATCGACGTCGCCGACGCGGTCGGGCTTTCCCGGGTGCATGTGATGCGCGCGCTCAAGGAGCTGCGCAACGAGGAGCTGCTCGATCGCGAGCGGGGCAACCTCATCATTCCCGACTTCGCCCGGCTTGCGGCTTTTACGGGCTATTCATCAGGACTGCGCGTGGGCAAGCGGGCGATCCTCTGATTCGACGGAATCGCTCCCGCTTTCCGGACCCCACTATGTGAGTCCGGACAGACGGGCAGCATTGCCGCGATCATCGGCGGCAACGGTCGGGCCGTCATTGCTCCCGGTTGAGCTCATCAGACTTTCCTTGGGGCGGTCGCGATCCACATGGAGAGCGTAAGTGGGGAGCGCGTAAGTGAGGAGCGCGTAAGCGGGGATCGCGCGCGCTGAAGGAGACCATGATGCGCATCGGGGTTGCGGGTTTGGGACGGATGGGTGCCGCGATGGCCGCACGGCTGATCGATCGCAAACATCAGGTTTTCGTGTGGAACCGGAGCCCGGGGCGGACCGCGCCCCTTCTTGCGGCGGGCGCGAAACCCGCTGCCACGCCGGCTGCGCTCACGGATGAAGCCGAAATCATCATCACGATGCTCTACGACCAGGCGGCGGTGGAAAATGTCTATAGCGGCGCCGACGGCCTGCTCACGGGCAAGGCAGGGGAAAAACTCTTCATCGAGATGAGCACGGTGCGGCCGGGCGATGCGCGGGCGACCGCCGCGGCGGTGCGGGCGGCGGGTGCCTCGTTCGTCGAGTGCCCGGTCGGGGGCACGATAGGGCCGGCGCGCAATGGCCAGCTCCTCGGCTTTGCCGGCGGGGAGGCGGCGGACTTCGCCCACGCGAAGCCGGTGCTCGAGGATCTCTGCCGCCGGGTCGATCTCGTGGGGCCGGTCGGCGCGGGGGCGACGATGAAGCTCGCGATCAATCTCCCGCTGATCCTGTTCTGGCACGCGTTCGGCGAGGCGAATGCGCTGATCCGCGATCTCGGCTGCGATCCGGAGTTCGTCGTCGGGTTGTTCAGCGAGAGCGCCGGGGGCCCGAGCGTTCTGCGCGCCCGCGCCCCGGCGGTGGTGAATGCGTTGGCCGGCCGGGGGGCGGGCGCTCCGACCTACACGATCGCGCTGATCGCCAAGGATCTGCAGCTGATGCTGGAAGAGGCCGCCGCCAAAGGCTTCGATCTGCCGCTGGCGCGGCAAGCGCTCGCGGTGTGCGGGCGGATTGTAAAGAGCGGCTGGGGTGGCGAGGACGCAGCCGCGATCCCGGCATTCTGGCCGGCGCATGTGGCGGGAAAGGTTTAGGCCGGGCTGGTGGAGCCAAGGGGAGTCGAACCCCTGACCTCCTGAATGCCATTCAGGCGCTCTCCCAACTGAGCTATGGCCCCGGCCGAAGCCGCCCCCTATAGCCCCCTCATGAGTGGCCGATCAAGGCACTGGCTGAGCACGATCAAGGCGCGACCGTGGGGGACGGCGGGCGGCCGGGCGGAGGCCGAGCAGTTCGCCGCGAGCAATCTTTTTTCCTTTCTCCTCTGGCTGCGTCTGGCACGGAGACGGACGCTGGCCGACGGAGAAGCGCTCGCGGGCTGGGCCGAGGAGGACCCGGACGGCTTCGGCGCGGCATTCTGGGATTTCGCGCAGCTGATCGGAGAACGGGGACGAGCGATTTCGCTCGCCGAGAACGTGCTGCTTCATCGGGGCGAGCGAGAGGCCGTGGTCGGACGGCTTGGCGGAGCGCTTTCGCGCGAACGGCTGAGGGAGGAAGCCTTCGCGTTCGCGGCCGGCCTGCGCGCCCTGGGGGTGAGGCCAGGGGATGCGGTCGGCGGCTGGACTCCGGACAGTCCGGAGGCAGTGGCGGCGTTTCTCGGCGCCAACGCGATCGGCGCGATCTGGTCGTGCAAGCCGGATGCAGCGCAGTTCCCGCTGGAAAAACAGACCCTCGCACGCTTCGCCGGCGTGCATCGCGGCGCAGCGCTCAGCTTCATGCGGCAACCACCCGCAGAACCGCTCGCCATTCTCGAGGACGGGGCCGTGGAGCGCCAAACAGCCTTTCCCGGGCATCTCCACGATATTCTGCTGCGAGCGGAGGTGAGGCCGGATGAGCTCGTCAAGCCGGAGCCGCCGAACGGATGGCTTTGGGGTGTTGCCGCCTTGGCGACGGGCGCGAGGCTTGGTGTCGGATGGGGTGCCGCGCAAGAGGCGACGTTGCCCGGCCTTCTCAGAGCAGAAACGCCACGCGAACGAGCACCGCGACGGCGATAAGAAGCTCGGCCTGATTGACGAGGACCGAGAGGCGATGAGCGCGGGAGAAGGCGGCGTCCGCACCGGAATCGCGAAGCGCGTTGATCCGCGGCATCAGCGAGAGCCAAAGCCAGAGCGTGCTCAGTGCTGTGAGCGCGAGGAGTGCCGCGCACCAGGGAACGACGGGGGCAAGGAAGATGGCGGCAAGGGCCGCCGCGATGAAGGTGAAGCGGTAATAGTGGGGAAAAATCGCGCGAATGAAACGCCCGGACAGCGGCGGCTCGAGCGTGCGGAAGACGAGGGGGGCGACGACGGCGCCGAAGAAGGCCATCCCGCCCGCGAGGGCGGCGAGCGCCAGCAAGCCGACGACCGCCGCAACCTCATGCATCCGGTCTAGTAGCGATAGAGATCGGGCTTGAAGGGACCGCTGCGCTCGATACCGAGATAATGCGCCTGATCGGCGCTAAGACGAGTAAGGGTGGCCCCGACCTTGGCGAGATGGAGGGCGGCGACCTTCTCGTCGAGATGCTTGGGCAGCGTATAGACCTTGCGCTCGTACCGGCCGGGCGGGGCCGTGAAGAGCTCGATCTGGGCGAGCACCTGGTTGGTGAAGCTCGCGCTCATCACGAAGCTCGGGTGGCCGGTGGCGTTGCCGAGATTGACCAGCCGGCCTTCGGAAAGAACGATCAGGCGCTTGCCGTCGGGAAAAACGACCTCATCCACCTGCGGCTTGACGTTCTCCCAGACATAGTTGCGAAGCGCTGCGATCTGGATCTCGGAATCGAAGTGACCGATGTTGCAGACGATCGCACGGTGCTTCATCGCCCGCATGTGATCGATCGTGATGACATCGATATTGCCGGTGGCGGTGACGAAGATATCCGCCCGCGGGGCGGCATCCTCCATCGTAACGACCTCGTAGCCTTCCATCGCCGCCTGCAGCGCGCAGATCGGATCGATCTCGGTGACGAGGACGCGGCACCCGGCCTGGCGGAGGCTCGCGGCCGAGCCTTTCCCGACATTGCCGAAGCCGGCGACGACCGCGACCTTGCCGGCCATCATCACATCGGTCGCGCGGCGGATTCCGTCCACGAGAGACTCGCGACAGCCATAGAGATTGTCGAACTTCGACTTGGTGACGCTGTCGTTGACGTTGATGGCCGGGACCAGAAGCGTGTGGCTCGCGGCCATCTCGTAGAGGCGATGGACGCCGGTGGTGGTCTCCTCCGAGATGCCGCGCACGGCGGTCATCAGCTTCGGATGGCGCTCGTGCATCACCTTGGTGAGATCGCCGCCGTCATCGAGGATCATGTTCGGCGTCCAGCCGTCGGGACCTTCAATCGTCTGATCGATCGCCCACCAGAACTCCTCCTCGCTCATGCCCTTCCAGGCGAAGACGGGGACGCCGGCAGCCGCGACCGCGGCGGCGGCATGGTCCTGGGTCGAGAAGATATTGCAGGAAGACCACCGGACGGTGGCGCCGAGCGCGAGCAACGTCTCGATCAGAACGGCGGTCTGGATCGTCATGTGCAGGCAGCCGGCGATGCGCGCGCCGGCGAGCGGCCTTGCCTCCCCGTATTCCGCCCGCACCGCCATCAGACCGGGCATCTCGTCCTCGGCTATCGAAATCTCCCGCCGCCCCCAGGCGGCGAGCGAAAGGTCCTTCACCTTGCAATCGCTGGCGGTCGATCCGTCGGGCATGGGCGGGTCCTTGCGAAGAGGGAAATCAGGGCGAAGAGGGAAATCAGGTGTTCATGGCGTCGAAGAAATCCTGATTGGTCTTGCTGTATTTCAGCTTGTCGAGCAAGAACTCCATCGCATCCACGGTGCCCATCGGATTGAGGATGCGGCGCAGGACCCACATCTTCGAGAGCGTACCCTTCTCGACGAGAAGCTCTTCCTTGCGGGTGCCCGACTTCGTGATATCGATCGCGGGGAAGGTGCGCTTGTCGGAAAGCTTGCGGTCCAGGATGATCTCGGAGTTGCCGGTGCCCTTGAACTCCTCGAAGATCACTTCGTCCATGCGGCTGCCGGTGTCGATCAGCGCGGTCGCGATGATGGTGAGCGAGCCACCCTCCTCGATGTTGCGGGC
>JASHRV010000294.1 GCA_030037175.1 Acetobacteraceae bacterium
GGGCCGGAGATGCCGGAAATCGCCGCACTCGCGGCGCCGGATCCGGTGGTGGTGCAGGAGAAGCGGCTCGGCACCGCGCATGCGGCGCTGGCGGCCGCGGAGCATTTCGGCGCGGGGCCGGTCGCGATTCTCTATGCGGACAACCCGCTGATCCGGCCCGAGACGCTGCGGGCATTGCTGGCGCGGCTGGAGGAAGGCGCGGGGCTTGCGCTGCTCGCCATGCGGCCGCCGGACGCGACGGGGTATGGGCAGGTTATTCTTGGAAAAGAACCGAGAATCGTGGAATGGGCGGACGCGGGGTTGGACGTCCGGGACGTACAAACGGGGATTTTATGCAACGCCGGAGGACTTTCCGGCATTGGGACCGAGCTTCTCCGCTGGCTTGCGGAGGTGCGCAACGACAACGCGAAGAACGAGTATTATCTGACTGATATCGTAGCCATTGCCGGCGAGAATGGGGCCTCGGTCGTCGCGGTGGAAGCACCGTTCTCCGAGCTCCGCGGCATCAACACAAGGGCCGAGCTCGCGGAGGCCGAGGAAAGCCTCCAGGAGCGTCTGAGAGCGGAGGCCTTGGCCGCCGGAGCGAGCCTGATCGGGCCGGAAACCGTGTTCTTCTCGGCCGATACGCGGCTTTCCCCGGATGTCACGGTCGGGCCCTACGTGGTGTTCGGGCCCGGCGTGACGGTGGGCGAGGGGGCGGAGATCCGGCCCTTCAGCCATCTCGAAGGGTGCGCGGTGGAAGCGCGTGCAATCGTCGGGCCCTTCGCCCGGCTCCGGCCGGCCACCGTGGTGCGTGAGGGCGCGCATGTGGGGAACTTCGTCGAGCTCAAGGCGACCGAGCTCGGCGCCGGGGCCAAGGCCAACCATCTGAGCTACTTAGGCGATTCGGCGATCGGCGCGGGGACCAATATCGGCGCCGGCACCATCACCTGCAATTACGACGGCATCGCCAAGCACCGCACGGAGATCGGCGCCAACGTCTTCATCGGCTCGGATGCCGTGCTCGTCGCACCCCTTTCGGTGGGCGAGGGCGCCTTCATCGCCGCGGGCAGCGTGATCACCGAGGACGTGGCGGCGGACGCGCTCGCCTTCGGGCGCGCGCGGCAGGAGACGAAACCGGGCGGGGCAGCCAAGCTGCGGGAAAAAAAGGGGAAAAAGAAGAAATGTGCGGGATCGTAGGCGTCATCGGCGCCGAGCCGGCGGCGCCGAAGCTGCTGAACGCGCTGGAACGAATGGCCTATCGTGGGTATGATAGCGCCGGTGTCGCGACGCTCGTGAACGGGCATATCGAGCGCCGCCGGGCCGCGGGCAAGCTTGCCAACCTTGCCGCGGTGCTGGCGCGCGATCCTGTTCCGGGCACCACGGGCATCGGCCACACGCGCTGGGCAACGCACGGCGCGCCGACGGAGGGCAATGCCCATCCGCACGGCACCGCGCGCGTCTCGCTCGTCCATAACGGGATCATCGAGAACCACGCCGAGCTGCGCGCCGAGCTCGAGGCGGCGGGGCAGGAGTTCGAGACCGAGACCGACACCGAGACGGTGGCGCAGCTGGTCGATTTCAACCTCCGCCGGGGCATGGAGCCGGTGGCGGCGGCGGGGGCGGCGTTCCGGCGGCTCGAAGGCGCCTATGCGCTGGCGATGATCTTCGCCGGCCACCCGGAGCTGATGATCGGCGCCCAGCACGGTGCGCCGCTCGCGGTCGGGTTCGGCGAGCGTGAGATGTATCTGGGCTCGGACACGCTCGCGCTCGCTCCGCTCACGCGGCGCGTCGCCTTCCTGAAAGACGGCGACTGGGCGGTGCTGACGCGCGAGGATGCGCGCTTCTACGGCGCGGACGGGGCGCCGGTTTCGCGCGAGGTGAAGCAGACCGCGCTCACCGGCGCGCTGGTGGGCAAGGGCGAGTACCGGCACTTCATGGAGAAGGAGCTGCACGAGCACCCCTCCGTGCTCGGCGACGTGCTCGGGCGGATGATCGACCCGCTGGCGCGGAGCGTTGCCCTGCCCGGGCTGCCGTTCGACCTCGCGCGCGTGCCCCACGTTTCGATCAGCGCCTGCGGCTCGGCCTTCTATGCCGGGCTGGTCGGGCGGAGCTGGCTCGAAAGCCTCGCGCGCATACCGGCGGATGCGGATGTCGCGAGCGAGCTTCGCTACCGCGCGCCGCCGCTCGCCGAAGGCGGGCTCGCGCTCCTGGTCAGCCAGTCGGGCGAGACGGCGGACACGCTGGCCGCGCTCCGCTTCCTGCGCGAGGCGGGGCAGCATGTGCTCTCCGTGCTGAATGCGCCCGAAAGCACGATGGCGCGGGAGTCGGACGCAATTCTCGAAACCGTCGCGGGGCCGGAGATCGGGGTAGCGAGCACCAAAGCCTTCACCGCGCAGCTCGCCGTGCTCGCCTGCTTCGCGATCGCCGCGGCGCGGGCGCGCGGCACGATCGGGCGCGCAGAGGAGGCGGCGCTGACCGCCGCGTTGCTCGAGGTGCCGGGGCGGGCGGCGCTCGTGCTCGAGCAGGAGGCGGCGATCCGCAAGCTCGCCGAGCCGATCGCCGAGGCGCGGGACGTGCTCTATCTCGGGCGGGGGCTCTGCTTTCCGATCGCGCTCGAAGGCGCGCTCAAGCTCAAGGAGATCAGCTACATCCACGCCGAAGGCTATGCCGCCGGCGAGATGAAGCACGGGCCGATCGCGCTGATCGATGCGAACGTGCCGGTGATCGCGGCCGCACCCTCCGGGCCGCTCTTCGAGAAGACCGCCTCGAACCTGCAGGAGGCGGCCGCGCGCGGGGGAAGGGTGATCGTGTTCAGCGACGAGGAAGGGGCGCGCAAGCTCGCGAAGATCGCGGCGGCGAGCATCGTGCTGCCGGCGGTCGATCCGTTCGTGGCACCGATTTTATACGCGATCCCGGTGCAGCTGCTCGCCTATCACGTGGCGGTGCTGAAAGGCACCGATGTCGATCAGCCGCGCAACCTCGCGAAGTCGGTGACGGTGGAGTAGAGGGTGAGACAGGTTATTCAAGTTATTGAAGTTGTTCTCTTTTGAAAAAGAGAACCAGAAAACTTTTATCCGTTTTGGGTCCGACGTTCGGAATCCCGAGATGCGGCGAGGTCCGGGATAACGGGGAAAAGTCTTTTTCTGAAGAAAAAGAAGGTTTTCCCTGCCTAATTCTCAGGTTGCATGACAGGCTTTCGCGGTTCGGCTGACATTGCGGGGCGGGG
>JASHRV010000295.1 GCA_030037175.1 Acetobacteraceae bacterium
CTCAGTCAGCTTGAAGCGTTCGTGTGGATTGCGCGTCTGCGCAGTTTCCACGAGGCGGCGAGCCGGCTGAACGTGTCACAACCCACCATTACGTTGCGCATGCAGCAGCTCGAGGTATCCGTAGGGCGCCTGCTCGACCGCAACGGCCATAGCTTCTCTTTGACCGAGCGCGGCACGCTCATTCTCGATTACGCCGGCCGCATCGTCGCGCTCGCCAACCAGATCAGCGCGGCCTGCGCGGCGGCCGGTGAATCGCGCAGCGTGGTACGCGTGGGAATGCCGGACAGCATCGCAGCGCCTTGCCTGTCCGCGTTGGTATCGCGGGTGGCGGAAGTATGCCCGCTGGTGCAGCTGGACGTGACGGTCGATCTCAGCAGCACAATCAATCGGCGGTTGAAGGATCTTAGTCTCGATGTGGCGATCCTGGCGGAGCCAGATGTCGGACCGCCGGTTAAGCTGACGCCGGTCGGGCGCAATCCATTGTCGTGGCTGGCGGCACCGTCCATGGCACCGAGTGGTTTACCGGGACGCTCGTTGGGCGGTTCGTCGGGCGGCTCGGTTACACCGGCGGACCTGGCGCGGCTACGCATCATCACTACACCGGAGTATTCGCACAATTACGACGTGGTCATGGAGTGGTTCGCGTCGGCGCAGGTGACGCCCGCGCGCATCAGCACATGCAACAACCTGGACATGATAGCGCGCATGATCTGCGATGGCGTTGGTATCGGCGCGTTGCCGCTGGCTATGGTACAACGCGAACTCGCGGCTGGGCATCTCGTCGCAGTCGGTTGCCGCCCGCCACTGCGTACACGCAAACTGCAAGCAGCGTATCAGACCGAGCGCCCAGGCGCGCCGATCGGTGCGATTGAATCCGTGGTGCAGATCGCGCGTGAAGTGCTGACCGCAAAAGTATCGCTGTTGCCGATGGATCGGCTAGAATAGGGTGTCGACTTAATGCAGCCAATAGGTGACGACGGCGACGAAGCAGATATCGGCTATGAAGTTTGTGTCGGTATTGTCGTAGCGGGCTGCGACGGCGCGCCAATCCTCGAGCCGACCTAGGGCGCGCGCGACGATGTTGGGAGCCTGGTTGGCTGTCGCGTCGAAGAGCACATGATTGCGCCGGGGCGGGATGACGGCGATGCTGCCGTGAATGACCACGAGAGCGTACAGCGCGCATAGGTCGCTGATGAACTTCATCTGCCGCGCCGGGAATTCCCGTAACGGTTCGCATGGTCGAGGGTGCGGTCGGAATGCCCGCTACGATCGTGTGTCCAGCCGTCGCAGATCGGATCAGCCTCCTCGGGGAGGAGGTTATGGACCTCGTGATCGTCTATCAGGGCATCGAAATCGGACGTGACGCGGCGGGCTCGGCCATGTAGCATCGAGCTCCGGTCGATTTCCCCCCAGAGAATGTGGCATTGGCTGCTCCGGTGTTTCTGGTGGCGTGCGTGCTCGCGAGAGACCTTCTGCCCAAGATGAGAACCGGGATTCCCCACAAAGACGAGAGGGACGGCGAGCTGAGCCGGCTGATCACCGACGCGGAGCGGGCGTGGACGTCCGCTCGGGGGCCACTGATGCCGCAGCCGCTTGGGTTTCCGTCGCCCTCTCGCCAGCAAGGCGACCAAGCGACGTCAACGCGGACCGCCCGTATGACTTTGTCGCTTGAAGTGAGAACATTTTTGGGAGTGGAAAAATTCTGGTCGATCAGCCTGCCATCTGATTGCAGGAAGTCGCTCCGAGCCGGCCATCGAGAACAGCAGCCAGGACGACCGCGACGCGATGAGCGCCCCGTGGTGACCATCGCATCCGCTGGTGCCTGCTCATGCGAGCATTGACTATCTCGTCGACGCATTCCTCGGCGCGTGATGCCGAAATCGGACGATCGCTATGATACCGGCGATGATAGCTGACAATGGCTGAGCGGTTGTTTTGGGCGTAGCTACGCAGCTCGCGGCAGTGGCGCAGGAGATCTCTTGTCACTACCTGCTCAGGATTGGCGCCGTTCCCAGTAATGTTTCCCGCGTGAGAGGCGAAAGATACCAACTCCTGATCCGCTTGCGTCGGCCGGCCATGCCACAGCAAATGCCTGACACGTCGATCGACGGTTGGGCTGCACGCAGCGGTTGAATGTCCTGACGATCGCGACTGGAGAGGCCGAGGAGCATCTGCTCGATCGGACGCATGCGCATGGAGAGATGAAACCAGTCGAGGATATGCCGCATGGGCTCCCTGGTCGCGGCTAGTACCATATTGGGCAGGACCGCTTCACCGTCCCTGATCACGGTCACTTTCTGGCCAGGACGCCAGCTCTGCGCGCCGAGCGCAGCACGCAAAATGTCCAGGGGATGATCCGTGCCCTTCGGCACGAAGGCAAAGCGACACAGCTTGCGCCCGGCTACCTCGACCTTACCAACAGTTACATCGAGATGCCGACTTTGATGACCAGGCACGGCACGGATGTGGGCGCCGTCTATCATCACCACCGTTTCCTTCCTCGATAGAGACGGATCTGCCGGATCTGCGGTAGATGAGGCTTCGATCTCGGCGGCGACCCGGTGCGTGCGATTGCGTATCTTCGCACGGTTGACAAGTGAGCAAGGCAAGAGCTGCGACAAGAGCCGCCCGGCTTCCCGGAATGAGTGCCGGCCGCCGAGTCCAGCCTGGATCCGCCGGAGCTCGGGCGCGCAGCGGTCGGGGAGCAAGCCGGCAAGCGGCGAGAACGATAGGTCGACGAACCCCATCGCGTTCGAACACGGGCAGATGCTGATCCGTGGCGCCTCCCCCGTTACGGTCCCGCACAGTGTCTGGATGGTCCGCTTGCACCAATCGCGCTGGCGATGCATCCTGAGACAAGCCGGACAGACACGGGCGCAGTACGTGTACTCCTCCATCTGAGGCTGCAGCACCAGTCGCTGCAGTTCGGCCAGCATTTGCCTTGCCTCGCCGAGGGACAGGCCGATCTCCTCGGCTGTCAAACCGACGACGCGCCGCCTGAAGTGCGACACTTCGATGGTTTCGACCTCTCCCCAGCCGCTCCGCGCCTCGAGCTTGATCCGCCATCCCACGACCATACCTCCCCGCCGAACCGGCCAATCGTCCACGGTTCACGTGGAAAGACGAAGTTTTTCCATTCCCAGGGCCCGTGTTCCCGATCTGCACCATCTAACGTGCCATCTTGTGCGTTGTATGATGTGACTCCGATGTGGGTGGCGCCGTGGGTGCGACCCCGAGACAGCGCCGAAGGTCGGCCTCAAACTCGGCGATGTGTGCGACCATGGCCCGTCGCGCGGCGGCGGGATGACCCTGAGCGATCCGCTGATGTATCCGGCGATGGCTGATAAGCGAAGCACGAGCACCTTCACTGTGAGCGGCGATATAATGCTCATTGGTAAGATGCCGGGCTGAGTAAAGAACCGCGGTCAGCGGCTTCAGAGCCTCGCGCAATAACCGATTGTGAGCCGCAGTTAGTACGTTGTCATGGAACTCTACGTCCAGAGCGGTGTACTGTTCGGCGTCTTGAAGTGCCTGGGGCATTGCCGCACATAGTTCGGCGAGTCGAGCAAGCTCGGCCTCGGTACGTCGCGCCGCAGCAAGCGCAGCTGCTTCACCCTCAAATATTCGTCGCAGCTCGGTAAGCTCAAATACCAAACCAATATGGCGACCGCTTTGCATCAGCTCAAAGAGAAGCGTTGGATCTAGCAGCTGCCAGCGTTCGTAGGGCGCTATTCGGGTGCCACTGCCTTGCCGGACCTCTACCAGTCCTCTGGCCGAGAGGACACGCATTGCTTCGCGTACAACTGTACGGCTGACCCCGAACCGCTGCGCAAGATCGTCTTCTCGTGGCAAGCGCTCACCGGGGCGGAACTGGTCGAGGGCAAGGCCGCGCACAACGTGTCGCACGACCGCGCCAGGAAGCGCCCGTGTCTCGGCGGATGTAAAGATCGCAACCTCCTGCAGCGACGGCGGCATGGCCGGCAGGCTTGACGCTCCAGACCTTGTCATCGTATCATCATACCTATTCGTAAAACCAGAAAAAGGGGGGAGCGATGACCGCACAGTGTCCACATCTAAAGTCTGATTGGCGACATCCAAGCACCAATGCAGACAACTGGTCTGATTTTATCTGACGGGTTGCTACGCCAGCTCCCGGTCAGTTCTCGCATTCTACGCGACCTGATCGTTCAGGGGCCACGTCCGTGGTACCGTTCATACCTTCAGACCCGATGCATGACGGCCCCTATGGGCTGAATTCTCACCAGAAGAAACGCCTGATAGTCAGGCGCGGGGCGGCCGAACGTTTGACCATCTAAGGTCGGCACGGAGGCGCAAGGCCATGATTACGCTCGAGATCAAATATAGAGTTTCTTCCGCTAGTACTGAGGCCTTCGAAAAGATGATCAAAAACGTCTATGGTCCGGCGCTCGCCAAACAAGAGGGGTTTGTAGGGTATCGCCTCCTTCGAGAATATTCGAAGGCCGAGCGTGGAGCGATTGGCGCCACGTCGGACGACTATCAGTTTCATCTCGAGCTCACTTTTGAGAGCGAGGCGCTGAGGCAAAAATGGGTCGCGAGTCCTGAGCACGATCCGGCCTTTGAGGAAGCGAAAAAGCTGACGGCACAGATCGTCCACAACGGTTACCACGTTGTCCAGGACAGTTTTTTGCAAAAGGCGTAGGACAGAGAGAAATTGATTATGCAGCATCTCGACATAAGAGACATACGACTAAAGCGCATCGTCACCGATGAGCCGCTTCGAAAGCGCGCAAGCGGCTTTCAATTCACCGAGGGCCCAGTCTGGCACGGTGATGATAACATCGTCGTCTTCAGCGATATCCCGGCTGACCGGATGTATTTCTTCGACCCAAAAAGCGAACAGTCCGCGATCTATCGTGAACCCAGCAATAAGGCTAACGGCAACGTTTTTGATCATAAGCACCGTCTGATTACGTGTGAGCATTCAACGAGCCGGGTAGTGCGGCAAGAAGATGATGGCAATCTGGCGATTATTGCAAGCCATTATGATGGGATCGAACTCAACAGCCCAAACGATATCATCATCGACAGAAGTGGACGACTTTACTTTACCGACCCGCCTTATGGTCGCCTCGCGGGTGTCGGAGTTCAGCGACCGCAATCACAGGCAGTGCAGGGGGTCTATCGTGTGGATCCGAGTGACCGCTCGATTGTACGGCTTGCCGACGATTTCGATCGCCCAAACGGGCTTTGTTTCGCGGAGACTGAGTCGGTCCTCTACGTCAATGACTCGGCACGAATGCATATCCGGCGCTACCAAATCCGTGGGCCGGAGCTTTTCGGTGGAGAAGTATGGGCGGATGTCAGGGGAGCAGGGCCCGGTGCGCCGGATGGCATGAAGGTGGACAGCGAAGGTAATTTGTTTTGCTGCGGTCCGGGCGGCGTGCATGTATTCAACGGGGCAGGACAGCAGCTGGGCCTGATCCGGGTGCCCGAGGAATGCGCCAACTTCAACTGGGGAGACGCTGACCGACGGACACTCTACCTGTGCGCCAGCACATCACTATTCAGCTGCCGGATGCACGTTCCGGGACTTCAGGCCTGGTAGATTCGTTCTTATGGGGAGAGGAGATACCGTCGCCGCAAACACAGTTTTGCCCGATCGCCGTCCGTACAAACGTTCGAGACCGCGCCTGCATCTGCAGATGCGGGTCTACGAATAAACAAAGTCAAAGGGGGGAAGCAAAATGATGTCCATTTGGTTCAACCTTCGAAGACTGATTCGACAGGTCGCGACCGCCACGGCCATTTGCACCACGCTTGTGGGTGCATCCGGCGTCGCCGCACTCTCGACGAGCAAGCAGGCGCAGGCTGCTGCATCTGGCAACAAAATTACAATCTACGTAAGCAACAACTATATCGGCAATCCCTGGCGTGCCCAGATGGAGAACGCCATTCGCGCAATCGCTTCGCGGGCGCCGTACAACCAGACGGTTAACCTCGTTATCGTTAATTCTGAGAATTCTGTCACGTCACAGACTGCGTCGTTGCAGACAATTATTCGCAAGAAACCCGCAGGAATTCTAATCGATGCCTCATCCGCCACTGCGCTCAACCCGACTGTTATGGCCGCCTGCGCAGCGGGTATCGTCGTCTACACATTTGATCAGACACTAACCGCGCCGTGTGCAGTCCAGGTCCGCGAGGATGATAAGGCTGAGGCGGAGAACATGGCCCGCTGGCTGGCGGCCGTGATTCATGAAAAAGGGGATGTTATTTTAGACAACGGAATTCCTGGGGCTCCGTCGTCCGTGATCAGAATCCATGCTTACGAATCGATCCTGAAGCAATTTCCCGATATTCATGTCGTGGGAATATTTGTGGGCAACGGCGCGCCAGGGCCCGAGCTGCAGCAGGTCTCGGCCTTGCTCGCATCGCATCGCAGCATTGTCGGGGTCGTAAGCCAGGGATATTGCAGCGCTGAATATCAAGCGTTCGCCCGCGCCGGTCTGAAGCCTCCCGCCTGCGCAAGCCTGGATACGTCCATTAGCGCGGAAACCTGCGTCACTCAGAATATGGCCTGCTATATGTGGCCGGCGCCGTCTTGGGTTGGCGCCTACGCATTCGTCCAAATTGTCAAAGAGCTGTTGGGCGGACCAAAGCCCACCCATGCGATCACGGATTATGAGCAGGATTATTTTGTCACGGAACTCGGAGCCATCCGTTTCGAGGGGGATGCCTACCATCAGGTTGTGCTCAAAGCCGGCGTCGATTATTTCCCCGATGCGCCTTCTTCGCTGGTGCTGCCCGTCACTGGGGGCAATCTCGGTCTTTCCATCGATGATGCCCTCAAGGGTTAGGGCAGCGGCGGAACGCGGTGCCGGGTAATGCCCCCCACGCCACGTTGCGAGGTGGGACTTTCGCTTCGTCACCTCGAAAAGAATTTCGGTGGGGTTCGTGCGCTGGCGGACGGATCCATCAAAGCGCGTCGCGGCGAAGTGCACGGTATCCTTGGAGAGAACGGTGCCGGGAAATCAACGCTCATACGTGTGCTTTCGGGCGTAATCTCGCGCGACGGAGGCGAGGTCATACTCGATGGCGCATCCCTCAGACTGGGCAGCCCGGCGGAGGCACTGCGCGCCGGCATACGCACGGTCTTTCAGGAATCGAGCCTGATCCCGGCGCTGACAGTCGCGGAGAACGTGTTCTTTGATCGCCTCCCCATCGGGTGGCACCGCAGGCTACGCATACGCGCGCTCCATCGCCTTTACGCATCACTCATGGTGGCACTGGGGGCCCGCTGGCTCGATCCATCGGTGAAGGTTGCGGCCTTGTCCGTGGCCGACCGGCAGTTGCTCGAGGTCGCCAAGGCGATCGGCGCCTCTCCGAACGTGCTGATTCTCGACGAGGCGACCTCCGCCCTCAGCCTTGCCGATGCGGAATGGGTCCTTCACCAGGTGCGACGAATCGCGGACGCAGGGTCCGTGGTGCTGTTCGTTTCTCATCGACTCCAGGAGGTCAAGGCGATCGCCGATCGGGTCACTGTCCTGCGCTCTGGAAGGACTGTGCTCGAAGCGAAACTCGACGAGACCATAAGCGAGGACGATCTCATCGAGGCCATGCTCGGCCGTCGCCTCGCACGTCTCTATCCCAAGCGCCAGGGCGTGACCCATAGCGGTACGCTTCTGCGGGTCGACGGCCTGCGCGCCGGCACGAAGCTCGGACCGGTCGATTTCATGCTCAAGGCCGGCGAAATCTTGGGCCTGACGGCGCTGCCTGGACAAGGTCAAAGAGAGTTGCTGATGAGCCTTTCTGGCGACCTTCGATTTAACGGCGGGATCACGCTCGCTGGCCGACGCTACGCACCGCGTTCGCCGGCGGAGGCGCAGAAGCATGGGGTCTTTATGGTCCCCGAGGACCGGCAATCGGAGGCTTTGTTCCTCCGTCACAGTGTTCAGTTTAATGTTACATGCTCAGTTCTCCCGGTTCTCACACGAGGTCTCGGTATCCTCGACCTCAGGCGCGAGCGCGCGGTAGCGCTTTCGGGCGCGAATCGGGTTGGATTGGATTCGCAACGCTTGGTGAACCCGGTGGCCACGCTCAGCGGTGGCAATCAGCAGAAGACGATCTTTGCACGGGCACTGCTTGGCCAGCCCAGAATCTTCATTCTCTTCGACTCCACGCGAGGCGTGGATGTGGGAACCAAGGCCGACATCTACAGGCTTGTGACCCATCTCGCCGATAAAGGTGTAGGGGTAATTTTCTACTCCACAGATTTCACGGAGACATTGCATGTCTGCGATCGGATTATGGTCCTCCACGAAGGGCATATCGTCGGGATCGCCCCCGCGGAAGCTTGGAACGAAGAAACGCTCCTGCGTTATGCATCTGGTCAGCCCTTAGCCAGGACTGGAATCCGTCCTGGCGCCCAAAATATGGCGAACTGAACTCGGTGGAAGCACGGACTATGCTCACAACGGCGAAACGGCTCGGGACATGGCCTTTTGCCTTGCGCCCACCCGGAGGGGCCCTCGTAATGGTCCCTCTGTTCGTTGCTCTTCTTCTCGTTGACGTTCTACTTCAGCCGGACATTCTCACAAAGCCGCAAATAGGGCTCACGATCCAAACGGCGCTTCCTCTCATTTTAGTGACCGTCGCGCAGTGCATCGTGCTGCTCACGGGGGGCATCGATATCTCCGTAGGTGGCACGATGGTGGTCGCCAACGTCCTCACTGCCACCTGGGTCGGCTCCGCAAATGGCGCTACATGGCGGCTCGTTCTAGTTCCGCTCATCGGGCTGATACTGGGAGGACTGAACGGCACGCTCGTTGTAGTTGGTAATTTTGAGCCCTTCATTGCGACACTCGGAACCTGGGCGATCTACGACGGTATTGCCTTGCAGATTCTTCCTTCGGCCGGAGGGGCTACGCCGGCCGCACTCAGCAGTTGGGCCCAAAACGTGACCAATTTGATTCCTACTTCGATCCTGTTGCTCGTTGTTACCGTTGCCATCTGGGGGTATTGGCGTTCCACGAATCTCTGCCGACATATCTACAGCATCGGCAGTGATGAGGCGCGAGCCAGGCTAAGCGGCGTCAATGTCAGAAGAACAAAATTCAGTGTCTACGCAATCGCCGGCCTACTCGCTGCGCTGGCAGGAATTTACCTGGCTTTGATCACCGGCACCGGAGATGCAACCATCGGGGACGGATACATCCTCTCTTCCGTTGAGGCCTGCGTGCTCGGGGGCATCAGCCTCGAAGGAGGCTCGGGTGGGGTCGGCTTGGCTGTCGCAGGCGCCTTCATCCTTACGTTCATCGACGGGATCACATCCGTCCTCGTTCTGCCACCCTGGGTTTCGATCGTTCTTGCGGCAGGACTGCTGATTGTCGTGATTGGCATTCGATCCCGGCTGGTGAAGTTTTCCTAAAATGAACACGGTCCTTCACGAAAAGACAGCACCCCTTGCCATAGCGGCCGGTCTGGGCCGAAGTGTGATGGCTGCGGCGCGCCACCAACCCGCGGCCGCCGGCGCCTTTGCCCTCACACTGATGCTATTTGCGGCAGCCACCGCGCACTCGTTAGGGTTTGCTTCACTATCGAACGTCCGAACGCTCTCCATCTTCGCCGCCTTTGTCGGTCTCGCTGCGATGGGCGAGACGCTCGTTATCATCGCCGGGGGACTTGATTTGAGCGTGCCCTGGTTGATTGACTTCGGCGGCATTGCTCTCTCGCAAATGCATCGAAGCCTTCACATCAATCTCCTGCTCATCCTGCTAGCGGTCGTCTTTTGTGGCATGATTCTCGGTGCGATCAACGGGCTGCTCGTGACGTTCCTGCGAGCTCCCCCTTTGATTGTGACGCTTGGAGTCGGCGGCCTTATTGAGGGCTACCTTGTTGCCGTCGGCACATTGCAGAGCAGCGGGGATGTCGTGCCCGATGGGATCGAGCGTTTTGCGAATGCGAACATCGGCCCGCTTCCGGATATCACACTCATTTGGCTAGTGCTCGCGGTCTTGGCCGCCTGCATCTTGTCCCGAACCGGCTTCGGGCGGCGCATCTATGCAGTCGGCGATAACGCACGTGCGGCGCGGCTCGCGGGAATCCATGTCGAGCGCGTGCGGTTCGCCACATATGTGATCTCAGGAGCAACCGCCAGCCTCGCAGGCATACTGCTCACAGGATATATCCAAACAGCCTATGTCGGTATGGGTGCAGATTATCTTTTCGGGGCCATCGCCGCCATCGCGCTTGGGGGCACGGCGCTGCTCGGCGGTACGGGCTCTTCATGGGGCACTGTAGCGGGGGCCTGCACCCTCACTGTGCTCGCCGGTTTGCTGCCAGTTCTTGGGCTCAACACGGCTGCCGTCAAGATTGTTTATGGTGCCATCATTCTTGCGGGCGTTTATTTTGCGCGCGCCTTGCAACAGATCGGCGATCGTGACCGCGGCAGTCATACGCTATGCGAAATCCAACCGGCACAACCGGACTCGGATAGCGAGACAGCCGTCGGGATAGACCCCAGTCGAGCCGTCGGCCGGCTCGGGACGAGGCAGACAACGGGTTTAGGACGATAGGTACGGCGGAATTGGGCCGATCCTCGTGTATGCCGAAAGGGCTTCGCGAATTCGTACAAGAGGAAGGTAGATCCAAAGATGAGCTCCGTTGTCGCGGCTGAATCGCTCTCACAGCTTGTCGGGCGCTGGGTTGCCGATTTGCGGTGGGACGATGCCCCGGAGGCCGTGCGCAAGGCATGTCTTGAGGGGGTTTTTCAGTCCGTGGCGGGTGGGGTCGCCGGCTGGGCAATGCCCGAGACCAACATTGCCATGGAAATGGCACGCAAGGACGGAGAAAGCGGGCCTAGCACGATTTTTGGTGAAGGGCTCAAAGTTCCTACAGCGACGGCTATTTTCGTCAACGCCGCGATGTTCTGTTCACTCGAGCAGCAGGAGATGCATGTTGCGAGTGGCAGCCACCCCTATCAGGTCATTGTCCCTGTCGCTCTCGTTCTCGGCGAGCGTTTGGGGACCACCGGCAAGGATCTACTCGGCTCCGTGCTAGCCAGTACGGAGGCGATGCTTGCGCTGGCCGTCGTTGGACTGGAGGTCGCGCCGGAATGGGGAATGGAGACGTCGCAGGCCGGGGCAATCTATGGCGCCATCGGCGCCGCGGCGAGTGCCGCAAAACTGATGGAATTGGACGCCAAATCCATTGGCTGCGCGCTCTCTCACGCGGCCAACCTTGCCGCAGGGCTGGCTGAGTGTCTCTGGGCTGGGACAACAGAATATCACTGGGCGCTTGCTAATGCGAGCCGTGTCGGATATCTCGCGGCACAGCTCGCAAGCGCCGGGGCAGACGCTGCCGCAACCAACTTCGAAGGCCGCGCGGGCTTCTACCATCGCTTTTCCGAACTTTCCGAGAAGGAGCTCAACCGGATCGATTTTGCTGGCCGGATCGCTAGCCGCCTTGGACGTGTTTGGGAAATCCCAAAGCATATCTATAAGCGCTATCCAGTTCACTTTAACAATCTGGCGTTTGTGGATGCGGCCAAAACGCTCCGAGAGCGGCACGCAATCGCGCCCGAGCGAATCACCGCAATCAGGATTACGATCAACCGCTGGTGCGAGTTGTGCGACGGTGCCAATCTTGGCCCCTATCAAGGGCGTGAGGCGACGCGCGGCGCTACGGCGTTTGGGGTCGCAACGATGCTGGCTAGAGGCCATTATTCTCTTGATGATGCGTATGATCATGACGCGGCCGATATCAACACGTTGGTCCGCAAGACGAAGATCGAAACCTTTTCGGATCCCGCGCGCTCACGGGATTGGCGCTCGCTGCGACTCGCGGTGGATGCCGGAGCTACCTATGTCTATGATGGAACAATCGAGGGCGTGCCTAACTACCGGTTACCCATGGCTGAGCTGCGCGCTATTGCCGATGATGCACTCTCCCGCGTGCTTGGAAAGTCGCAAACCGCAGCGGTGCTCGATGCGCTCGAAGCACTTGAGAGCTGCCCCAATGTTCGCGAGGTGATCGCGAACCTCGTCGTATGTAAGGCGCGCGTGTGATGACTACGGCCTGGTATTCTTTTCGACTCGCGAAAACCGACGCTGATTAGGAGGGCCCTCACGGTTGAGTGAGGAACAGTGTCAGCGTAGAATTGCCTAATCTAAGTCCTATGTCGTTCTGAATGGGCCCGTGTCGCGCTGCTTTTTTGACGGTTCTGTTTCAATTTCGGTGCAGGGTGGTCCTTGTGGCATCGTGGTCGGGGAAGCGGAGGCTCCGACATGATGGAAGCCCTGGCAGTTTGGTCACCTGCGCCATACCTGAACGTGACCAGGGTCGAGCGAGAAAACTCTCGATGGCTCATAATGATATCTTGCCGGGAGCGTGCATGCTGTCCGCTCGGTGGCGCGCAATCCCGTTCGCGGCATAGCTTCTACGTGCGGACGCTAGGCGATCTTTCCGCCCAGGGGACGCCGGTTACGATCCGGATGCGAGCGGGTCGCTGGCGCTGTCGGAGCAAGCGGTGCGATCGCCAGATCTTGGCTGAACGCCTCCCGGGACTTGTAGGCCCTTCTGCGCGTCAGACCGACCGCCTGGCGGAGATCATCAGGCTGTTCGGCCATAGCGCGGGCGGGCGCCCCTCCGAGCGATTGATGGTCCGCCTGGGCATGCGCGTGAGCGACAGCACGATCCTTCGGCGTGTCAAGCATCACACCAGGATTGGGCCCAACCGTGCCGTGATGCGGGTGACCGGTGTTGATGAGTGGGCTTGGCGGAGGGGCACGAAATTCGGTACCATTGTTGTGGACCTGGAGCGCCGCCGTGTGGTGGATCTGCTGGCGGATCGCGCGGCGGACAGAATGGCAGACTGGTTCAGGCACCACCCTGAAATCGAGATCATCAACCGCGATCGCGATGACCTCTATGCGGATGCAGCAGTTCAGGGTGCACCACAGGCGCGCGAAGTCGCTGACCGCTTCCATCTTCTGAAGAACTTGCGGGACACCGTCGCGCGGCAGCTCGGCGGCTTCGAGGCGCCCGTCCGGCAATCTGCCACCGAGATTGCGGCTGGCCAAGACATGCCAGAGCAGCCGACTGCCGACCGTGCGGAACGACATTCGGAAACCGGGGAGCGGAAACGGCTGAGACACCATCGCCGCGCTACCCGCAAGGTCATGTTCGGTAAAATCAGAGCTCTTTATGACGCTGGCAGCACCTTCAGAGAGATCGCTCAGAAGCTCGGCCTTGGTCCCCGACCCGTCTATCGCTGGGTGCGGCGCATTGATATGCCGGAACGCAGCGCCATGGCGCCGAAGCCTTGTACGTCCGCCTATTTCGGGGCATTCCTGGCACGAAGCTGGGCCGAAGGGACGACCAAGGTCCGCCATCTGTTCTCTGACATACGCCATCGCGGCTACACGGGTTCATTCAGGCATCCGGCGTGCTTCGTCGCTCCCTGGCGCATCAACGACCCAACACAGGACGGGGCGGATGGGCTAGCGGCCGACGAGGAGGCGCCAGCTTCACTTCCGCTGCATGTGATAGATCCAATGACCGGCCGCCGGATCTCGCCCCTTGTGGCGGCGGCACTTTGCATTAAGCCGCGTCGTCAGATGACCACGCGGCAAATTGTCAATGTCGATGCACTCAAGGCTGCCTCGATTGAATTCACGACGATGCGTCATCTGGCGATGCGGTTTCGCGGCCTACTCCGCGGTGGCACTGTGGAGAAATTGGACCGCTGGATGACCGACGCACGGCGGTCTGGCATTTATGGTATGCAACGATTTGCCAGAGCATTGCGGCATGACATTGAGGCCGTACGCAATGCTGTGCTGGAACCCTGGAGCAATGGTCAGACCGAAGGTCAGATCAACAGGCTCAAGACCCTGAAGCGGGCCATGTACGGCCGTGCCAGTGTTGATCTGCTTCGCGCGCGACTGATGCCTCTACAGAACTAAGACCTGCACCGAGATTGAATCAGAACCATCCAACGAGCAACGCGACACTGGTCAGCCGAACAGGATCTGCACCTTGGCGTGGGCGCTGCGGTCGCGGGCGAGATGGAACGCGGCGACGGCCTCGCTTGGCGGGCGGGTGCCGGTGAGGACCGGGCGGACATCTATCAGTCCGCGATCGAGACAAGCGACGGCGTGGGAGAATTCGGTATCGAAGCGCATCGAGCCGCGGAGATCGATCTCCTTCGCCATGACGAGATTGCCGGGAAGCGGAATCGCTGCGGGGGGCAGCGTGCCGACCTGGACGACGATGGCGCCAGGGCGGACGAGGCGGAGTGCTGAGGCGAGGGCGGTCGGATTGCCGGAGCATTCGAAGGCGAGGTCGTAACCTTCGGGATCGCGGGGGGAGTCGGGGTCGGCGGCGACGTTGAAAATTGCGTCCACGCCAAGGGTTGTGGCGAGTGCGAGCGGAGGATCGAGCACGTCTGTGACGGCGACGCGCGCGGCGCCGGCGCGGCGGAGAGAGAGGAGCATGAGCAGGCCGATGGGGCCGGCGCCGGTGATGAGCGCGGTGCGGCCAAGCATGGAGCCGGCACGGGAGACGGCGTGGAGGCAGACGGCGAGCGGTTCGGCGAAGGCAGCGATGGTGAAGGGGAGATCGGGCGAGACGGGGTGGCACTGGCTCTCGTGGACGAGGAGGAAGTCGACGAACCCGCCCTGCATGTGCGGAAAACGGCTAGCGCTGCCTAAGAAAAAGACGTTGCGGCAAAGATTGCCGCGACCCTCCTTGCAGGCGCGGCACTGGCCGCAGGCGCGGCCGGGATGAACCGCGACGTGATCGCCTGGGGCGACGCGGCTGACGCCGGGGCCAATCGCGGCGACCTCTCCCGCGACCTCATGGCCGGGGACGAGCGGCTCGCGGACGACGAAGTCGCCATTCCGCCCTTCGAAGAAATAATGCAGGTCCGAGCCGCAGATTCCGCCGGCGCGGACGGCTAGCAGCACCTCGCCTGGGCCGGGCGCGGGCTCAGGCCAGTCCTCGAGGCGGAGATCCTCGGCGCCGTGGATCACGCAGGCACGCATGGGCGTTTCCTTTCTGTCTTGACAAGATCATATACTAATATATCAATAATCACATGGCGACCAGACCAACGCCTGGGCAAGGCAGGAGCCGAAGCCCACTTTCCGACCAGGCGCACGAGGCCCTGCAGGACCTGATCGTGCGCGGGGAGCTCAAGCCGGGTGCGAGGCTTTCGGAGCCGGAGCTGCTGGCTCGGCTCGGGGTCGGACGAACGCCGGTGCGCGAAGCGATGCTGCGGCTGGCGGAGCAGGGGCTGGTGAGCATTGTGCCGCAGTCGGGCAGCTTCGTCACCGAAATCGAGCTCGATCGGGTGGCGGAGGCGCAGTTCGTGCGCGAGCATCTGGAATGCGCGATGATCCGCGAGGTCGCGGCGCACATCGATGCGGCGGGCGTGCAGAGCCTGCGCGCGAATCTCGCGGGGCAGAGGCAGGCTTCGCGCGTGGGCGATGATGAGGCGTTCTTCGCGCGCGACGAGGCGCTGCATGCCGCGTTCGCGGAGATGGCCGGGCGGCCGGGCGTGTGGCGGCTGATCCAGCAGGGCAAGCTGCACATGGACCGCGTGCGGCGGCTGAGCCTGCCGATGGAAGATCAGATCCCGCGGCTGATCGCGCAGCACGAGGCGGTGCTGGCGGCGCTGGCGAAGCGGGATGCGGACGCGGCGGAGGCGGCGCTGCGGCATCATTTGCGCGAGGTATTCACCACCATCCGGGACCTGGGGCTCGACCCCGCGCGGGCGGGACCGGCGCGCGCGAAGCGGGGCTAAGTCCGGCGTGGCCTGCCGAATGGTCGACTGACGCGAACAAGAAGCCGCCAGCAAGCGCGGCAAGTACCGAGGGAAACGACATGAATGAATCACGAAACCCATCCGCTGATGTGGGAACCAAGGCTTTATGGCTGCCGCGTGCGGCCCATCCTGTCTCCTGGGCCATGCTCGTAATCACGACGCTTGCCATTCTCATTGTCTCGGTCGATGCGCAGATCCTGCCGACCATTCTGCCCGCGATCCTCACCCAGTTCCATCTCTCGCCCACCGAGGGCGGCTGGCTAAACTCGCTCTTCTTCCTCGGCAGCGTCGGGGGGGCGGTGTTCTTCGGTATCTGGTCCGACCTCGCCGGCAGCGGACACCGGCGTGGACCGACCTGGATCCTCGCTTATCTGATCGCGGTGATCGGAGGGTTTCTAACCTGGCTCTTTTCCGCGAGCTTCCTCATCTTCCAGCTTCTGCGCGTCGTCATGGGGTTCAGCCGCGGCGGCTCGGAGCCGACTAATGTCGCGTTGATCAGCGACTGGTGGCAGAAGGAGAATCGCGGCTTCGCCGTCGGCGTGCATCACACTGGTTTTCCTTTCGGCCAGTTCCTTGGGCCGGCCTTGATGGCGATCGTGCTCAGCTTCGCGGGATGGCCGACGGTGTACTTGCTCATCCCGCTGATCGGCGTGCCGATAATCATCGCTCAGCTCCTGATCGGGACACGGCGGAATGAGGAACGCGTGCATGAATGGATCGAGGGGCAAGGGTTGACACGGCCCTTCGGAGCAGAGACCACGACGCGGATGTTCAAGAATCCGCTCGAAGTGGTGAAAACGGCTATCTCCCATCGGAACACCGCACTCTCGATCGCCATCATCTTCCTCTATCTCTGGGCGGAGATCGGCATCTTCTCCTTTATGACGCTTTATCTGACGAAGGAGGTGCATCTGAGCCTGAGCGTGGCGGCGGTGGTTTCTGGGGCCTCGGGCCTCACTGGATGGTTTGGCCAAGTTGTATGGGGAACGATCTCCGACCGAATCGGGCGAAGGCCCGTGCTGGCGGTGCTTGCCGTGGGATGGACGGTCTCGACATTGCTTCTGATGAAGATCTCGTCGGAGGCCACAGGATGGATTCTGCTGCTGTTCTGGGGGCTCTTCCGCAACGCGCCCTATCCGGTCGCCTATGCGATGCTGATCGATTCGATCGGCGAGGCCTCGGGCGCCGGAATGGGGCTGATGATCGGAATCGCTTTCGGAATCTGCGGCCTGATCGTGGCGCCGGTCGCGGGATTCTTCATCCAGACCTGGGGATGGACGGCCGATTACGTCATGCTCGCCGCGGCGACACTGCTGACCTTCGTTCCGCTCTTCTTCACGCGTGAGACGGTGCGGGGCGGCAAGCCGGTAGCGACGGAGGAAACGGGATGATGAAGGCCGCCAATGCGGATCGGCTCGACGAGCTGATGGGCCTGTTCGTCGGGATGCGCGCGGTCGATCTCACCCATCGACTGGCGCCGGACATCCCGGCCTGGCCGACGCATCCGCGCTTCTGCCACAACCTTGTCGAATCCTACGAATACGGGGACGTGAGCTGCCATCACCAGATTTCCATGAGCGAGCACAGCGGCACGCATTTCGATGCGCCGCTGCATTTCGTGGCCGGGAAGGCCTCGATCGCGGAGATCCCGCCGGAGCGCTTCGCGGGCAGGATGGCGACGATCCCGGGGACGGACCTCGGCCCGTGCGGGGAAATGACGGTGGGGCGCATCCGAGAATGGGAGGCCCGCTGTGGTGCAATTCGCCCGGGCGATGCGGTGTTCTTCCATTTCGGATGGGACCGGCGCTGGGGCGTTCGGCCGGAAGGGGCGATGTTTCTCAAGGATTGGCCGGGGCTTTCGCGGGAGGCGGCCGAATATCTGGTTGAGCGCGGGGTTCGAATCGCCGGCTGCGACTGCCTCTCCATTGACAGCTTCACTTCGACGCAGTTCCCGGCTCATTACACGCTGCTCTCCGCCGGGGTCCTGATCGGCGAGAACTTCAACAATCTCGCCCGGCTGCCGCCCTTCTGCTTCGGCGTGGCAGCACCCCTCCCGATCGAGAAGGGCTCGGGTGCTCCGGTGCGGGCTATCGCGTGGATTGCTGCGGAATGAGGATTGCCGACATCAGGGCGACCACGGTCACCGTGCCGCTGGAGGCGCCGCTTCGCCATAGCAACGGCGCCCATTGGGGGCGCTTCGTACGCACGGTGGTTGAGGTGGAGACCGACGAGGGCATCACCGGG
>JASHRV010000030.1 GCA_030037175.1 Acetobacteraceae bacterium
TCGGCCACCGCCGATCGCGGGGCGAAGAGCAAGCGCGGCGTCGCCAACGCCGAATCATCGATCGATCTCGCCGCCCTCGCGCTGGTGCTCGGCGCCTCGTTCGTCGCGCGCAGCTTCTCGGGCGACAAGCAGCAGCTCGTGCCCCTGATCAAGGCCGCGATCCATCACCGCGGCGCGGCCTTCATCGACTGCATTTCTCCCTGCGTCGCCTTCAACAACCACGCCGGCTCGACCAAGAGCTACGACTACGTCCGCGAGCACAACGAGGCGGTCGATTCGCTCGACGTGATCGTCGGTCGCGAGGAGATCCTCGCCGAATACGCGCCGGGCAGCGTCGAAGTGGTGGTCCAGCATGACGGCTCGATCCTCCGCCTGCGCAAGCTCGCGCCTGACTACGACGTGCATGACCGCGTCGCGGCGCTGGCCCACATGCAGGAGCGCGAGCGCGCCGGCGAGATCGTGACCGGCCTGCTTTATGTGCATCCGGACGCAAGCGACCTGCACGATACGCTCAACACGGTCGCCGCGCCGCTCGCCGCGCTCGGCGACGCCGAGCTCGTTCCCGGCGCCGCCGCCCTCGCCGCGCTCAACGCCGGCCTCAGATAGCGAGACAGAGAGAGAGGCGACCTCGGAGGCGCCGCCTCCGCCGGGGGCTTTGCCCCTGCGCCCCGCCAATCGGCATTGACCTGCGGTCAGACTCCGGCCGAAAGGCCGCCGGCGCGTTCGATGAAGGACGAGATTTCGGCGACGCCCTGGCCGGCGCGGAGATTGGCGAAGACGAAGGGGCGTGTGCCGCGCATGCGCCTTGCGTCGCGGTCCATGATTTCGAGGCTGGCGCCGACGAGCGGGGCGAGGTCGATCTTGTTGATCACGAGGAGGTCGCTGCGGGTGATGCCGGGGCCGCCCTTGCGGGGGATCTTGTCGCCGGCCGAGACGTCGATGACGTAGATCGTGAGGTCGGCGAGCTCGGGGCTGAAGGTGGCGGCGAGGTTGTCGCCGCCCGATTCGATGAGGATGAGGTCGAGCGCGGGGAAGCGTTGCCGGAGATCGGCGACGCCGGCGAGGTTGATGCTTGCGTCCTCGCGGATCGCGGTGTGCGGGCAACCGCCGGTTTCGATGCCGAGGATGCGTTCGGGCGGGAGGGCGCCCGCACGGGTGAGGAACTCCGCGTCCTCCTTGGTGTAGATGTCGTTGGTGATGGCGGCGATGTCGTAGCGGGCGCGAAAGCTTTTGCAGAGCGCGTCCATCAGCGCCGTTTTCCCCGTGCCGACCGGGCCGCCGATGCCGACGCGCAGCGGGCCATGAGAGCTCATGAGCGGAAGAGCCTCGTGTACTGGGTTTCGTGGCGCATGGCGGCGATGTCCGAGCGGAAGCAGGCGCCGCCGAGATCATCGAGCGCCGCGGCGCGGGTGGCGGCTTCGGTTTCGAGGATGGTGGGCTGAAGGGCGGCGAGGACGCGGAGCCCCGCCTGCTGACCGAGCGGGACGAGGCGGACGGCGGCGGAGATCATGGCGTTGGTGAAGGCCTGGAGATAGGCGGCGGAGAGAAGATCCTCGTCGATCGCGTTGCGCGCGCCGAGGCGGCCGACGGCGACAGGATAGGGTGCGGGATCGACGCTTTCCCTCTTTGGGCCCCAGGGCGCGGCGGCGGCGGCAAAAGCCTCGCCGAGGAGGCGGGTTTCGCGGCGGCGCTCGAAGCAAGGCGAGAGGGCGAGCGCGAGATCGGCGATGTCCGCGCCGCGATAAGCGTGGCGGAGGATGATGAGGTCGTTGCGCCCGGTGCCGTGAGCGATGACGTCCGCGAGCCAGGATTCGAGCGATGCTTCATCCGCGATGTCGCCGGCGGCGACAGCCCATTCGAGCCCGTGCGAGTAGGCGAAGCCGCCCGTCGGGAAGGCGGGCGAGAGCCAGGTGAGCAGGTGGAGCAGCGCGGCGGGATCAGTCGTGGTCATGATGATGGTGGCCGGGAGAGTCGTAGGCGCCGGGCTCGGGATCGAAGGGGGCTTCGCGCGGCGTTGCCGTGCCGCCGAGGCGCGCGACCATGTCGGCGATGACGTGATCGGCGCGGATGAGGATGCGCTCCGGGAGAAGCTGGACCGGGAGATGGCGGTTGCCGAGATGCCAGGCGATGCGCACGAGCGCATCCGCGGTCGGGGCGCGGATTTCGAGCAGGGGTTCGGGTTCGGCGACGACGCGGACGATGCCGCCTTCGGCGAGACGAAGCCCGTCGCCCTCGCGCAGATGATGGGCGGCCGGAAGGTCGATCAGGAGCTCGGCGCCGGAGACGGTGGCGAGGACGATGCGGCGGCGGTGGCGGCGGTCGAAATCGATGCGCACGCGATCGACCTCCTCCCCTTGGTTCCAGGTGCCGGCGGGCGCGACGGCGGAAGCGCGCATGGTCAGAAAAGGAAGTAGCGCTGGGCCATGGGCAGGGATCGCGCGGGCTCGCAGGTGAGCAGCACGCCATCGGCGCGGACTTCGTAGGTCTCGGGATCGACCTCGATCACCGGGGTCGCGCTGTTGTGGAGCATGCTGTGCTTGCCGATGCCGCCGCGCGTGTTGGCGACGGCGGAAAGCGTGCGGGCGAGGCCGAGCTTGCTTGCGATATCGCCGGCGAGCGCGGCGGCGGAGACGAATGTGAGGCAGCTCTCGGAGAGAGCGCGGCCGAAGGCGCCGAACATCGGGCGGTAATGGACGGGCTGCGGCGTCGGGATCGAGGCGTTGGGATCGCCCATGGCGGCGAGCGCGATGCTGCCGGCCTTGAGCACCATGTCCGGCTTGACGCCGAAGAAGGCGGGCGACCAGAGCACGAGATCCGCGAGTTTTCCCTGTTCGACCGAGCCCACCTCGTGGGCGATGCCCTGGGCGATGGCGGGGTTGATCGTGTATTTCGCGATATAACGTTTCGCGCGCGCATTGTCCGCAGGGCCATCGCCGGGAAGCGCGCCGCGCTGCTGCTTCATTTTGTGCGCGGTCTGCCAGGTGCGGATGATGACCTCGCCGACGCGGCCCATGGCCTGGCTGTCCGAGGAGATCATCGAGATCGCGCCGAGATCGTGAAGGATGTCCTCCGCGGCGATCGTTTCGCGGCGGATACGGCTTTCCGCGAACGCGACATCCTCCGGGATGGCGGGGTCGAGATGGTGGCAGACCATGAGCATGTCGAGATGCTCGTCGAGCGTGTTCGCCGTGTAGGGGCGGGTCGGATTGGTCGAGCTCGGAAGAACGTTGGGCAGGCCTGCGACCTTGATGATGTCCGGCGCGTGCCCGCCGCCCGCGCCTTCGGTGTGGTAGGCATGGATGGTGCGGCCGCGGAAGGCGGCGATGCTGTCCTCCACGAAGCCGCTCTCGTTCAGCGTGTCGGTGTGGATCATCACCTGCACGTCGAAACGGTCGGCAACCGAGAGGCAGCAATCGATGGCGGCGGGCGTGGTGCCCCAGTCCTCGTGCAGCTTGAGCGAGGACGCGCCGGCGCGGACCATCTCCTCGAGCGCCTCGGGGCGCGAGGCATTGCCCTTGCCGGCGAAAGCGAGATTGACGGGGATGGATTCGGCCGCCTGAAGCATGCGGCCGAGATGCCAGGGGCCGGGCGTGCAGGTGGTGGCCGCGGTGCCCGTGGCGGGGCCGGTTCCGCCGCCGATCAGCGTGGTGATGCCGGAGGCGAGCGCATCGTCGGCCTGCTGGGGACAGATGAAGTGGATGTGGCTGTCGATGCCGCCGGCGGTGAGGATCTTTCCTTCGCCGGCGATGATCTCCGTGCCGGGGCCGATCACGATGTCCACGCCGGGCTGGATGTCCGGGTTGCCCGCCTTGCCGATTCCGCTGATTCGCCCTCCGGTAATCGCAACGTCGGCCTTCACGATGCCCCAATGATCGAGGATCAGCGCGTTGGTGATGACGGTGTCCGCCGCGCCGGCGGCGCGCGGAATCTGCGACTGGCCCATGCCGTCGCGAATGACCTTGCCGCCGCCGAACTTCACCTCTTCGCCGGGAATGGCGAAGTCGCGCTCGACCTCGATGAGAAGATCGGTATCCGCGAGGCGGACGCGGTCGCCGACGGTGGGGCCGAACATGTCCGCATAGGCCGCGCGGGGAAGATGGGCCATCAGTCGAGCGCTCCCATCACCTGGCCGCGGAAGCCGAAGATGGCGCGGCGGCCGCGATAGGGGATCAGCGTGATCTCGCGATTCTGACCGGGCTCGAAACGGATCGCGGTGCCGGCGGGAATGTCGAGCCGCTTGCCGCGCGCGGCTTCGCGATCGAAGAGAAGCGCCTGATTGGTCTCGGCGAAATGGTAGTGGCTGCCGACCTGGATCGGGCGGTCGCCGGTATTGGCGACGATGAGCGTGGTGCGCTCGAGATCGGCGTTGACCTCGATCTCGCCCGGAAGCGTGAAAACCTCGCCCGGAATCATCGGATTATCATCGGATTATCATCGGATCGGCTCGTGCACGGTGACGAGCTTGGTGCCGTCCGGGAAGGTCGCCTCCACCTGAACCTCGGGAATCATTTCGGCGACGCCTTCCATGACCTGCTCGCGCGTGACGACGGCCGCGCCCTGCTCCATGAGATCGGCGACGGGGCGGCCGTCGCGCGCGCCTTCGACGACGAAGTCCGTGATGAGGGCGATGGCTTCGGGGTGGTTGAGCCTGACGCCGCGTTCGAGCCGGCGGCGGGCGACGATCGCCGCCATGCTGATCAGGAGCTTGTCTTTCTCGCGTGGCGTGAGGTGCATCGCGGTTTTTCCTGGGCGGCTTCCTGGGCGGTTTCCTGGCCGATCGATGATGCGAAGGCGGGGCGGCGATCGGTGCTGCGGCGCGAGGGCGATTGTGTCGTTCGGCGCGCGGCGGTTCAAGGGCTGGACGCGCGTGATCAGCAGAGCCAGACGCGGGGAAGCGCGCGGCCGGGGCGGAGGATGGCGAGCGCTCCGATGAGGGCGGCGCGCAGCGCGGCACCGTCGCGCGCGGCGAGGCGGACGATGAGAAGGCCATCGAAGGCGGAGGCGCCAGCCTCGACGCCGGGAACCGAGAGGGCACGCAGCGCGTCGAGGTCGGCGGGCGGGCCGACATGGAGAATGGTGGCGAGCGCGCGGGCGCCGGCGGCGATTGCGGGGCGATCGAGCAGGGCGGAAACCGAGCCTTCGAGGCGAAGCGTGTCCTCGAAGAGCGGGCGCCCGGCGCGGCGGAGGGAGAGGCGGTCGCGGAGGAATCCGGTGCGCACCTCCTCGCCCATCGCGCGGCGGCCGAAGATGAGGGCTTCGACAGCGAGGAGCGAGGCGTCCGGCGCGAGGTCGATGTTCAGCGCGCGATCGAGCGCCGAGCGGTCGAAGAGGATGGCCTCCTGCGGCAGCCATTCGAGCGCGGCGCCGGGACCGATCGTCAGATGATGGCGCAGGCGCGCGGGCGG
>JASHRV010000296.1 GCA_030037175.1 Acetobacteraceae bacterium
CTGTTCCAGGGCCAGGAGATCGCCTTCGTCGTCGCGACCGACCGCTACATCGCGGCCGACGCCGCCGATCTGATCGAGGTCGAGTACGAGGAGCAGCCCGCGCTCGTCGATCCCTTCAAGGCGATGGCGCCCGATGCGCCCATCCTTCGCGAGGACATCAGGGACAAGACCGAGGGCGCCCACGGCAGGCGTCGCCATCCCAACCACATCTTCACGTGGGAGGTCGGCGACCGCGAGGCGACCGATCTCGCCTTCCGCGACGCGGAGGTCGCGATCAAGGAGCTGATCTCCTATCAGCGCGTGCACCCAAGCCCGCTCGAGACCTGCCAATCCGTCGCCTCCTTCGACAAGATCAAGGGCGAGCTCACCGTCTGGGGCACCTTCCAGGCCCCGCACGTCGTGCGCACGGTGGCCGCGATCCTCTCCGGCATCCCCGAGCACAAGATCCACATCATCGCGCCCGATATCGGCGGCGGCTTCGGCAACAAGGTCGGCGTCTATCCCGGCTATGTCTGCGCGATCGTCGCCTCGATCGTCACCGGCCGGCCGGTGAAATGGGTCGAGGACCGGATCGAGAATCTCTCCGCCACCGCCTTCGCGCGCGACTACCACATGACGGCCGAGATCGCCGCCACGCGCGCGGGCAAGGTGACGGCGCTCCGCGTGCACGTGCTCGCCGATCACGGCGCCTTCGATGCCTGCGCCGATCCCTCGAAATGGCCGGCCGGATTCTTCAATATCGTCACCGGCTCCTACGATTTTCCCACCGCCCATGTCGCCGTCGACGGCGTCTACACCAACAAGGCGCCGGGCGGGGTGGCCTATCGCTGCTCCTTCCGCGTCACCGAGGCCGCCTATTGCATCGAGCGCGCGATGGATATCCTCGCGCAAAAGCTCGGACTCGACCCCGCCGAGCTTCGCATGCGCAACTTCATCCGCCGCGAGCAGTTCCCGTACCATTCCGCTCTCGGCTGGGAATATGATTCCGGGGACTACCAGACCGCCATGCAGAAGGCGCTGGACGCTGTCGGGTACCGCCAACTGCGCGCCGAGCAAGCCGAAAAAAGAGAAAAATTCAAGCGCGGCGAAACCCGCGAGGTCATGGGCATCGGCCTCTCCTTCTTCACCGAGATCGTCGGCGCCGGCCCCTCGAAGAACTGCGACATCCTCGGCATCGCCATGTTCGACAGCGCCGAGATCCGCATCCATCCCACGGGTGCCGCCATCGCGCGCATGGGCACGAAAAGCCAGGGCCAGGGCCATGAGACCACCTATGCCCAGGTCGTCGCCTCCGAGCTCGGCATCCCGGCGGACGATGTGATGGTGGAGGAGGGCAACACCGACACCGCGCCCTACGGCCTCGGCACCTACGGCTCGCGCTCGACCCCCACCGCCGCCGCCGCAACCGCCATGGCCTGCCGCAAGATCAAGGCCAAGGCGCAGATGATCGCGGCCCATCTGCTCGAGGTCCATCACGACGACGTGGAATTCGATATCGATCGCTTCCGCGTCAAAGGCATGCCCGACCGCTTCAAGACCATGAAGGACATCGCCTGGACCGCGTACAACGCGCCCCCGCCCGGCCTCGAGCCCGGGCTCGAGGCCGTCAGCTACTACGATCCGCCGAACATGACCTATCCCTTCGGCGCCTATGTCTGCGTCATGGACATCGATCTCGACACCGGGGTCGCGAAGGTGCGCCGCTTCTACGCGCTCGATGATTGCGGCACCCGCATCAACCCGATGATCATCGAGGGCCAGGTCCATGGCGGGCTCACCGAGGCGTTCGCGATCGCCATGGGCCAGGAGATCGCCTACGACGAGATCGGCAATGTCAAAGGCGCGTCTTTCATGGATTTCTTCCTGCCCACCGCGGTCGAAACGCCGAAATGGGAGACGGACTTCACCGTCACCCCGTCCCCGCACCATCCGATCGGGGCGAAAGGTGTCGGCGAAAGCCCGAATGTCGGCGGCGTGCCGGCATTCTCCAACGCGGTGAACGACGCGCTCGCCTTCCTCGGCGCCACGCACATCCAGATGCCGCACGATGCCTGGCGCATCTGGAAGGCCGCGGAGGCGCTCGGAGTCCAGGCTTAAACGGAACCATGCCGCCGCTTTCGCGCGAACAGATCGCCGGGCGTCTCGCCGCCACCGGCTATGTCGCCGATCCGGAGCTCGCGACCACGCTTCTGCTCATGGAGATGCTCGCCCGGCCGCTGCTCATCGAGGGCGCGGCCGGCGTCGGCAAGACCGCCATCGCCTACGCCCTTGCCGCCGTGCACGAAACCCGTCTCATCCGCCTGCAATGCTATGAGGGGCTGGACCAGGCGAGCGCGCTCTATGAATGGAACTATCAGCGCCAGCTCCTCGCCATCAAGGCGCGCGAGGGCGAAAGTGGGGCGCGCCACGCCGAGGAGATCGAGGAAGCACTCTTCAGCGAGCGCTATCTGCTTGAGCGCCCGCTGCTCGCCGCCATCCGCGAGGAGCGCCCGCCCGTCCTGCTCATCGACGAGATCGACCGCGCGGACGAGGAGTTCGAGGCCTTTCTCCTCGAGCTGCTTGCGGATTTCCAGATCAGCATTCCCGAGCTCGGCACAATCCGCGCGCGCAGCATTCCCCGCGTCGTGCTCACCTCCAACGCGACGCGCGAGCTCTCGGACGCGCTTCGCCGCCGCTGCCTCTATCATTATCTCGACTACCCCACGATCGAGCGCGAATCAGCGATCCTTCGCGCGCGCCTGCCCGGCCTCGGCATCGACCTCGCCGGCCAGGTCGCACGCCTCGTCGCCGCGATCCGCAAGGAGCAGCTCAGAAAAACCCCGGGCGTGGCCGAAAGCCTCGACTGGGCGGCCGCGCTCCTCGGCCTCGGCATCGGCGATCTTTCCGAAGCGCCCGAGACGCTCTACGAAACCCTCGTCTGCGTGCTGAAGACCCACGAGGACCGCGCCCAGATCGACCGCACGGCGTTCTCGCACCTCATCGCGAAGGTCGCCTGATGGCGCCTCCGGCCGAATCGCTGATCACCCGGCGCATCGCCGCCTTCTCCGCCACGCTCCGCGATGCCGGCTTCACCCTCGGCCTCCCCGAAACCGAAGACACCGCCCGCATTCTCGCTTCCCCGCTGGCGCGCACCCCGACCACATTGCGCCCCGCGCTTCGCGCGCTCTTCGCTGCCAGCCACACCGAATGGGAGCGGTTCGACGCGATCTTCGATGCCGCCTTCCTCGGCCGCCGCCTGCGCCACGCCGCCCGCATCAGCGGCGCCCCGCCCGGGCCCGGCCCGCGCAGCCTGCGGGAACTCTCTTCCGCCACCGGCACCTCCCACCGCGACGAAGCAACCGACGCCACGCCCGATGAAGCCGACATCTCCGCCGACGGAACGGGCCTGCAAGGCGGCGCCTCGCCATCGGAGAGCACCGCCGCACGCGACCTCCGCCGCCTCGCCGATCCGGACCGGCTCGCCGCCGCCGAGGCGGTCGCGCGCGCCCTCGCCGCCTCGCTCCTTGCCCGTCACACG
>JASHRV010000297.1 GCA_030037175.1 Acetobacteraceae bacterium
AGGGCTTGCCGAGCGCATGCCCGAGGCGGCGGATGCGGGACTCCAGGCGGCCCTGGGCTGGGTCGCGCTGCGGGCGCGGATCGAGCTTGCGCGGCGACGGGCGGGAGAAAACAAAACAGCTTGAATGTCAGTTGCTTGAAACCTGCACCCGAGAGGGCCCGGGAGGTCGGGGCGCGGCTTGGCGACACGGCGGCCGGTGGCTATAAGCCGCCCGGCCCACAAGAGGTCGCCGAGATGCAGGTGCACGCTTCGATGATGGTGACGCTGCCGCCCGATTATCGTCCCTCGGAGGACGAGGAATTCATGAATCCCTTCCAGGTCGAGTATTTCCGCCGCAAGCTGTTGAACTGGCGGGCGGATCTCTTGAAGGAAGCCGACGGAACGCTGGCCAGCCTCTCCGAGGGCGGAATCCGCGAGCCGGACATCACCGACCGGGCCTCGGTCGAGACCGACCGCGCGCTCGAGCTGCGCACCCGCGACCGCGCGCGCAAGCTGGTCGCCAAGATCGACCAGGCGCTGCTGCGGCTCGAGAACGGGGTCTATGGCTATTGCGAGGAGAGCGGCGAGCCGATCGGCATCCGCCGGCTCGAGGCCCGGCCGATTGCGACACTCTCGATCGAAGCCCAGGAGCGCCACGAGCGGATGGAGCGCGTCCACCGCGACGATTAGGGGCGACGATTAGGGTGTGTGTCGAGAGCCTTCCACCGTGCCTCGTGCGGCAGGCAAGGAATTCTGTTCTTTCTTGAAGAAAGAACCAAAGAACTTTCACCCGTCGTTCGGAGGCCCGAGGTGAAGCCCGGGTCCGGGATAACGGGGAAAAATATTTTTCAGCGGATGAAGAAGCGTTCCATCTCTGCCAGCTTGCGCACGCGGCGGCGGCAATCCTCATCGCCGCTGAAGCGGGCGGCGAGATAGATCCGCACGAGGTCGGCCGCGAGCCAGGGACCGACGATCTTCGCGCCGATGCACATGACGTTCACGTCGTCATGCTCCACGCATTGATGGGCGATGTGGCCGTCATGCACGATCGAGGCGCGGATGCCGGGCATCTTGTTCGCGGCGATCGAGGCACCGACGCCGGTGCCGCAGACGAGGATGGCGCGATCGGCGCGGCCGGCGGTGACGGCGGCGCAGACTTTCTCCGTGATGTCCGGGAAATCGACGGGCGTTTCGTCGTGGCAGCCGTGATCGGTGACGTCGTGGCCGAGCTCTTTCACCGTTTCGATGACCGCCGCCTTGAGCGGAAATCCGGCGTGATCGCCGCCGACCGCGATTTTCATCGTTCTCTCCCCGGACGCGGGCGCGCGCGGAGAAAGCGCGCCAGCACGACGGCATTGTTATGCTCGGTGTCGTGCGCGGCGAAGAGGAGGGTGAGCGGGCCCTGCGCGAGCATTTCCCGAAGCGGCGCGAGGGCGGCGTCGAGCGCGGCGAGCTCCATTTCGTAGCGGCGGGAAAATTCCGCGAACCGCTCGGGGCGATGGCCGAACCAGGTGCGGAGCGCCGCGCTGGGCGCAGCGTCCTTGAGCCAGAGATCGATCCGGGACTTCTCGCGCGAAAGCCCGCGCGGCCAGAGCCGGTCGACGAGAACGCGCGCGCCGTCCGCCGCCTCGGGCGGGTCGTATGCGCGCTTGAGGCGAATCGTGCTCATGGGGTCCCGAAAGTAGCATGGAGGGCTGCATCGAACGCATGTGCGAGGCTGGCCGCAATGCGCTCCCGCGGCGTGGGGGAGGCGAGCGGCCGGCCTTGACGCACGAGGCGAGGGCCCGAACCATCGCCGGGCCTCTGAAAGAACCCGCATGGAAAAACTCACCCTCGCCCTCACGTCGCGCAACTATTTCAACCTGCCGGCCTGGATCGCCCGGAACGCGGGACTGTTCGCCGAGGAAGGGCTCGCGGTCGAGATCCTGCATCTCGAGGCGATCGACGCGGTGAACGAGGCCGTGAGCGAAGGGCGCGCGGAATTCGCTTACGGCGTGACCGAGCATGTCATCCTCGATGCCGAGGCCGGCGGGCGGCAGGTCATTCTGGGCGGCAACGTCAACCGGCTGCCCTTCTCGCTGATCTCGGTGCCGGAGGTGCGGCGCTTCGAGGATCTGCGCGGCAGGACGATCGGGGTTTCGTCGCTTCGCGCCGGCAGCTCGTCGCTCGTGATGAGGCTGCTCGCCGCGCGCGGGCTGCACCATCCGCGCGATTACGAGATGGTTGCCTGCGGCCCGATCCTGGCGCGGTGGGAGAAGCTGCGGAGCGGTGAGATCCAGGCGGGGCTGCAGGGGGCGCCGCTGAACTACATCGCGATCGATCAGGGCTTCAACACGCTCTGCGAGCCGCGCGACGAGGTGCCGTGGTTCCAGTTCACGTCGCTCAATGCCGACCGGCGCTGGCTGGATGCGAACGCCGCGTTGGCGCTGCGCTTCCTGCGCGCCTTCCTGCGCGCGCACGAGCGTTTCCACGCCGATCGCGCGGAAGCGAATGCGATCGCCGTGCAGGAAAGCGGCGTGGCGCCGAACTATGCCGACCGCGCCTGGGCGGAATATGCCGCGGCCGGGATCTTTCCGCGCGACGGCGAGGCGAGCGGCGAGGGCGTGCAGGCGCTGATCGAAACCTCCGCGCTGATACGGGAACTGCCGGCGCGCGGACGCACCCGCGCCGAGGATTATATCGACCGGAGCTGGCTTGCCGAGGCACGGCGGGGCCTGGAGCGGGCCGCGAGCGGATAGCATCGTCCGGGGCCCCGGGGATCGAGAGGAAGCGGGCGTTCATCGTTGCGTGACCGGATCGTGGCCTTTATGTCTCGAGAGGCCACGGGAGATGCGTTCGATGCCTCGGACAGTCCGGATCGCGTTCCTGCTGCTGCTCGCGTTCGCGAGCGTGGCGCTGAAATCCGCGCGTTGCCAGGAGCTCGATCTGCCGGGCGTGAGCGCCGATGCCGCTTCCTACGCCGCGCAATTGCAGGCCGAGGTGCCGGCGGGGATGAGTGCCGCCGCGCGCGAGGCGGCAGAGGCCGCGGCGGAGAACGCGATTGCGGCCGGCGATTGGGCGAAGGCGCTCGCTTCCCTGCAGCAACGGTTGGGGGCGGGGCATACGACGCCGGCGCTGTGGCTCTCCCTCGCCCGGGTTTTGATGCAGCCGCCCGCGCCCGATCATGCGCCCGATCATGCGCACGCGCTGGCGGCGGCGTGGCAGGCCTATGCGACAACGGAGGCCGGTCCCGGCCAGCTGCCGGCGCTCGAGATCATGCGGGCCGCGTTGGCAGCGCTCGGCCACAAGCTGCCCGAGATCGAGGTGCTGGAGCAGGAGACGAGGCTCGCGCCGGATGATGCCGATCTGCGGCGGCAACTGATCGCACGCGAGCAGGAATTCGGGCTTCTGGTGCGCAGGGTGGCCACGGAGCCGGAGAGCTTTCCGGCGCGCGCCTGCATCTTTTTTACCGGCCGGCCGGGCGGGTCGGCCAATTTTCATGCCGGCGACTGGGTAAGGCTCGATCCGCCGATTCGTGACGCGGCCGTGACGCTTGAATCCGGCGCTATCTGCATTGCCGGGCTTTTGCCCGGCACGACGACGAAGGTCACGCTTCTTCAGGGCATGCCGGGCGCGGACGGGCTCAGCCTGAAGGAAGCGACGAGCTTTCCGATCGCGATGCCGGAGAGGATGCCGCGCCTTGTTTTCGATGCCGCGCGGTTCATCCAGCCGAGCCGCGCACCGGCGCGCGTGACGCTCGCCAGCGTCAATCTTTCCGCGGTGAAGCTCGATCTCGTGCAGATTTCGGAGCGCGGGCTTCAAGCCTTCTTTGCCGATCATCCGGTCGGCAGCACGCTCGATTCCTATGCCGTCGACTCGCTGCTGACGGAGGCGGGGCGCTTGGTCTGGCACGGAAGCGCCGCGATTCCGGATTTCGCGCGCAATGCGCTTCTTCACACCGAGGTGCCGCTGGCCGATGCCATGACGCGGCCCGGCCTTTACGTGCTCGTGGCGCGTCCCGGCGACGGGACGCCGGCGGGCGACAATCCGCCGGTTGCGATGCAGATGGTGCTGCGCACCGATCTCGCGCCGGTGATCTGGCGCGGAAGCGATGGGCTGACCGTGCAGGTGCGCGGCTATGCCGATGCGGCGCCGAAGGAAGGCGTCAGCGTCGCGCTGATCTCCGCCAACAATGACGTGCTGGCGACGGAAACGACCGATGCGGATGGGATCGCGCGGTTCGCGTCTCCGCTGCTTCTGGGCGAGAACGGGCTTGCGCCATCCGCGCTCCATCTGAGCGGGCCCGACGGCGATTTCAGCCTGCTCGACCTGACGGAGCCGGTCTTCGATCTTTCCGACCGTGGCGTTTCGGGCCGGCCCGAGCCCGGTCCGCTCGATGCGTTCGTCTGGCTCGACCGCGGCATCTACCGCCCGGGCGAAACCGTGCATGCGATGGCGCTCGTGCGCGACAATGCCGGGCAGCCTTCGGATGTGGCCGTGCATGTGATCGTCATCCGGCCGGGCGGACAGGTCTACGAGGATCTGGTTCCGAAACGGATCGACGACGATGCGCTCAATGTGCCGATTCCGATCTCGGCCGGTGCCCAGGCGGGCGAATGGGAGATCTCGCTTCGCACGGCGCCGGATGCGCCGGAGATCGCGCATGCGAGCTTCGAGGTCGAGGCGTTCGTCCCGGCGCGGCTGGCGGTGGATTTCGCACCCGTGACGGCGCCGCTGCCGCCGGGCCGG
>JASHRV010000298.1 GCA_030037175.1 Acetobacteraceae bacterium
ACGACCGGCCTCTATCACGGCACGCAGCAGATCAACCAGGGCCAGATGGACCGCTGGAACATCGTCGCCACGCTCAACTACCTCCCCCACGATCAGGAGGTGGAGATCGTGATGGCGAAGCTCGGCGCCGATCCCGACGATGCGGCGATGAAGCGGCGGATCGAGAGCATGGTCGCACTTGCCGACCTCACGCGCGCGGGCTTCGTCAATGGCGACATCTCCACCGTGATGAGCCCGCGCACGGTCATCACGCTGGCCGAGAATGCGCGCATCTTCGGCGATCTCGGCTTCGCCTTCCGCCTCACCTTCCTCAACAAGTGCGACGAGGCGGAGCGGCAGATCGTCGCCGAATACTATCAGCGCTGCTTCAACGAGGAGATCCCGACGGGCGCCTTCATGCGCAAGGCGTCCTGACCCCGGAATGAGATGAGCGGCTCGCAGGCCAACGAACGGGTCGAGGAGTTCAAGCGCGCGACCGCGAGCGTGCTGCGCGCGCTGGCCGAGGAGCCCGAGGTTCAGGTCGCTTTCCAGCCCGGCCCGTCCGGGCTTGCCGGCAAGCGTGCGCGCCTGCCGCTGCCGACGCGGGCGCTGCCGCCGGCCGAGCGTGCGCGGCTGCGCGGCACCGCCGATTCCGTGGCGCTTCGCCTTCGCTATCACGACGATGCCGCCCACGCCGCGCGGAGCCCGGGCGGGCGCGAGGCGAAGGAGGTTTACGACGCGCTCGAGCAGGTGAGGGTCGAGGTCGTCGGCTCGCGGCACATGGCGGGCGTGGCCGCCAATCTCCGCGCGCGCCTTTCCGAGGAGTGCGAGTCCGAGGGCTACGACCGGATGACGCGGAAGGACCAGCTTCCGCTCGCCAGCGCGCTCGCGCTGCTTGCCCGCGAGCACCTTTCGGGAGAGGCGACGCCGGCGGCCGCGGAGCACATCCTCGAAAGCTGGCGCGGCACGCTCGGCCCCGAGGCCGAGGCGGCGATGGCCGATCTCGTCCGCGACCAGGACGATCAGGTGGCGTATGCCCGCGCGGCGCGGCGGCTGCTGGCCGCCCTCGATCTCGCCGAAGCCGAGGCCGAGGCCGATTCCGAGGAGGGCGGCGAGGAGAACCAGGACGGCGAGCAGTCCGGTGCCCAGGACAACAACGCCGAGGGCAAGAGCCGCCCCGAGTCCGAGAGCGAGGCGATGCTCGGAGCGGAGTCCGAGGAGGCGGAGGGCGAGGCCGCCGAGGAAGGCGAGGAGTCCGAGGATGCGGCCGCCGAGGGGGACGAGCAGCCGGGCGGGCCGCAGCCGCGCCGCGAGGCGGCCGCCGGCGCGCATGAGGGCGCCTATCGAGCTTATACCCGGGCCTTCGACGAGGAGATCGCCGCCGACGATCTCTGCGACCCCGAGGAGCTCGGCCGGCTGCGCCAGCAGCTCGACCAGCAGCTCCAGCATCTTCACGGCGTTGTCTCCAAGCTCGCCAACCGGCTGCAGCGCCGCCTGCTCGCCCAGCAGCAGCGGGCCTGGGACTTCGATCTCGACGAAGGCCTGCTCGATGCCGGCCGGCTCGCGCGGGTGGTCGTCAACCCGCTGCAATCGCTCTCCTACAAGCGCGAGCGGGAGACGGATTTCCGCGACACCGTCGTGAGCCTCCTGCTCGACAACTCGGGCAGCATGCGCGGCCGGCCGATCACGGTCGCGGCGATGTGCGGGGACATCCTTGCCCGCACCCTCGAGCGCTGCGGGGTGAAGGTCGAGATCCTCGGCTTCACCACCCGGGCCTGGAAGGGCGGGCAGAGCCGCGAGCGCTGGGTGGCGGACGGCAAGCCGCGCAACCCCGGCCGGCTCAACGATCTTCGCCACATCATCTACAAATCCGCCGACCAGCCCTGGCGGCGGGCGCGCAAGAATCTCGGCCTGATGCTGCGCGAGGGGCTGCTCAAGGAGAATATCGACGGCGAGGCGCTGCTCTGGGCCTATCGCCGCCTGCTCGCGCGGCCCGAGTTCCGGCGCATCCTGATGGTGATCAGCGACGGCGCGCCGGTGGATGACTCGACCCTTTCGGTCAACCCCGGCAACTACCTCGAAAAGCACCTGCGCGAGGTCATCCACGAGATCGAGAACCGCGATCTCGTGGAGCTGATCGCGATCGGCATTGGCCACGACGTGACGCGCTACTATCGCCGCGCGGTGACGATCGTCGATGCCGAGGAGCTGGGCGGGACGATGATGAAGAAGCTCGCCGAGCTGTTCGACGAGGACGCCGCCCTGGCCTGGGCGCGCGCCTCCTCGCGCCAGGCCGCGCTCGTGATCTGAGGAGCCGCGCCCCCTGATTCTCGTCACCAACGGCGAGGGCTATCCCGGCGCCGACACCACCGCCCGCCTGCTCAGCGAGGGACGCTCCGCGCTCGATGCGATCGAGGCCGGGGTGCGGCTGGTCGAGGCCGACGAGCGGGTGCGCACGGTCGGCCACGGCGGCTGGGCAAATATCCTGGGCGAGGTGGAGCTCGATGCCGCGGTGATGGACGGCAACAGCCTGCGCAGCGGCGCGGTGGGGGCGCTTCAGGGCTTTCTCCACCCGGTCTCGGTCGCGCGGGCGGTGATGGAGCGCCTGCCCCATGTCTTCCTGGTCGGAAACGGGGCTGCGCTCTTTGCCCGCGAGATCGGCGCCGAGATGGCGGAAAATCTCCTCCCCCATGCCCGCGACGCGTGGCAGGCCTGGTTCGAGGCCGAGATTTCCCCCGCGGAGCGCGCCCGCTGGCCCTCTTCCGGTCTCATTGAACACGTGTGCAAGCAGGTTCAGCCGGAGCGCCCGGCCGGCACCACTGTCTTCATCGCCCGCGACCGCGGCGCGGCGATCGCCTCCGGCACCAGCACTTCCGGCTGGCAATGGAAATATCCCGGCCGGCTGGGCGATACCCCGATCATCGGCGCCGGCTCCTACGCCGATACGCGCTACGGCGCCGCCGCCTGCACCGGCGTGGGCGAGATGGCGATCCGCTGCGGCACGGCGCGCGCGATCGTTCTCTACATGAAGAAAGGCGCCTCCGTGCACGACGCAGTCGGCGAGGCGGTCGAGGATATGAGGGCCATGCGGGGCGGCCTGATCGGGCGCATCACCATCCACGCCATCGATACACGCGACAACCACCGCGTCGTCGCGGTCAACGGCGACGGCCGGAACGAATATTACGTCTGGCACGAAGGCGAACCCCACGCCTCCCGCCGGCTCTGCGAACCCGTGGCGCTGTAGGAAAGAAAGAAAGACCAGGGGACGCTGTCCCCTGGACCCCGCCCGTTCCGCCGCCAACGAAAGGGTTCCAAGGGCTCAGCCCTTGGCGGGGGTTCAAGGGGGCAGAGCCCCCTTTGCCTTGCTTTGCTAGGCGTCCGGGCTGCGGCGGAAGAAGGCGTCGGCGGCGCTGCGGTGGCCTTGCTTGCGGGTCATTTCGGCTTCCACGCGGGCGATTTCCGCGCGGAGCTCGTCTCGGTAGGCGGAGAGTTCGGCGAGGCCCATCGGGTCGAGAAGGGGTGGCGTCAGGCGGGCCGGCGGTTTTTTCGGACTCTCGTCGTCTTCGATCATTCGCCCCTCCAATCAAGGCAGGGAGCGCTTATATCAGGGCGGGTGCGATCCAGGCCTGCGTATTGACCCGTGGGGTGGGCGCGGGGCATATCCCGGGGCCTTCGTGTTGGCGTGTGCGGTCCTGTTCGCCCCCGCCTTTTTTGCGTGCAAAATGGAACGTGTCATGGCCCTGCCGCTGATGCCGAAGGCCACCGCCGTGTGGCTGATCGAGAAGACGGCGCTGACTTTTGAGCAGATCGCTGATTTCTGCGGCATGCATCCGCTCGAGGTGCAGGCGATCGCGGATGGCGAGGTTGCGCAGGGCATCGTCGGCTATGATCCGATCGCGAATGGTCAGCTGACCGCGGCCGAGATCAAGCGTTGCGAGGCCGATCCGAGGGCCCGCCTCACCTTGCTTGCGCCCGTCAATCCTTTGCCGCGGCGCACCACGGGGGCGCATTACACGCCGGTTGCCAAGCGCAACGATCGGCCCGATGCGATTGCTTTCCTGCTCCGCAATCATCCGCAGCTCAGCGATGCGCAGATCAGCAAGCTGCTCGGCACCACCAAGGAGACGATTCAGAAGGTGCGCGACCGCACCCACTGGAACAGCGCGAACATCAAGCCGCGCGATCCGGTGTTTCTCGGCCTTTGCAGCCAGGGCGATCTGAACGACGCGGTGACGCTCGCGAACGAGCGGCTGGCGCGCGAGGGCCATGCGGTTCCGGTGCCGCCCCCGCCCGAGACCGACGAGGCGGCCTGAGCGGGCAGAGGTCGTGAGAAGGACGTCGTGAGAAGGACGGGGCGGGGGCCTATTCGGCTCCGGCTTGCTCCTGGCTGCGCAGGCGCTCCATTTCTTCCTTCACGCGCAGCTTTTCGCGTTTGAGCCGGCTCAATGTCTCGGCATCCGGGCGCGGGCGTTGATCTTCTTCGGCGATCCGCATCTCGAGGCTGGCATGACGGTCCTTCAGGGCCGAAAGGTGGGACTGCAGGCTCATGGGCACCCCTTCCGTGCTGCGGCGGCCGCTCCCGGGGCGCGTGCCGCACGAACCAAAAAGCCTAGCAAAATAGGCCGTGCCGGTGCCATGGGAATCGCTGCGCCGCCGGGCCCGTGGTATGGACCGGCCATGCTGACCGATCATGACGCGCTGCTCAGGAGGCTGCACGATCTCAGGAGCGAGCATCGGGATCTCGATACGGTCATTGCCCGGCTTGCCGCCGAGACGGCCTGCGATCAGCTCCACCTGCAACGGCTCAAGAAGCGCAAGCTTCTGCTCAAGGACGAGATTTCCCGGCTGGAGAGTCGGCTCATTCCCGACAGCATCGCCTGACGCACAATGAGCGTGGGCATCATCATGGGCAGCCGCTCCGACTGGCCGACGCTGCGCCATGCCGCCGTCACGCTCGATGCGCTCGCGGTTCCTTACGAGGCCAGGGTGGTTTCCGCCCATCGCACGCCCGACCGGCTTGCCGCCTATGCCAAGGAGGCGCGAGGACGGGGGCTCAGTGTGATCATTGCCGGCGCCGGCGGAGCTGCCCACCTGCCCGGGATGTGCGCCGCCTTCACGACGCTGCCGGTGCTGGGCGTGCCGGTCGAGAGCGCGGCGCTCAAGGGCATGGACAGCCTTCTCTCGATCGTTCAGATGCCGCCGGGCGTGCCCGTCGGCACGCTGGCGATCGGCAATGCCGGGGCGGTGAACGCGGCATTGCTCGCGGCTTCGATCCTCGCACTTTCCGATCCCGCGCTTGCCGTGCGGCTGGACGCCTGGCGGGCCGCTCAGACCGAGGCGGTGCCGGTTCTGCCGGAGGAGGGCGCGGCGGGAGCGGCGGCGCGATGAGCCGGAAGGCGGTTTTTCCCCTGCCCCCCAACCGGACGATCGGCATTGTGGGGGGCGGGCAGCTGGGGCGGATGACGGCGCTGGCGGCCGCGCGGCTCGGCTATCGCTGCCACATCCTCACCCCCGAGCCGGAGAGCCCGGCCGGGCAGGTCGCCGCGGCGGTGACATTGGGCGCCTATGAGGACCCGACGGCGCTCGCGGAATTCGCCGCCGCCGTTGATGTCGTCACCTTCGAGTTCGAGAATGTGAGCGCGGCCGGGCTCGATCTGCTTGCCGCGCTCAAGCCGGTGCGGCCCGCGCCCGCGGTGCTGCGGACCAGCCAGGACCGGATTGCCGAGAAATCCTTCCTCAATGGCGCCGGGGTGCCGACGGCGCCCTGGCGGGCCGTGGAAAGCCGCGCCGGTCTCGATCGTGCGGCGGCGGCGGTCGGCCTGCCCGGGGTGCTGAAGACCACCCGGCTCGGCTATGACGGCAAGGGCCAGCGCCTGATCGCCTGCGCGGGCGAGCTCGACGAGGCGTTTGCCGATCTCGCGCCGAAGCCGCTGGTGCTTGAGGGGTTCGTCGATTTCGCGTGCGAGATCAGCGTGATTGCGGCCCGCGGGGAGGACGGGAAGGCGGTTGCCTTTGATGTCGTGGAGAACCGCCACCGCCATCACATTCTCGACCTCACCCTGGCGCCGGCGCCGATTGCGGAGGAGACGGAAGCCAAGGCGCGCGCGATCGCGCTTCGCGTTGCCGAGGCGCTCGACCTGGTGGGGCTGATTGCGGTCGAGATGTTCGTCACCCGTGAGGGCAAGGTGCTGGTGAACGAGCTTGCCCCGCGGCCGCACAATTCCGGCCATTGGACGATCGATGCCTGCCCGGCGAGCCAGTTCGAGCTTTTCGTCCGCGCGGTGGCGGGCCTGAAGCTGCCGCCTGCCACGCGCCATTCCGACGCGGTGATGAAGAACCTGGTCGGCCCGGCGGAGATGGCGTTGTGGCCGGAGATCCTGGCCGCGCCCGGCCTCATCCCGCATCTTTACGGAAAGGAGGAGGCGCGGCCCGGGCGCAAGATGGGCCATGTGACGCGACTTTTCCCCTTGGGCGGGCTGCCCGGGCCCTTCGGCATCGCGGCGGCGCTCGGTCCGCTCGCGGAGCGCGCAGCGGGACTCGAAGAGGCGGTTGAAGCGCCGGACCGGCTCGCTCACGCGATCTAAATCTGTGCGGATTGGATATTATGCCGGCGCTGGCCAATTCGCCGGCACGTGCCGGGACCATTGCAAGAACCAGGGGGATAGTCGATGCCCATGCACCTAGAGCAGGATGCGTTCGCTCGTGCTCACCCATCCCGCTCTCGCCTTTTGTTTTCCCGCGTGATTCACGCCTCCGGTGGTTCCACCTCCGGCGATCACGCTTTGGCGGGCTGCGCCTGCTGCCATGCGCCCGTGAGTCCGCCCGGCCTCGACCGGCGTGGCCTTCTTCGCTTCGCCGTGGCCGGTGCGGCCGGGCTTGCGTTCGCGCCTCAGCGCGCACGCGCGCAGAGCGCGACCCCCTATAAGGCGATGCTCCTCTCCTGCGTTGATCCGCGCACCCAGGCGCCCATTGCGGATTGGATGAACGCGCCGGTCGCGGACAGCCATGCCATCAGCATGAAGGGCCTTTACAGCCAGTTCACGATCGCGGGCGCGGCGGTGGGCGTTGTTGCGCCGGAATTTCCGACCGCGTGGGAGGAGACATTCTGGGACAATTTCAGCGCGACCATTCAGCTCCACAGGATCCAGAACCTCGTCGTCGTTGACCATTCGAACTGCGGCGCGGTGGGAATCGCCTACGGCCAGGACGTGCTGAACGATCCGAAGCTCGAGCTCGAGGCCCATATGGCTGCTGTTACGGAATTGAAGAGGGAGCTTTCCATTCGTCATCCCGATGCCGGCTTCCAGGCCTGGTATGTCGCCCGCGATTCCGCGGGCCGCTTCACCGAGTGGAAGACGCTCATTGCGGGTCCTGTGATCAGCTGAAGCGTGATCGCCGGAGCTGGACAAACCGAAGGCGTGAATCACGCGGCAAAACAAAAGGCGAGAGCGGGACGGGTGAGCGCCAGCGATCCCATCCCGCTCTAAAGCGTGATCGCCGAAGGTGGAATCACCGGAGGCGTGAATCACGCGGGAGAAACAAAGACCTAGAGCGGGATACGTGAGCGGGAGCGAACGAATCCCGCTCTAGAGGAATGAGCCCAGCGCGCGATTGAATTCGCCGGGCGCCTGGATGTTCACCAGATGCCCGGCGCCGGGAATCTCGATCAAGTCTGCGCGCGGGATGCGGGCGGCGATCGCGCGCATGGCTTGCGGCAGCGCCCCGTCCGCGCCGCCGACCACGAGCAGCGCGGGAGGGACGAGGCCGGGAAGAAGCGGGCTCAGATCGTAATTTTGCAGCGCGCGTGCGCAGGCGGCGAAGCCGCCGAGGGGCGTGTTCCGGATCATCGCCCGGACATGCGCGAGAGCGGGGCCGCCGGCGGCGACGAATTCAGGCGGGAACCAGCGATTCACGGTCGGTTCCACGAGCCCCTGCATGCCTTCGGCCGCGGCGAGGTCGATCCGCTCCTGCCAGGCGGCGGCGCTGTTGGGCGGGGAGCTCGCCAGCCCGTCGCAGGCGACGATGCGGGTGATGCGTTCGGGCAGGCGCGCGGCGATGCCGAAGGCGGTGGCTGCGCCGAGCGAGATCCCGATGAAGCGCGCGCGCGCGATTCCGAACGCATCGAGTAGCGAGGCGGCATCTTCGACGAGCGTTTCGATCGTTGCCGGCCGGTCCGGGACCTCGGTCGCGCCGTGGCCGCGCTGATCGTAGCGGAGAATCCGGAACCGGGTGGCGAGAAATTCCACCTGTCCGTCCCAGAGCGAGAGGTCCGTCATCAGCGAATTGCTGAAGACGAGCCACTCCGCGTCCTCCTTTCCGTCCACGCGGCAATGAAAGGCGAGGCCGTTGACGCGAACCGTGACGTCCGTTCCTGCTGCCATCATTCGCTCCGCAGATACGGCACATAGAGGTTGAAAAAAGTGGCGCCCCGGCCGGCAATCTCGCCGAATGTTCCGATCAGGTCCGCAAGCATGACGGGCCGGGCGAAGGCGGCGAGAAGCCAGAGATCGTTCTGGGCGCGGTAGGTTCGGATGTCCGCCGGGCCGGCTTCGGTGCGGTTTCGCGTCGTGCGCCCGGCCTCGTCGCCAAGGCCGCTGTAGCGCGCGGCCAGCAGCCGCGCGGTTGCATGCGGCGGCGGCAGCATTGGGGTTGAGGATTCCGTTGCCGCGGCGACGATGCGCCGGCGCCCCTGCGTGCGTGGAACGACGCGCTGGCTCCAGGGTGAGGCGCGATCACCGGAGACCGCGCAATATTCGGGGGTTTCCAGGGCTGCGACGGAGTCGAGTTCGTAGAGCGCAAGGTAGCGCGGCCATCCCTCGACCGCGGCCCAGCGCGAGGCGCTGAGGAATCCGGGCAGCGCCCGCCGCTCGGGGAAATGTTCGGTATCGTACCAATCGTTGAACTCGTCCTCCATGTCGGAGGGGGGCTGCATGGTGACGAGCAGAAGTCCGCCGGGCATCGTGAGTTTCCTCCGCGAGATGATCTATATGTCGACACTATCCCGAAAGAAGCATCGGCACGGCAGGGGCTCTCCGTCAAGCGCGGAGGCCGCGGGGATTTCGCCATAAATGGGATAAAAGCGCAGAATTGGCCGATCCGGCGCGACCCGTTCGGCTTGACTTTGCCGCCGGTCCCCTTCTATTAGGTGTCGACATCAGATCAGGGAGGAAAGCATGGCGCAGGGCACGCTCGTGACGGGGAACATGGACTTCCTGCGCCGGCCCCTGGTGCGCAACGTCAAGCCCGGCCACCGCGTCCTCGTGCTGAGCGACACGGCGCACGATCCGCGCGTCTGGCAGGTCGTCATGAGCATCCTTTCCGAGCTCGGCGCGGAAGTGACCGTTGCTCTCTTCGAGCGCCGGCCCGCCGACTATTACGATCCGCCCGAAGCGGTGCGCGAGAGCATGATGAAGTCGGACATCAATGTCTTGCTCGCCTCCACCGGCATGCTGCACTGCCCTGCGAACTTCCGTGCCATGGCGGCTGGGATTCCGGCCATCTGCATGGATGGCGGCATGAGCCTCGAGATGTTCCAGTCCGGTGCCGTAACGGATGACATGAAGCAGATCGCCCTGCGCAAGCACTATGTCGCAAAAAATGTTTTCGGCGCGGACGCGAAGGAGTGCCGCGTCACCTCCCGCTACGGGACCGATTTCACCTACCGCGTCGATGAGCGCGTGTTCGTTCCGCCTCTGCCCTCCAATTCCTTCGATCCTTACAAGATGATCAATTTCGACAAGGATGAGAACCGTAAAGGCGGAAACCTCTATTACTACCTGTTCCCGACCGGCGAGTTCAACGTCGCCCCGGTCGAAGGCAGCGCCAACGGCAAGCTCGTCATCGATCTCACGATGCATCATATCGGCCGCCTTGCCGAGCCGATCGCGCTTACGGTCGAGAAGGGGCGCATCACCAGCATCGATGGCGGCGCGGATGCGCGCACGCTGCGCGACTACCTGCTCACCTATGGCGACGAGAACGCCTATATGTGTCCTGCCGAAGCCTCGGTCGGCGTCAACGCGAAGGCGATCGTCCGCGGCATCCAGCGCGAGGACAAGAACATCTACGGGGCCATGCATTTCGGCCTCGGCACCAATATCGATGTCGGCGGCTCGGTGAAGTCGAAGATCCATATGGACGGCGTGATCCTCGAGCCCACGCTCTATGTGGACGGCGCGAAGCGCATGGACAATGGCCGCTTCCTCGTGCCGATCGAAGGCTGACGGCGGGGAAGAGGCTGCCCGGCGCTTCATCCGCGGGCTTCCGGCGGCGCGAGGCTTTTTGGTATGATTTGCGGATGAGAGCCTCGTTGCGCCCGCTGCCGCCGGCGCTTCAAACCGTTCCTCTCGGCGAAGCGGATGAGGAAGCGGCGTCGCTCGGCCAGGCAAAGCTCGTGATCCGGCGGATCATCGCCGAAGGGCAGGATCGCCCCTCGCTGGTCGCGCGCATTGCCTGCGATGTCGGCGCCGAGATCCTTGAGAATATCCGCAAGCCCGGCGACGACTTGAATTCCGTCGATCTCTCTCGCCGCTACCAGACCAGCCGGACACCGGTGCGCGAAGCGCTGATGCTGCTGGAGAAGGAGGGGCTAGTCGAGGTATTGCCGCGGCGGCGCCCGCGCGTCATCCTTCTCTCGCTTCCCGAGATCCGCGAAATCTATCGCGCCCGTTGCGCGCTGCTCGAGCTGATCGCGGCGGACGTTGCGCGCCAGGCCTCGGATGAGGAGATTGCGCAGCTTGCCACGCTCGTCGACACGATGCGGCGCCATCACGAGCGCGGCGACCTCAGCGGCTATATCTGGGCGAACGTCGCTTTCCATGATCGCAACACCCAGCTCGCCAACAATCGCACGGCCAAGCGCATCATCGATTCGCTTCTGCTGCGGACGCTGCCGCTGCGCCGCCTGAGCCTCTCCCAACCAAGCCGGTCGAGCGAATCGCTCGCCGATCACGTGCATCTCGTGCACGCTTATGAGAAACGCGACCCCAATCTTGCGGCAGCGCTCATTCGCTTCAACCACATGACCGCGCTTGCCACCCTCGAGGGCGTGCTCGGCCCGGCGCCGGCCGAGACCGCCTCCCGCGCGCGGCGGAAATGAGCGCGCGCGCCATCCTTCTCGTTCTGATGCAGCCGCCACCCGCATTCGAGGAGGAATTCAATTGCTGGTACGATACGGAGCACATCCCTGAGCGTCTCGCGGTGCCGGGATTCACGGCCGCGCGGCGCTATGCCTGCCTGCTCGGCTGGCCGCGCTACATGGCGCTCTACGATCTCGCGAATGTCGAGGTTCTCGATTCCGCGGCGTATCGCCGTGTGAGCGGCAAGAATTTCTCGCCCTGGACGCGCCGCGTGCTGAGCCGGGTGCGCGTCGATCGCATGGTGGCCGGGCAGCTCTATCCCGGCGACGCGCCGACGACGGAGTCCGCACGCACGCTGCTCCTTCGCTTTGCGGCAGGGGAAGCGCCGGGTGAGGCTGATCTTCTCGCCAGGCTCAAGGACGGGTTCGAGGGCAGGGAGGACGTGCTCGGCGTGCGGCTCTTCGTCACCACGGAGGCCGATCGCAGCGCGTATGTCGCTCTCGTCGGACTGGCCTCGCCGGCTCTCGAAGGAGGGATCGACCGCGCTGCCCTCGGGCCTTGGGCTGCGCGGCTCGATCTCGCCAATGTCTATGCGCGGTACTGAGCGCTGCGCACTCAGCGCCCCTTCCACCGCGGCGGCCGGCGCTCGAGCCGGGCGCGGATTCCTTCCTCGCGGTCCTCGCTGAGATAAGGGTTGGGCCCGGCGTTCAGCCTGAGCGCCGCATGCACCGAAAGCTCCCAGCCTTTCGTTGCCATCTCCTTGTAGCGTCTGAGCGTCAGCGGCGCGTTGGCGACGATTTCGCGCACCATCCGCTCCGTCTCCACGGCCAGGTTTTCCTTCGCGACCACAGCGTTGAAGAGCCCATGCCGCGCTGCTTCCTCCGCGGTCAGGCTTTCGCCCGTGTAGAGCATCTGGAAGGCGATCGCGCGCGGGACCAGCCGCGGGAGGAGCACGGAGGCGAAATTCGCCCCCATCCCGATTTTCACCTCCGGCATGCCGATCGTTGCGTGCGCGGCGGCGATTCGCATGTCGCAGGCGAGAGCCAGCTCGCATCCGCCGGCGATGGCCGGGCCGTTGAGCGAGGCGATCGTCGGCTTGTAGGTTTCGAGCACCGCCTCGAAGACATTGCGATGAAGGCCTGTCATGGGCACCGGGAAACGGCGTTTCTCGCGTGCGATCTCGTCCATCTCCTTGAGATCGCCGCCGGCACAGAAGGCGCGATCGCCGGCGCCGGTGAGCACGATCGCCCACACATCGTCATTTTCGCCGGCGTCGGAAAAGGCCTGAACCAGGGCGGATTGCAGGCCGAGGCTCAGGGCATTCCGCCGTTCCGGACGGTTGAGCGTGATATAGGCGACATGCTCGCGCGTCTCGATGAGCAGCATGTCCTTCTCGGTTTCGGCCATTCGTTCGCACACTCCTGCAAAGCGAGGATGGATCAAGGGTTGAAGTCCAGGGGCTTTGCCCCTGGCAGGGGGCTTTGCCCCCTGACGGGTCCCCAACGCGCCTGCGCGTTGGGAGCCCCGGACCCCCAGCAAAGGCGGAGCCTTTGCAATCCATTTGTTTAAAGCTTTTGGGTGTCGGGGGCAGAGCCCCTTGCCAGGGGGCAAAACCCTCTTGGCATCAGAGAAATCCGGTCGAAAGCCACGGCACGGCGGCGATCACGACGAGGGCCGCGAGCAGCGCTGCGAGATAGGGAAGGATGGCGATGGCCGCCTTGTCCGGGTCGCATTTTCCGACCGCGCAGGCCCCGTAATATCCGACGCCGAAGGGTGGCGTGAAGAGGCCGATGCTCATCGCCAGGATCGCGATGATTGCGTAGTGGATCTGATGGATCCCGAGATGCTGGGCGACCGGGAAGAGCAGGGGCCCGAAGAGGACGATCGCGGGAATGCCCTCGAGCACCGCGCCCAGCACGATGAAGAGCACGGTCGAGAGGGCGATGAAGCCGATCCGCCCGCCCGGGGCCGTGGCGAGCGCGGCGGCGAGGTTTGCCGCGAAACCCGATTGCGTGAGCGCCCAGCCCATTGCGGTCGCCATCGCGATGATGAGCATGATCGCCCCGGCGAGGCTCGCCGTCTCGCGCAGCATCGGATAGATGCGGCGCCAGTCGAGCTCGCGATAGACGAGCGCGCCGATGGCGAAGGAGTAGATGACGCCGACCGTGCTCACCTCGGTTGCGGTCGCGATCCCCGCGACGACGCAATAGCGGATGAGGAGCGGCAGGAGCAGGCCGGGGATCGCAACGAAGAGCGCCTTGAAGCGGTCAGCGAACCCGATCCGCTTGGCCACCGCTTCGTTGTCCCCGCGCGAGCGGAACAGCGCAACCACGATCAGGGCGAGCGCCGCAACGGCGGCCGGCAGCAGCCCGCCGGTGAAGAGGGCCGCGATCGAAAGGTTGCAGACGGTGCCGACGATGATCAGGACAAGGCTTGGCGGAATGAGCTCGGCCATCGCACCCGATGTGGAAAGAAGCGCGATCATCTGGCCGCGATCGTGGCCGCGACGCTCCATCTCCGGGAAGAGGACGGGCGTGACCGCCGCCATGTCGGCGAGCTTCGATCCGGAGATTCCCGAGACCAGGAACATCGCCGCGACCAGGACGATGTTGAGCCCGCCCTTGAGATGGCCGACGAAAGCGGCGATCGCCTCGACCAGCCGCCGCGCGATTCCCGTTGCGTCGATCAGAAGCCCGAGCAGGACGAAGAGCGGGATCGCGAGCAGGACGAGATCGGTCATTCCCTCGTCCATCTGTCCGGCGATGACGCTGAGCGGGACCGAAGTCGCGAGGCCGAGATAGCTCAATGTCGCGATCCCGAAGGCAAAGGCGATCGGCACGCCGATCGCGATCTCGCCGCCGAGGAAGAGAACGAAGAAGAGGACGAGGTTGACATTGCCGAGCTCGGCCAGGACGGATCGTCCGAGATAGGCGGCGGCCCCGACGGCGATCGTCGCGACGACCACCGGCAGGACGGCGCGCAGCGGGCGGTCCGCAAGCCGGAGCAGGGCGAGGATCAGCATGAAGAGGAGGCCGACCACGATGCCGAGCACGACATAGCTGCGCGGCATCTGCAGCGCCGGGCTCATGTCGGTCGCTTCCTGGCCGAGATAGCTCGCGGCGAAGAACTGTCCCGTGACGATGCTGGCAACAAGACCGCCGAGCCCCGAGGTTTTCGGGATGACGGCAGGCCAGGTCACGGCGGCGAGCACTTCGAGCGAGAAGACCGCGACCAGCGTGGTGGCGATGACGTCGCAGATCTCCGCCGCGCGTTGCGACATGCGGCGCACCAGCGCGCTGAAGCCGAGATGCTCGCCGCGGCGATAGGCCGCGACCGCGCCCAGCATGGTGAGCCAGAGGAACAACGTGCCGGCGAGATCGTCGGCCCAGACGATCGCATTGTCCATGACATAGCGCGTATAGACTTCCGCGCCGAGGACGACGACCTCGATGACGATCAGCGCTGCCGCGACCGGCTCGACGATCCGGCCGATGGCGCTGTCGAGCCCGCGCGTCCAGCGTCGCTGGAGCTGACGGCCGGCGCGCGCGGGTGCGGCCTCCGCGAGGGCCGCGGCGGCGATCGGCTCATCGGCGATGCCGCCATCAGAGTGTGAGCGCACCGCGGCACTCTGCATCTCGCATTCCCCTCCCTTACCGCGCGCGGGTTCCGGAACGCCGCGTGCCGCCTCGCCGTTTCTTGGTTTTCTAGAGCGTCGAATCCGTGGGCTCCGGCATCACCGCCGCCGGGAGATGTCCGCGCCGATAGACCATCAGCGTCCGGCGGAAGGTGATGACGACAGTCCCATGCTCATTGTACCCTTCCGTCTTCACGTCGACGATCCCCGCATAGGGCCGGCTTGCGGAGACGCGCTTGGCGAGCACGCGGGTGCGCGCATAGAGCGTGTCTCCCGCCACCACCGGGTGCGGCAGCGTGACCTCCGACCAGCCGAGATTGGCGACAGTGTTCTGCCCGAAATCGGTGGCGGAGAGTCCGGTGATCACCGCAAGCGTGAACGGGCTCGGAACGATCGGTTTGCCGAAGGGCGTGCGCGCGGCGTAGTCATAGTTGAAGTGGACCTGGTTGAGGCCGAGCGTGAGCAGGCTGAACCAGACATTGTCCGGCTCGGTGATCGTGCGCCCGAACCGGTGGCGATAGATCCGATCGACCTCGAAATCCTCGTAGCACATTCCGTCCCAGACGGCGGTCGGGGGAAGGGGAGATGAGTCCGGCACGAGATTATCCTTCTGCTGCCTGATGTCCGTGCGCGCGCTCCGGTGCGTCCGCAGCCTGCGGCCCGCCGAGTGCGCCTTCGCGCTGCAGATGCGCGATCTCATCGGTCCCGAGCCCGAGATCTTCGGCGAGCACCGTGAGCGTGTCGGCGCCGACCTCGCCCGGCCCCGGCCGCGGCTCTGCCCGCGCGTGGCCGGCGAACTGCGGCAGCACGTTGGTCATGCGCAGCGGCCCGAGCTCCGGGTCCTCGACCTCGACGAAGGCGCGGCGGGCCAGAACCTGCGGGTTCGCGACGAGCGTGCCGACCGATTCGAGGGGCCCGGCGGCACAGCCGGCCGCGCTCATCTTCGCGATGCATTCCTCGCGGCTCCGGCCCGCGCACCAGCCGGAAATGATGGCATCGAGCTCCTCGACATGCGCGACGCGGAGCGCATTGGTGCGAAAGCGCGGGTCCGCTGCGAGCGCCTCGCCGCCGATGAGGCGGAGAATGCGCTCGGCGACGGGCTGGGCACTGCCGGAGAGCGCCATCCAGTGTCCGTCTCCGCAACGATAGAGGCCGCGCGGCGCGGAATCGGGGATGCGCGGCGCCTCGGTCTCCGCTTCCGATTCGCCCTCGTACCGCAGCACCTCGAGCTCCATGAACTTGAGCAGCGCCTCGTAGATCGCGAGATCGACGATTTCGCCCGCGCCGCGCCGCTCACGGTTCCAGAGTGCCGCGAGCACGCCGTTCACGCCCATCATCCCCGCCGTGACATCGCCGAGCGGAAAGGAGGTGAGGGCGGGGCGGTCGCGCGGGAATCCCGGCATGTCCCGGACCATCACCGAGGCGACGCCGCTCATCGCCTCCGCGAGCGTGCCGAATCCCTGCCGCGTGCGGTAGGGGCCGTCCTGGCCGAAGCCCGTCATCCTGAGAATGATGAGCGGCGGGTGAATCTCGCGCAGCCGCTCCGGCGCGAGATTCCATCGCTCCAAGGTTCCGGGGCGGAAATTCTCGATCAGGACGTCGAACTGCGGCAGCCAGCGCAGGAAGAGGCGCTGCGCCTCGGGGTGGCGCAGATCCATGGCCACGCTGCGCTTGTTGCGGCTCAGCGTCTTCCAGTAGAGGCCGACACCGTCGCGCTGCGCGCCGAGCTTGCGCACCGTGTCGCCGGCGCCCGGCATCTCGATCTTGACGATATCGGCGCCGTAATCACCGAGAATCGAGGCCGTCAGCGGGGCCGCGATCATGGTGGCGATATCGAGCACCCTGAGCCCGGCGAGCGGCCCGGGGCGTTTCCCGGACCGCGCCGCCCCTTCGCGGCTTTCGTGCGCGTCTTTCGGCATGGCAGCGTCAGGCAAGGGCGCCGGTGTATTTCTCGAGCAGCGCGAACGGCTTGGTGCCGTATGTGTCCCGCCATTTCGCATACAGGCCGGCGTGGGCGATCACCTCGCGGAACGTCGCCCGATCGGGCGTGATGATGGTCTGGCCCTGAGTCTTGAGCTCCTGCTCGAGCGCCGCCTCGCCATTGGCGATATCCGCGCGTTCGAGGAGCGCGGCCGCGTTCAGGTTGCGCGAGAGGATTTCCTGCAGCGATGCGGGCAGCCTCTGCCAGGCAGCGCCATTCGCCAGCATCTCGAACGGCGTCGGCTGATGCCGGGTGAGGGAGATGTATTTCGAGACTTCATAATATTTGGCGCTCTCGATGCTGATAAGCGGCTGCTCCGCGCCGTCGACGAGATGGGTCTGGATCGCGGTGTAGAGCTCGTTGTTGTTGACCGGCGTCGGCGATGCGCCGAGGGCGCGAAAGAAGGCGAGCTGGATCGGCGCTTCGGGAACGCGAAGCTTGAGGCCCTTCATGTCGGCGGCATCGTGAACCGCGCGGTTGCTCGTGAAGACGTTGCGGAATCCCGCGTCCCAGCCCTTCTCGAACACATGCAGGCCGGTCTTCTCGATCTCGGCATGGATATAGGCGCCGAAATCGCCGTCCATCGCGTCCCAGAGCTGTTTGTATCCGGAAAAGGCGAAGGGCAGG
>JASHRV010000031.1 GCA_030037175.1 Acetobacteraceae bacterium
CTCATCTTTTCCATGTCCTATGCTTGTCATCCGGGGCATTGCCCCCGGGTATCCGTTCAGGGCGCAAGGAAAAGAAGGGACGATTATACTCTAGAAGGGCCCATGACGGCCGGCGTGTTATGCGACCCGTTCCCTTCCCATTGGAGCAGGGGCGGCGGCCCCTGCTCCAACAGCCTTCATCGCTGGTAGCTACAGAGAAACGGTGAGCGTCCGGCGAGGACCGCATGGACGAGGCGGGGCGGATTGGGGAAGCTTCGCTTGGTGTGACACGGAGATCGTGTCCACGAAGAGATAGTGGACACGATCGTTGATGTCGGCGGCGGCGAAGGATGAGCAAGCGGTAGAGGGGGAAGGAAAGCCACGCCGACGCTCGTGGTCGCTGGAAGAGAAGCGGCGTCTCGTGGCCGAGACGTTTGCGCCGGGTGCATCGGTGTCGAAGGTGGCGCGGCGGTATGATCTGAACACCAACATGCTGTTCACCTGGCGACGCGAGATGGCAGGGGGCAAGGCGCACGCGAGCGAGAGCGCCCTCAAACTTATACCGGCCACGATTACCGCCGAGGTGCCGGCGCCAGCGTTGCCGGCCCCGACAGAGATGTCGGGCCGTATGGAGATTGTGCTGGCGGGCGGTGATCGGGTGATCGTTGGGGCGGATGTGGATGCGGCGGCGTTGGCCCGGGTGGTGAAGGCGCTGGGGCGGCGATGATTCCGGTTCCGTCTGGAGTTCGGGTCTGGCTATCGGTCGGTCGCACTGACATGAGAAAAGGCATGAAGGGACTTGCCCTCCAGGTGCAGGAGGCGCTCGGCCGAGATCCGCACGCTGGCGATTTGTATGTGTTTCGGGGCGCGAGAGGTGATCTGATCAAGATCATTTGGCACGACGGGATCGGCATGTCGCTTTACGCCAAGCGGCTGGAACGAGGGCGCTTCTTGTGGCCGTCGCCGGCCGACGGGACGGTGGCGATCTCGGCCGCCCAGCTCGCCTATATGCTCGACGGCATCGACTGGCGGCAGCCTCGATATACGTTCCGACCGGAGTTGGCAGGATAGTGGCAAGAGCGCCCTTTTTTGCGAGTCAACGGCCGCGAATTGTGATTCCATGGCGGGCATGGAAGCCGCGCCCGAGCCCCTGCCGGACGATGTTGAAGCGCTGAGAGCGGCGCTGATTGCCGAGCGCGGCAAACACCATGAGGCGACGGCGCGGGCGGCCCGCATCGCGGCGGAGTTGGCGGTGGCAAAGGCCAAGGCCTCCGAGGATGACGCGCTGATCGCCCACCAGCGTCTGCAGATCGAGAAGCTGCGGCGCCAGCTCTATGGCCGACGTTCGGAACGCGCGGCGCGGCTTCTCGATCAGATGGAACTCGGGTTCGAGGAGATCGAGAGCGCGGCCACCGAGGACGAGATCGCCGCCGAGCGCGCCGTGGCCAAGACGACGAACGTAATGGGCTTTATCCGCCGGCGCCCGACGCGCCAGCCCTTTCCCGAGCATCTGCCACGCGAGCGCATGGTCGAGCCGGCGCCGACGGCCTGTCAATGCTGCGGCGGGACGCGCCTGCGCAAAGTGGGCGAGGACATCACCGAGACGCTGGAGACGACTCCGCGGCGGTGGAAGGTAATCCAGCATGTCCGGGAGAAGTTTACCTGCCGGGACTGCGAGAAGATCAGCCAGGCGCCGGCGCCGTTCCATGTGATCGCCCGCGGTTGGGCCGGTCCGAGCCTCCTGGCGATGATCCTGTTCGAGAAGTTCGGGCAGCACCAGCCGCTTAACCGCCAGGCCGAACGCTATGCCCGGGAAGGGGTGCCGCTCAGCCTCTCGACCCTGGCCGATCAGGTTGGCGCCTGCTGTGCCGTCCTCGCCCCCCTCCTCACGCGCGTCGAGGCGCATGTCTTCGCAGCCGAGCGGTTGCACGGCGATGACACCACCGTCCCTGTCCTGGCCAAGGGAAAGACCGACACCGGGCGATGTTGGGTCTATGTCCGCGACGATCGGCCCTTCGGCGGGCGGGATCCGCCGGCGGCGATGTTCTATTACTCGCACGATCGGCGCGGCGAGCACCCGCAGGCGCATCTTGCCGGTTGGGCTGGCATTCTCCAGGCCGACGCCTTCAGCGGCTACAACAAGCTCTACGAGGCCAACCGCGAGCCGGACCGGATCCACGAGGCCGGCTGCTGGGCCCATGCCCGCCGCCCGTTCTTCGCCCTCGCCGATCTCGCGGAGAACGCTCGCAGGAGGGCACAGGGCAAGGCGACCAGCGTGATCTCTCCGCTGGCGTTGGAGGCGGTCCGGCGCATCGACGCTCTGTTCGAGATCGAGCGCGCGATCAACGGCGAAAGCGCCGAGCGGCGCCGGACGGTCCGGCAGGAGCTGAGCGCGCCGCTGATCGCCGATCTCGAAGGCTGGCTGCGGGAGCAGCGCGCGAAGCTGTCGCGTGGCAACGATCTTGCCAAGGCAATGGACTACCTGCTCAAGCGCTGGCCGGTCTTCACGCGCTTCCTCGATGACGGCCGAATCTGCCTCTCGAACAATGCCGCGGAGCGGGCGTTGCGCGGCATCGCGCTTGGCAGAAAGTCGTGGCTGTTCGCAGGCTCCGACCGTGGTGGACAGCGCGCAGCGGCCATGTACGGCCTCATCGTCACGGCCAAAATGAACGACATAGATCCGCAAGCCTGGCTCGCCGACGTCCTGGCTCGGATCGCCGAGCACCCCGCCCACCGGCTCGACGACCTGCTGCCGTGGAACTGGCGGGGCCGACATCACGCCGCCAAGGCCGCGTAAGCGTGCAGCTCAACAAGGTCCATCACGTTACCACCATCACCCGCGTCTCTGCCGACCTCGGCGAAGACGAGGACTGGCTCAACCGCATCGCGATCGATATGGAGCCAGAAGACGGCCTGATCTGGGTCTACGGGCCCGACGACGATGGCGTCATGGCGTTCAGCGACTTCGGCATCGATCGGCTCAAAGAGCTCATCGCGCTTTACAAGGCCCATCCGGACCTACTCGATCGCTCCGAACGCAACAGCTGAACCCGCGGTCTTCACCGGATGGATACACACAAAGTCGAAAGACCAGCGCTGGTTCGGGGCGTGCGGCAAGGCCAACGGCGATCGTGTGCCAAGCGCCCGCTTCCGGCCGCCCCGTTTGCGCACACCCAGACGCTCTTCGCGATACAGCCGGAACAGTTTCTTGTGGTTCAACAGGATGCCCTGTCGGGCCAGCAGGATGTGCAGGCGCCGATAGCCAAACCGGCGGCGCTCGCTGGCCAATGTCCGCAGCCGCACACGCAACTCGCTATCATCAGGCCGAGAGGCGCGATAGCGGTAGGTCTTCGGCTCCAGGCCGACCAGCCGGCACGCCCGACGTTGCGAGTAGCCCTTCTGTTCAATCGCCCAGCTCACGGCAGCTCTCCGCACACCGGGCGTCAGAAGTTTTTTGCCAGCATCTCTCGTAGCGTCGAGACATCCAGGATCGATTCCGCCAGCAGCTTTTTCAGCCGGGCGTTCTCCTCTTCCAGGCCTTTCAGACGCTTGGCATCAGAAACCTCAAGGCCGCCATACTTCGACCGCCACTTGTAGAATGTTGCATCACTGATGCCGTGCTTGCGACACAGATCCGCTGCCGC
>JASHRV010000299.1 GCA_030037175.1 Acetobacteraceae bacterium
CGATCCGGGAGGGCCGGGATGCCTGACCAGGCCCGCCATCTGCCGCTCTTCGGCGCGGGAGGCGAGGAGGCGGACGCGGAGGACGACACACGAAAGCTTCCCGGGGAGCTCCCCGGGGGACTTCCGGGGCGGCTGCCGGGCCCCGCTTCCTTCGCCGCGCACGATCCGGCCGGCCTGGTGCATCCGCCTCCCGCCCCGGCGGGCTCGGGCGCGCTGCTCCGCTGCGCCTGGCCGCTGATCGCGCTGCTCGCGCGCCTGAGGCCGGGGGCCGAGGCGCGCGATCCGGAGGCGCTGAAGGCCGCGACCGCCGAGCGCGTCCGCGGCTTCGAGCAGGCCGCGCTCACGGGCGGGCTCGATCCGCGCCAGGTCTCGGCGGCGCGCTACACGCTCTGCACGGCGATCGACGAGGCGGTGTCCACGAGCGCCTGGGGGGAGCGGAGCGGCTGGGCCCGGGCGAGCCTGCTCAGCATGTTCCACGGCGAGACCTGGGGCGGGGAGAAGGTCTTCACCCTGATCGAGCGGGCGCTCGCCGAGCCCCGCCGCTACACGGAGCTGCTGGAGCTTTTCTACTTCGTCCTCGCCGCCGGCTTTCAGGGAAAGTTCCGCCGCGAGCGGGACGGCACCGCCGCGGTGGACGCGCTCCGCGAGCAGATCCGCGATGCGCTGCAGGGGCATTTCGGCACCCGCGCCGCCCTGCCCGCGCCGGCGCGGGCGGAGATCGGCCGCCAGGCGCGGCTGATCCGCTACGTGCCGGTCTGGAGCGTCGGCGTCGTGTGCCTGCTGCTTTCGCTCCTGCTGCTCGCGGGGCTCGTCTATCAGCTCGACAACGAATCGCAGGGCGTGGTGCGGCAGTTCGCCGCGGTGGCTGCTCCGTGATCGCCTTCCTCCATTGGCTCGTGTCGCGCCGGCGGCTCGGCGTCCTGATCGGCGTCGTCGCGCTTGCCGTCGTGCTCGTGCTCTTCGGAGAGGTTCTCTTCGGTCCGGTCCTGGCACCGCTGCCGCGCCGGCTCGCTCTCGGGCTCGCGGTGATCGCGGTCTGGCTCGTCTGGCAGGGTGTGGGCTACTGGCGGCGCCGGCGCGCCAACGCCGCGATGCTGGAAAAGCTCCGCAAGGACCAGACCGCCGTCCCGGATGTCGCGGACGAGGGCGGGCGCGACGACATGCGCGAACGGCTCGACCGCCTGTTCGAGGTGCTGAAGTCCGAGCGGATGGGGCGCGGGCTCGCGCGGGACTTCCTCGATGCGCTGCCCTATTTCGTGCTGATCGGCCCGCCCGACTCGGGCAAGTCCTCGCTCGTCGAGAGCGCGGGGCTCGGCACGCCGCTCGCGGACAGGCTCGGCGACGACGATATCCGCATGGAGGTGCGCGGCAACCGCACCCGCTGGTGGTTCACCGATGACGGGCTCCTGATCAGCGCCACGCCGAAATTCTCGGAAGGCGTCAACTGGCGCGACCTGCTCGCCTATCTGCGGGAGCATCGGCCGCGGCGGCCGCTCGACGGCATCGTGCTCGTCGTGGGCGTCGATGCGATCATGGGCCCGAAGGCGCTCGAGCTCGCCCGCTACGCGCGCGCAAGGCGCCAGGAGGCGATCGCGACCTTCTCGGTCGCGCTGCCGCTCTATCTCGTCATCAGCAAATGCGACCTGCTTTGCGGATTCACCGACTATTTCTCCGATCTCGACGAGGAGGCGCGAAGCCGCGCCTTCGGCGCGGTGCTGCCGCTGGCCGCGCGCGCCGGGGAGAACGGCGACACGATCGCGACACTGCGCCGCGAGCTCGCCCGTTCCATCGCCGCCGCCACCCGGTTGCTGCCGTTCCGGCTGGCGGCCGAGCGCAATCCCGCCCGCCGCGCCGCGATCATGGAATTTCCCGAGCAGCTCGCGGCCGCCGCGGAGGGCGTGCTCGCCTACGCCGCCGAGCTCACGCGGACCGGCCGCAACGAGCCGCCCTCTCTGCTGCGGGGCGTGTTCTTCACCGCAGCCGGCGCGGCGGAGGAGGCGGGGGCCGCGGAAATCGACGCCTGGGAGGAGTCCTTCGCCGCTCCGCTCGGCCTGATGACGCGGCCGCGCGAGGCACGGGGCCCGGCAGGCAACGGCGGCGCTCCGCGGCCCTTCTTCGTGGCCGGCGTCTTTCGGGATTTCGTCTTTCCGGAAGCGGGGCTCGGCGGGCGCAATCCGAAGCTGGAACGGCGCACGGCGCTCATCCATATGGGCGGCTATCTGGCCTGCGTTCTCGGCCTGATCGCCTCGGCTTCGCTCTGGTTCGGCGAATTCAGCACCCATCGGCTGCGGCTTCAGGCATTCGCGGCTTCGGCGGCGCAGGAGGCAACGCTCGCGCGCAGCCCGGGCACGCGAAGCGCCATCGCCGCCCTCCTGCCGCTGCTCGACGAGGCGCGGGGGCTTGCGCGCGAGGCGCCGAACGACACGCTGCTCGAGCAGACGATCGGCTTCACGCCGCTCGATATCGAGAACGTGCTCAACGCGGCGACGCTCTCCTATGATCGCCTGCTCAAGACACGCTATCTGCCGCTTCTGCAGTCAGCCCTCGAAAGCCAGCTTCAGGAAGCGGTCGCGGCCGGAAACAACCCCTCCCGCATCCGCGCGCTGCTCACGGTCTATCTCATGCTCGGGGATGCGAAGCACTTCTCGCGCGCGAGCGTGGGCGCCTGGGGCAGCGCCTTCCTCGGCACGATCTTCGCGCTCGATCCCGACCGAAGGGCGGATGCGCTCGCGCACTGGCAGCCGCTGCTCGCGCTCATGCCGCTGCCGGTGAGCCTCAACGCATCGCTGATCCAGGGCGCGCGCGCGCTGCTGCAGAGCCGCCCGGACGCGGAGCTGATCTATGGCGAGCTGCAGGCGGACGCAGCCGGGAGCAACGCGGCGTTTCCGCTCGATGTCGCGGGCTCGCTCGGCGCCGGCGGCGCGCAGCTTCTCATGCTGCGTTCGCAGGCCGGGCTGCCGGTCGTCGTCCCGGCGCTCTACACCCGCGATGGATTCTACAAGATCTTCCTGAAAGAGGCGCCGCTTCTCGTGCGCCGCGCGGTCGAGGGCGACTGGGTCGTGGGCGGCATCGGCGGCGGGCCGGATGCCGCGCAATCGACCGCGCTCCTCCAGCAGGTCACCAACGATTACGTGCGGGACTACATCAAGCAGTGGCAGGCGATCCTGAACCAGATCGTGCTGCGCGCGCTGCCGGATATCGCGAGCGTGGTGGCCGGGCTGCAGGTGATGGCGGGGCCGGACTCGCCGGTGATGCAGCTCATCGCCCTGGTGAAGAACCAGACCGACCTGCCGGTGCCGCCGCCCGAGCCGTCGCCGCTCGCGCAGCTTGCGGCGGGCGCCAAGGCGGTGGGCGGCGCCGGCCCGCTCGCGGCGGCGGCGGTACAGCAGGTCCCGGGGAGCCAGCCCGCCAATCCGCTGCCGGGCACCTCCTGGCCCGGCGATGCGATCCGCGCCCCGTTCGCCCCGCTCCTCGCCCTTCTCAAGCCCGGCGGGGCCGGCCAGGCGCCGGCGCTCGGGGTGCAGGACGCCATCACCTCGGCCTATGGCGTCGTGTCCGGGATCGCGGCGGCGCAAAGCCCGGAGGCCGCCGCCGCCCAGGCCGCGGCGCAGGTGATCTCGGGGCAGGGCGGCGATCCGCTGATCCGGCTGCGCGTGGAGGCGGCGACCCTGCCGCATCCGATGAACGAAATCTTCAGCGGATTGTATCTGAATATCTGGAATGTCCTGCTCCAGCTCACGCGCGAGCACATCCAGGCCGCATGGGCGCAATCCGTGGCGCCCGTCTGCGAGCAATCGATCGCGGGGCGCTTTCCCTTCGTCGCGGCGGGCGCGGCCTTGCCGGATCTCGACGTCACGCTTCAGGATTTCGCGAGCTTCTTCGGCCGCCGCGGCGTCCTCGATCAGTTCGTGGCCGGCAATCTCGCTCCCTTCACCCTTTCCGGCGCGGGGAATGCGCTGAGCCTCGCCTCGCAGGACGGGCTCTCGCTTGGCCTGCCAGGCGATGTGCTCGCCGAGATCAACCAGGCCCGGCGCATCCAGGCGCTCTTCTTCGACACCAGCGGCAACCTCGCGGTCACCTTCTCGCTGACGCCTTCCTATCTCGATCCGCGCGTGCTCTCGGCGACGCTCGCGATCAACCAGACGAACCTCGTCTATCAGCACCAGCCGCCGCGGGCGACGGAGTTCCGCTGGCCCAATCCGAACGCGGCGGGCAGCGCCTCACTGACGCTCCAGCTGGTGAACGGCCAGACGGTGCAGACGCAATTCTCCGGCCCCTGGGCGCTGTTCCGGCTGTTCGACACGGCTCAGGACACGCAAGGCGGCAGCCCGGACCGGACCACGCTTTCCTTCACGCTGCAGGGCTACCGGGCGAGCTTCGTGCTCACCGCCGGTTCCGTCCTCAATCCCTTCACGCTCGGCGGCTTCGCGGAGTTTCGCTGTGTTCCCCGGCTCTGAGAGCGCCGCGATGGAAGGGGCGGCGCCCTTTGCGCCCGGCACGCTCCTCGCGGGCCGCTACCGGCTCGGGGAGATCGTCGGGCGCGGGCGGACCGCCGTCGTCCATCGCGGGCGCGATCTCGGCGACGATGCGGGCACGCGCATCGCCGTCAAGGTTTTGCGCCGCTCGCTGAGCGACGATGCGGAGGAGGCGGCGGCGCTGATCGCGGAAGCGGATCGGATGCGGGGCTTCGCGCACCCGGCGATCGCGCGCCTTGCCGCGAGCGGCGTCGAAGACGGCATTCCCTTCCTCGTCCTGGAAATGCTGGAGGGCGGAAGCCTCGCCGAGATCACTCGCGCGCACCGCGCGCTGTCTCCCGCGCAGGCGGCCGATCTTCTGTGCGGCGCCGCCGATGCGGTTTCCTTCCTGCACGCGCTCGGCTGGGTCCATGCGGACATCAAGCCCGGCAACCTCATCCGCGCGCGCGCCGGCGCGGCGAAGCTGATCGACTTCGGATCGGCGCGGCGGCAAGGCGGCGATTCCACCGCCGCGCGCGCGCGGATCGTGACACCCGCCTACGCTTCGCCCGAGCTGATCGCGGGCGCCGCCCCGGAGCCGCGCGACGATGTCTTCGCGCTCGCGGTCGTGGCCTCGGAGCTGATCGCCGGGCGCCATCCCTTCAACCACCGCCCGGCGATGGAAGGGGATGTCCCGGCGCCGCCGCCCGGGCTCTCCCGGCGCGGGCGCGCCTGGCTCGAAGCGGC
>JASHRV010000300.1 GCA_030037175.1 Acetobacteraceae bacterium
CTGGTGCACCGGATGGCGCGGAGGGATAGCACAGAGAAGCCTGCTGCCAAGCCCGTGGGGGCGGAGATTGCCGGATGGCGGCGTTGTTCGGTACGATTGACGATACGCCGGATGGGTGGCCGAGCGGTTTAAGGCAGCGGTCTTGAAAACCGCCAGGGGGCAACTCCTCGTGGGTTCGAATCCCACCCCATCCGCCATCACGGAATCCGGGATACCGTCCAGAAGCTCGTGCGGCAGGCAAGGAAGGTTGTTCTTTCTTGAAAGAAAGAACCAAAGAACTTTTGTCCGTCTATTGATTCTTTCATTCGGAGTCCCGAGGCGGCGCCGGCTCCGGAAAACAGGGAAAAGTCCTTTTCTTCAGAAAAAGAAGAGAAAATTTGTCCTTTTCAATACCTCGGCAGGGTGCACAACACACTATGGCGCCCGGTCTTTTCAAGCGTCGATCGCAAGCAGGCTCAGAACCCCATCGACGGCACCACCGAGTACCGCCCGCTGCGGACGCGTGCGCGCCAGCACGCGGATGCCGAGCAGAACGCTCAGCAACGTTTTCGCCAGCACTTCGGGGGGCTGCAGCGCTGCAATCGCGCCCTCTTTTTGGCCCGCAGAGATACGATCCCGAAAGAACCTTTCCAGCGCCTCGAATTCCGCAACAGCCAGCGCGCGGAACTCAGGATCATGTGGAGCGACCTCGACGGCCGAATTGATCAGCAGGCAACCGCGCCTCTTCCTGTCCAAAACCGACCGTTCGATAATTTCATCGAAGAAAGCGCGAATCGCGGAAACGGGCGCCAACTGCTCACACCGGGCGATGCGGTCGTGAACCGACCGCTTGAGGTAGTGATCAAGCGCACGTCTGTACAGGGACCGCTTATCACCGAACGCGTTATAGAGGCTCGCTCCGGTGATCCCCATTTGGCTTGCGAGATCCCGCACGGAGGTCAGCTCATAGCCCTGATCCCAGAAGCAGTTCATCGCAGCCTCGAGTACCGCCGCTTCGTCGAATTCCCTTGGCCGTGCCACCGAACAATCATCTCCCGCAATCTCGCGAATTCTAGAACGAGCGGACTAGATCAGCAAGATGAGGGAGTCATGGAGGTGAGGCATCGACGATGCGAAGAGAGGTTTCGGCCGAATGTCCCGCGGCATCCAGCACCGTTATCCGGTAGAAGCCCGGGCTGGGCGGCAGCCATTGCGCCTCCCGCAATGCCGCGACCGATACGATGGGCGCTCCGTTCACGAGGAAGCTGAGCGGCCGCTCTCCGCCGGCAGCGTGCAGCATGATCGGAACACGGCCGGAAAATATCGCGGCCGGCGGCGGAGAAAGTATCTGCAGCGGGTCGGATGGCAGCGAAGCCGACAGGATGGAAGGCACGACTGCCACGGTCTCGGGCCGCGGTGCGGCCGGCAGCAGGCCGAAGACCCGCGCGAGCACCGGCAGCGCGGTATCCGCCGCTTGATCCCCGGCGCGCGCTGATCCGTCGGGGCGACCGATCCACACCCCAACCGCGTGCGCGCGGTCAAAGCCGAGCGCCCAGCTGTCTCGGTTGCCGGCACTCGTGCCTGTCTTCCATGCAATCCCTCGAGGCCCGCCGCCCGGCATGGGCCGGGTCAGGATCGCGGCCACCTCCTCGGCGGAGGCAGGCGAAAGCAGGGCCGCGAAACCCGGCGCGGCGCCCGGCACGTATCCCAGCGCCGCAACACGCCCATCGCTCGCCAGCGCCGCATAAAGCGCCAGAAGGTGATCGAGCGTAATCCCCGCGCCACCCAGGATCACCGGCAACGAGGCGGCTGCGCCGGGCGGCAGGCGAAGCCCGTAATCTTTCAAGGCGGCAACGAAACGTTCCGGCCCATAGCGGGCAAGCAGCACCACCGCCGGAAGGTTGAGCGAACGTTGCAGCGCGGCAGCGGCCGTGACACGGCCCGAGAAGCGGTGGGAAAAATCCTCGGGCGCGTAGCCGCCGAACCGTTCCGGCCCATCCGGCAGCAATGTGCCAGGCGTGGCCAGCCCGTCTTCGAACGCGAGCGCATATAGAAACGGCTTCAACGCGGAACCCGGCGAGCGGAGGGCGCGCGTGAGGTCGAGCGCCCCAGCGCGCATCACGTTGCCGGCATCTCCCGGAAAAGCCGCCACCACGCTGCGCTTCCTGAGATCCGCGATCATGATCGCCATCGAGACATTGGCTGGCAGCCGTTCGAGCTCGCCCTCCGCCAGCGCCGCAAGCGCGCGCTGCAGCGGCCTCTCGATCGTGCTGACGAGATCGCCGCCCCGCCGCGCGAACAGCAACGGCACATCGTCCGGCATGGGGATGCGGCGCGTCGGGACGGGTTCGGCGAGCGCAGCCGCCACCTCCGCCGGGCGAAGCAGCCCCTCCCGCCCTGCCGCCAGCAGGATGCGGTTCCTGAGGCGCACCGCGCGGTCCGGATGACGGTCCGGCCGCAGCGCCTCGGGCCGGCGCGGCAATGCGACGAGAAGCGCCGCCTGAGCCGGGTCGAGCGCCACGGCATCCTCGCCGAAATAGGCCCGCGCCGCTGCCTCCACGCCGACGAGATTGCCGCCGAACGGCGCCAACGAAAGCCACATCGAAAGAATCCGGCGCTTGTCGAAGCGCTCGGTAAGCTGCAGCGCGCGCAGGCACTCGATCAGCTTGGCGCCGATCGTGCGCGGCTTCGGCGAAAGCAGGCGCGCCACCTGCATGGTGATGGTCGAGCCGCCGGAAACCACGTGCCCGGCCCGTACCGCCTGAGCAACGGCGCGCAGCGCGGCCAGCGGATCGACGCCGGGATGGAGATAGAAACGCCGATCTTCCACCGCGACCAAAAGCCGCAGCATGAAGGGCGAAACGTCCCGCGCGCGCACAGCGAAGCGCCACACCCCGCCGGGCGCGGCGCGAAATGCGAGCACCCGGCCCTCGGGATCACGAATCATTCCGCCCGGATCGGCAAGCCGCGAAAGATCCGGCGGAAAAGCGCGATCAAGCGCCGCCACGCCCACCGCCAGCAGCGCAAGCGCGGCCAATGCGACCGCGATACGCCTCACGCCAGCACCCTCACGGCGAAGGCGGCAGCACGTCGATCCGCACCGCGCCTTGGCGGGCAAAAATCGCCGGGCGGTACATGTCGGCAAGTTCGAGGCCCGGAAGCTCGTAATTGCCCGGTGTCACCGCGCGCAGCATCACGGCAATCCGGAAATCCGGATGCTCGGCGCTCAGATCGAGCGCGGCGGCAAAGCGATCGTCAGCCGCCGTTTGCGCCGCCGTCGCGGAAAGCTCGCCGAGCCAGTCCATGCCGGGGACCTTGCCGTCCGCGAACCGCCCGGCGATTTCCCAGCCCGCCGGCAGGCCGGCAAGCAGCATCGCCTGATGGGCCTCGCCATCCTCGGCCCCACCTTCCACCAGCATGACAAAAACCGTGTTCTGCGCGAGCTTTCCGGGATCGAGCATCTTGCCGTCCGGCGTGTAGAACAGCCGGCGCACGCGCATCAGGTGCCGTGCGGCCGCCGGCGCGATGCGCGGAATGCCGACAACGGCGATGCTCTGCCGTACAGGCACATCGCCATCGTTACGAATCCGCATCGGTCCCACGATCGGCAACGACGCCGCCGGCGCGGGCGCCAGCGTGCGGCCATCGATCGTCACCGAAAGCGGCGGCGCCGCCGCCCCGATCGCGGCGGCAGCCGCGGCCGTCCATGCCTGTTCCTGCGTATCCAGCGCGGCCGGATCGAGATCGGCGCCCGGCAGCGAATCGGCGAGCTGCCCCACCGTCGCCACATCGAGCCCGCTCTCGCGCACCAGCACCGCGGTCGCCGCCTGATCGCGGAGCGCGCTGCCGTAATCGGCCGCCCAGAATTCCCGGCCCGGATTGGCGAGCACCGCGCGGAACAGCGCCTTCGCCGCCTCCGGCTCGGCGATTCGCGCGAGCGCCGCCGCGAGCTGGGCACGCGCGAGCGGTGTCGGAAGCGATGCCTCGTTCTGCTGAATGACGCGAATGGCACCGGCCGGCGCGCGGCCGGCCAGCGCCAGCACATAGGCGGCATAAATCTTCGCCGCGCCCTTCATTCCGTCGGAGTCCGTCTGCGAAGCCTCACCCGCAAGCCAGGCGAGCGCCGCGTCGAGCGCCGTCTGAGGCACCGCCGCGCCCGCCTTCCACGCCCGCAGCAGGAATTCGGTCGCATAGGCGGTGAGCCATGGCGAAGCCTCATCCTCGGACGTCCACAAACCGAACGCGCCATCGTAGCGTTGCCGGTCCAGAACCGATTCCACCGCCTGCTGCAGCCGTCCTGCCCGATCGGGACCCGCCACCGCGCCATCGGGCAGCGCCGCGAGCGGCAGGCCGCGGCTCGTCGCCTGCTCGAGGCAATCGAGCGGATAGAGCGCGAGCGCGCGCACCATCGCCGCGGCATCGTAACGAACCGCGCCGCCCAGGCTGAGCGTGGCCTTCCAGGTTCCGGGCAGGAATGCGGCCGTGTCCGGCGCAACCATCGCCGTCGCACCCGGCGCGATCTCGCCTCCCGCGGTCGCCACAACGGCGCCCCGCGCCGGATGCACGGAGATGTCGCTCTCGTGCCGCGCCGTGAACCCGCCCGGCCCGGTCACGTCGAGGATGATATGCCCCATCCCCGCCGCGTTCGCCGAAATCGTCGTCGCCGCAAGCTCCCGCGCACCGGCGGCCAGCGTCGCGTGCAGCGTATCCGGCCCCGTCAGCGAAACCGCGCCCGACGCGGCGATCCGCACGGCAACAGCGCCCGCCGGCAATTCGACATTGTGCAACAGTACGGCCAGCCGCGCGGAATCCCCCGGCGCCAGAAAGCGCGGAAGCAGCGCCTCGGCGACGAGCGGATCGCGCACCAGCACGTCCTCATGCGCCGCCCCCACTTTGCCGCCCGACCACGCCACCGCCATCAGCCGGAGCTGGCCGTCGAAATCCGGCAGCGCCAGCGTGATGCGCGCAATGCCGTCGGCATCCGCCTGCACCGGCGGGGTGAAAAGCGAAACGACCTGCTGCGGAATCGGCGGCAGCGCCGCGCCCTCCTCCTCGCCTCCGCCGCCCTGGTGCAGCACCGTCAAGGCGCCCTCCGCCGGGCGCAGCAGCCGCGCCCACTCATCGTGGATATCGACGCCGAGCGCGCGCCGCCCGAAGAAATACCCAACCGGATCGGGCGATGCGAAATTGGTCAGCCGCAATATGCCCTCATCCACGGCGGCAAGCGTCACCCATGCGCCCGGCGCCGTATGCAGCGTGACCGTCGCCGCCCCGCGCGGGCGCAG